>JAQYWI010000299.1 GCA_030145015.1 Desulfobacterales bacterium
ACTGCATGCATACAGTTAAGCAACTCGCTGACTACAACGGTTGCTATGCCGGAATTGATATCGGACATGGCGTAGGGAATGACCAACTCGTTGTTATGAATTATCGCACCGCAAGAATAAACAACATTGGGAACATATCCCTCGCGCTCTTTCTCATGCGGGGCAAGCAACGGCTCATCCAGGCGGGCGATGATTTTTGTTGGATTTTCAAGATCAAGCAGTATGGCGCCGATGCAATACTGACGCATGGGCCCGACACCGTGGGTGAGCACGATCCAGCCTTCATTGGTCTCCAGGGGGGAACCGCAGTTGCCGATCTGGATGAATTCCCAAGGATATTCAGGCTCCTGGATGATTTGGGACTCTTGCCAGAAATGGATATTGTCTGAGAACATGATATGATTATTTTCACCGTCCTGGCGCGAAAGCATGGCATAGCGGCCGCCAATTTTCCGCGGAAAAAGAGCCATTCCCTTGTTTATTACGGCTTCGCCGTTGAGCGTTAAAATGTTGAATTTGATAAAATCCTTTGTTTCGATCAGTTGCGGCAAGATCGTATGGTCGTTATAGGCGGTATAGGTCGCATAATAGGTGACTTCTTGCCTGTTATCGAAAAATTGAACGAAACGGGCATCTTCAATGCCTCTGCTTTCGTTTTTCGAAACGGGAAAGATCACCCGTTCGGATATGCGGTGATCGGGGTGGAAACTCACCTCATAATTGGAATCCGCAAGCCAGCACATGACCTCGAAGGTTCTGTTTTGGTGCGCTTCAGAAAATAGCGGTTTTGCGCGAAGTATTCCAATTTTTTCTAATAACTCATTATAAGTAAAATCTTCCAGCATCTGGTTAAGAATATGGGCGGTTATCTCATTGACGGCCCCCATCTCGTTCAGTTTGCGCTGGAAAGGATTGCGTTTGTAAACCGGATCTAATTGAAGATCCGGCGTTTCCACAAAATCACTGATCGGGTCGAAGAGAATCCCATTGCGCCGGTCAAGGACGCCGCTGCGAAAGACAATTGACGAAACATGGCCTTCACCAGTTGCCCGCAGGCTCATGATAAAGCGCAAGCTGCCTTTTTCCAGACGGCTCTGATCAGGATGGGGAACGATGGAAGGGTTAAAAAGGGCGGCAGATTCAATAGCGTACTCCTTTGTAAAGTAAGCGCCGATGAGGGCCCTTTGAACGTCGCTGAGTATTGTATCCCGTGGAAGATAATCCTTCACCTCATTTAGGTGCCGCTCAAAAATGTGCCCGATATCTTCATGTCTTCCGGAAAAGTCAACCATTATTTGCGCAATTAGATTTTCGGCCGCCGTGTCCGGCAAGCTGATTATCCGTTGAATTATTTTAGGGATGCGATACTTCTCATCGGGAAGATGAAGCCGGGTGATCACCCGTGATGTATCCCCTACGATCTTATTTGTTTTTCTTTCAACTTTCAGCCTTTGATGCTTTTTTGCTTGCATATCATTGTGTCCTTAATGTCGATTGATATTTAATTACACTGCATCGAAAGTCTGTTCATCAGGACAGACGTTCAATTCCAGCCTATCCTCGAAAACGTATTTCGATCAGTTCATAAAACAAAGAGCTGATTACTCGGTCTGCCCTCAGCCGGAAAGGATAATCTACAACGGCGGACGGGAAACCGAAAGACAGAGCGCTATCAGATCATCTATTACGGCCGTGCCGGCGCACATGACCGTATCCGCGCCGCCCCAGTATATTTTTACCGTACCGTCGTCTTCAGGAACAGCGCCGCAGGTAAAGACAACATTGGGCACATAGCCATTTACCTCCCAAGGATCCTCAGGTTGCAATATCCATTGATCGGAAACGCCGATGATGTTGGCCGGATCATTAAGGTCATGCAGGGCCGCGCCGAGTCGATACACTGTTCCGGACATCGTCTTAAAAACGCCATGATAAATATGAAGCCAGCCTTTGTCGGTTTTAAATGGCGGTGCGCCGGGCCCGATTTTCATTTCATCCCAGTGATAGGCCACCGGCTTCATAATCAACCGGGAATCGCCCCAGTGCACGAGGTCGGGAGAATAGGAAATCCAGATCGACCAGGACGAAATTTCGGAATGTGGACGGTCCAAACGCACATACCGATCGCCGAACTTTTCAGGGAAAATGACCACGTTGCGGAGGTCGGCCTGGGTGATCAGCGCAATACGTTCCACTTTTTCAAAATCCCTAGTGCGCGCCAGGGCAATCCGCACGCCGTGACGGGAATAGGCGCTATAGGTCAGCAGGTACTCGTTTTCTACCAGGGAAATCCTCATGTCTTCGACTCCGAACGCTTCATATTCGGCAAAAACATTGTCCGTCGAGGGTATAAGAAAGGGTTTGGGATGAACCGTAAATGAAAAACCATCCTCGCTGTCAGCCCTACCGATGATAGAGCGCCCGTTTAGCAGATGCGACCTGAAAAGCATAATGTAACGATCGTTATGTTTGACGATGCCCGCATTGTGAACTGTAGCTACTGGATACGGCACATCCTTTCTTGTCAGTATGGGGTTTTTTTTAAAACGTGTTATTATTGGATTATGAGTTTTCATAGTGGTCTGTCCTATAAAATCATTTGCTTTCCTTCAGGGGTATTATGCTTATTCCGAAATTCTTTAATCTGGTCATTGCTGATGGGACGACTGGCAGATTTAACAAGCCTCGCGTCAATGGCTATCCCTTCATTGATGGTAAGGCCCTGGCTTTCAAATTGACGAAGGATTTCGGTATTGATTTGGTCCATGGCTTTCTTTGAAAGTCTGCTTCTAAAGCGTGAAAAGGTCGAGTGATCTGGAGAAGGTTTACTTAAAGGTAGCTGAAGGAATTCTTTGAAAGACCAACGGTCGTTAATTTGATTTTCCAATTCAGGGTCTGAATTTATATGGAACCATTTTTGGAGCAAGAGGTATTTAAAAAGCAAAAAAGGAGGATAGGCGTCAGCGCCTTCGCCAGACAATCCCACAGTATAGTGGCTCATGAGAATATCTTCAACACGGTTCCAATCAATTGATTTATTGAGTTTCTCCATGTTTTTTATGCTTCGATTATGTTTTTTTGAGCTTTCAAGGACCACGTCGGCAAAGCTGAATTCCTTGTTCATTTTTTTAAAACCCATACCATCCTCCAATTGATTGATTTTTTAGGAAAGTATGACATATATTATATTTAATTGCAACTAATAATGCATAATTAAAAAACTTTTTTTGTGGATTTTTAACAAAATATTATAGATAGGGATGCACAGAGTTTTGAAGGATGGTCTTGGCTTGGCCGCCAAAAATTCTATAGGTTATGCAAAGCTCTCACCAATTCCAGATGTTGTTGGAACCATATTTCCGTTTTGGGTGCAAAATAATTCTTTATTAAAAGAGTATGTTGAACTCCCTTATACATTGCCCTAGGATTTCACTTTATTTGTCCTCATGAAAGAGGAAAATATCGATATCTGGAAGAATAAACTTGACTGGATCGTATCAAAAGAAGGTATGGAGCTTTTTAACTCGTATCCGAATTATATGATTTTCAATAAGAAAAAAAACGGTTTTGAAGAGTATTCAGCAAAATAGTTCAAAGAATTTTTAAATATTAAGCCACCTGTGCCGGCTATCTGTTTTAAGATTTTTCGAGGCCATTTTACAGTCTTTCAGAGTCAAGAATCATTTCATAGACTTGTATGTATTCATCGATCATGCGGTCGACTGTGAAATGCCGTTCAACATGGCGACGACAGTATGCGCGGTCAATCTCTTTAATACGTGCAACAGTCTCAATGGCCTCGTCCACGTTGTTGACCAAAAAACCACTTTTGCCGTTTTCGATAAGTTCAGGCATGCTGCCCCTATCAAAGGCGATCACGGGCGTACCGCAGGCCATGGATTCGATAACGGACAGACCGAAAGGCTCATCAAACTGTATTGGGTGCAATAGCGCGCAGGCTTTGCCGAGCAGCCGGTTGCGCTCAACTGGTCCGACGCTGCCGGCATAAATCACCTTGTCGTTGTCTATGTGAGGGGCGACATATTGGTCATAGTAAGCCTGGTCCTGGATAATACCCGCCAATATCAGCTTTTTATTGCAGGCCCTGGCGATTTCAATAGCTTGTCGGGCACCCTTGTCATTGTGAATGCGCCCGAAAAAAAGCAGGGTATCATCCAGTTGGGACTGGAAATCAAATTGCTTGATATCAATGCCGTGATGGATGGTTTTGATATAATCAAGATCCGGCGATCGGTCGGCATCGCTGATGGAAACATAGAATACTTTGTTGTTGTATTTTTTGTAAACGGGTAGAATCCCGGGCGATGAAAAACCGTGAATGGTGGTCACAACCGGTATGGTGGTAAGGCCGGTATAGGTCAGAGGCAGATAGTCAAAGTGGTTATGGATCAGGTCATACACATCGGCATGCTCAAAGAGTTCTGAAATGTGAAGGCACTCCCATACTTTTGGTATCATAGAGCGGTCTTCTTCATAGCCCTGCGGGCAAACGGCATGCAGTGTGCCGCTGGTTTGCGAATCCGCGGTTGCAAACAAGGTGACATCATGACCGCGCGCTACCAACCCCTCGGTTAAAAGGGAGGCCACGTTTTCCCAGGGCCCATAATGTCGCGGCGGTGTGCGCCAGGCAATGGGCGAGAGCATGGCAATGTGCATGACTGATCCTTTTGTTAATCGGTTTTCTGTGACAACGGCTGGTTTAATATCTCGTCGGCATAAAGCTTTTGCAATGTCATCAGCGAAAGCAGCCAGGCAAGGGAGGACTCGGCGCCTTCATTCTGGTTGATGCCGTCCGCCATCAATCCATCTCGGCAGCCGCCGGTCTTGGGATCATAGAGCGGCATATTCAGGTCATTGTGTCCGAGAAACCAATTGAAACACATGACTGCATTGTCGAACCATGATTTATCCCGGGTGACATTAAAGGCTTCCACACAAGCTTCGACCATGGCATTGGCTTCAATGGGCTGCTGGTCGAAACGGGCTCTGGGGCCGCCTTGTTCATACCATCCGTTGCTGCCGATGGGCACAAAGTGATTGTCTTCG
>JAQYWI010000300.1 GCA_030145015.1 Desulfobacterales bacterium
TTAGATCCTATCCTGGTAACCGGCGCCACTGGATATGTCGGCGGCCGATTGATTCCGGCCCTGCTTGCTGCCGGCTATCGGGTGCGTGCCATGGCACGCAACCTGGGGAAAATGGGCTGCCGTCCCTGGGCCGGGCACAGCCGGGTTGAGCTGGTTCAAGGCGATGTTCTGGATATTGAATCCCTCAAACAGGCGGCTTCCGGCTGCCGGGCGGCCTATTACCTGGTACATTCCATGATCGCCCAGAAAGAGAAATTTGTCGAGGCCGATCGCCGGGCAGCGCAAAATATGGTAGAAGCGGCAACAGCGGCAGGATTGGAAAGAATCATTTACCTCGGTGGGCTGGCCGAGGCCACTCAGGGGACCTTAAGCAAACATCTAAAATCACGCATTGAAGTGGCCGACATCCTTAAAGCCGGTCCGGTGCCTACTACCGATTTGCGAACGCCCATGATCCTGGGATCCGGCAGTGCTTCTTTTGAGATTTTGCGCTATCTGGTCGAACGTCTGCCCGCCATGACCACACCCCGCTGGGTACGTTCATTGAATCAGCCCATCGCTATCCGCAACGTGATAACCTATCTCATCGAATGCCTCAAACATGAGGAAACCATCGGTCAAACATACGACATTGGTGGTCCCGATATTTTAACCTATCGTGATCTGCTGGATATTTATGCCGAGGAAGCCCGTCTTCCCAAACGTTTGATAATTCCGGTGCCCGTTCTGACGCCGACTTTGAGTGCGCTGTGGATTCATCTGATCAGTCCGGTGCCCGCATCGATCGCCCTGCCGCTGACCGAAGGCCTGACCAGCGATGCGGTCTGTACCGAAAACCGCATAAAGGCAATCATACCCCAGAAGTTGTTGAGCTGCCGGGAGGCGATTCGCCTGGCCCTGGATCGCATCAAACAGGAACAGGTTGACACCTGCTGGATGGACGCGGGAGATTTGCTGGAACCTGAATGGGCCCATTGCGGCGATGCTGAGTGGGCCGGCGGAACCATCATGAATTGCGGCTATCGCGCCCGAATAAATGCCACGGTTGATGACGTCTGGCAACCCGTAAGCCGAATCGGCGGCAAATCTGGCTGGTATTTCGGAAATTTTCTATGGCGCCTGCGTGGCATAATGGATCGCCTGGTGGGAGGCGTGGGTTTGCGACGGGGGCGGCGGCATCCAACGGAAATCGGAGTTGGTGATGCCCTGGATTTCTGGCGGGTGTTGGAAGTAGAGCCCCCGCAACGGTTATTGCTGGTGGCTGAAATGAAAACCCCCGGTGAGGCTTTGCTTGAATTTCAAATAACCCCATTAGCAAACGGACAGGTGGAACTTCAGATGCTTTCGCGATTTCTACCCAGGGGATTGTTTGGTATTCTATACTGGTATGGCCTTTATCCCTTCCACGAGTGGATATTCTACGGCATGCTCAAAGCGATTGCGCGATCCATAAACAAACCCATGGCCTCCGATCCCGAACGATTCACCCCCAAACTGCATACTTCTTGTGCCCTACCGCAGAATAAATCATAGAACTCCAAAGGAGAAACATGTCCATTCATCCGACACGCATAAAATTTTTGAATGAAGCCGACGCACGCAAGGGAGATTATGTCCTGTATTGGATGCAGCAGTCCCAACGAGCAGTGTATAATCATGCCCTGGAATTTGCTATTCAGCAGGCGAACAAACTGAATCGGATGCTGCTGGTGGTCTTTGGGCTGATGGATGATTACCCCGATGCCAATCTGCGCCACTACACTTTTATGCTGGAAGGTTTAAAGGAAACCCGGGCAGCCTTGGCATCACGGGGAATTAAAATGGTATTGCACCTTGGACATCCACCGGAGGTGGCCCTGAGCCTCGGAAGGCGGGCGTCCATGATTATCTGCGATCGCGGGTATCTGAGACACCAGAGAGCCTGGCGCCGGGAAGTGGCGAAACAAGCCCAATGCCCTGTCGTGCAGGTGGAAAGCGACGTGGTGGTGCCTGTGGAGGTGGCATCTGGAAAGGCCGAATATGCCGCGCGCACGATTCGTCCCAAAATTCACCGACACCTCGAAACCTATCTGGTTGGTCTTAAGCAAACCAGAGTAGAGCATCCATCCCTGGGTATGAAGATTAAAGAAGTTGAATTAGAGGATACCGAGGGGTTGCTTCGGAAACTTAATCTTGACCGCAGCGTACCACCGGTGTCCGATTTGTTCAAAGGCGGGACCTCCCAGGCGGTAAAGCGCTTTGATGGGTTTGTTCGCCACCGGCTGAAATACTATGATCAGCACAGCAATCAACCGCAGACGAACGATATTTCCCATATGGGCCCCTATCTGCATTTCGGTCAGATCTCACCCCTTTACCTGGCGCTAAAAATGAACCGTGCCCCTGATTCGCTCAAGGCAGTCAAAGACGCCTATATCGAGCAACTTGTTGTAAGGCGCGAGCTGGCCATGAACTTCGCCTTCTATACATCCCGATATGATGCTTACAGGTGCATTCCGGGCTGGGCCCGAAAAACCCTGGCCGAGCATGAGCATGACGCACGGGAATACCTTTATAGCCGTCGGCAGCTCGAAAACGCCGACACCCATGATCCATACTGGAACGCCAGCATGCTGGAGATGAAGCATACCGGCTTTATGCACAATTACATGCGCATGTACTGGGGCAAGAAAATCCTGGAATGGTCGGCGACGCCGCAAAAAGCATTCCGCACGACCCTGGCTATCAACAATAAATATTTTTTAGACGGGCGGGATCCCAATTCATACACGGGTGTGGCCTGGATTTACGGGGTGCATGATCGCGCCTGGACCGAGCGGCCGATTTTCGGCAAGACCCGCTATATGGCGGCCTCAGGCCTGGAGAGAAAATGTGATATCGCTGCCTACCTTAAAAAGGTGAACGACCTGGTAAAAAAGGTGTGTTGAGTATGCCGCAGCAAAAGGTATTGTGGTGAACCTCGGTAATCAGCTAAAAGATCTATAACGCATCAATTTCATTGTTTATTGATCCGGGTCAGGTAATCAACCAGATCATCTGCAATCCTGGTTGTTGCCTGAACAATCCCACGCGCCATGCTGGCGTCGATTATCTGACCTCTTGTCATGGCCCCAACCGCATAGATGGTGCTGGATTGTGTTACTTTTTTATCAGGTCCCCTCTGCATGATATGGTGCGTTTCGGGATCTATCCAGATGCTTCCGGTTTTATAGGTTTCGCCTTCAGCCGCCGATGCAGAAGAGATTTTCTCGCCGATATGGACCTCGTGGCCAACGGGTCGGAATTCTTCAATTTGAACAGTTCCGGACTTGAGTAAATTGCTGGCCAATGCTGAAGGGTTTGTCTCCAGCGATTTTTCCTGCCCGCGGGCATTGATAACATAGCGGTAAGCATTTCGTCTTAAATTGCCGCGGTCATCCCTGTAGATAAATTCAAAGTAATCATTAACTTCATTTTTGACCAGTTGATAGTTGTTTCCCAGTTTGAACACCTCAACCATGCCGGCCTTCATGAGGGCCAGTAATTTTTCAGCGTTGATGGCAGGCTGGGTCGCAGCATGGGTGAAAAAAACAGAGGTGTAATTTTTATCAAAACGCCTTCTTTCCTCAATGGTCAAATTCAGGTACACATCTCTGACCATATCGAAACTTTGGTGCAGGATGGTCTGCCAGAGGATTTCCCCGTTGGGGCCATCCCCATTGATGGCATCATCTATATAACCTTGCAGCAGATCCGCCGGCTTGCCGGTTGGATTGATAATCGTTTCCCAATCGATGGTTTGGCCATAGGCAGTTTCCAGTTCAGAATTAAGCAGTTTGAATATGGGACCGAGTTTTAAATTTCCGCGATTTTCAGACAGCAGGCGATCCAGATTTTCCCGATTCAAAAACCGGTTCCGGTGACGGCCCATTTTTCCTCTGACCTTTGGCAACAGTCCCCTTCTGGAATAAAGATAAAATTTCCTTGGATTAGCGGCAGGTGTATAGGACAGTTCACCGGAATCAGAACGAACAAACATCCCCTCCGAGGTCAGGGTCAGCAGGGTCTCGATGGCACTGAGGCTGGTACCGATGACGGCAACCTTTGCGCCCTGCGGAATGGTGCGGCGTAACTTTTCGGCAGGCCAGGGAGAGCTGAAATAGTGATCCTGATCATTTTTTTCAAACCAGTGGCCGGTCGCGAGTAAAACACGGTCAGCTTCCCTTGAGAAATGATGTTTAGAACGAAGATCTTCTATGCGAAGGATGATCTTGCCGCCGTTCTGTTTGAGATCAACCACCTCCGATCGCGGATAGAGATTCACTTCAAGGCCAACCTGCTGAGCTGATTGAACGGCTTCTTGAAATCTTGTCTTCAAATACGCTCCCATGATGGCACGGGGATAGTGGTTGCATCTATCCACGGAATGGTCCGCTCCGGCTGATGAGTTCCGAAACCAGGAAAAACGGTTTTGAAGGTCAACTGAATTGCTTGCTACCCAGTCCTGAAAATCGCCGGGTTTGCGATATATAATCCCCATGTCGAATGCACACATGTTCGTGATATGAAACGGTAGCGCAAATCTGCCGCTATGGGGAAAGCCGGGGCCGAAAACATCCTGTTTTTCATATATTTGAATTCCAATCTTTGACGGGTCCAGCTGCCCATTTACCGCTTTTGCCTGTACCCTGTTCACAAACTGACATAGCATGGCAGTAGCGGTTAACCCACCACCGATTATTGCAAAATTAAAGCTCATGATACCCAACAATTATGAACCATCTTGTGTTTTTTTCCAAGAATGACGTTAGCCTGATAGCCGATCTATTTACAGACTAGAGGTTACAGATATACAATAAATCTTCAAAGTTCAAATAGTAATAGCCTTCTCCACAAATTAAGAGTTTTTACCTATCATTATGCTCACCTTTTTTTCATATTGATTTTCGAAATCGAATGCAGACTATTTAATAGGATAGTTTATGGCCAATTAATCCCATAACCAGTTGTTAGCCCGAATTCCATATAGAGTAGGCCTTTCATTACGGCCGTGGGCATTAACGTTATTCTATGAGGCAATATATG
>JAQYWI010000118.1 GCA_030145015.1 Desulfobacterales bacterium
TCTGCTACCAGTGTTGGGGAGGACAGGCTATCTGTCGGGAAAGGCACGTTGGGATCATCATTCATTCCGACCGGTGTTGCATTCACCACAACATCGAATCCTTTCAGGCCGGTTAGCTCAAATGATATCTTGGTTTGCGGGGCGGTATTTCTCAACAAACGTTCTAAGAACCCATGCCGCTCCGTGCGTATTTCTTTAATAACGATTTCGGCGGCGCCGGCCTCGGCTAGCGCCAGTGCAATTGCAGCACCGGTCACACCGCCGCCGATAATGGCGGCTCGCCGGCCGCGCACATCCAACCCGTTCGTCTTAGCCGCCACCATGAAACCAAGTCCATCGACCATGTCTCCAATCAAGCGTCCGTTTTCCACCCGGACCACGTTGACCGCCGCTAAATCTCCAGCCCGTTGCGACATTTCATCCATACAGTCGGCCGCCGCCGGCTTATGCGGTATGGTTGCAATGCAGCCTCCGAAGTTGGGCAGGGTCCGCATATGCTCAAAATGAGCTTTTACCTGATCGGCGGGCACATCCATGGCGATCATGACAGCGTCGATTCCGTGTTCGGCAAAATAGCGGTTGTAATTTAAGGGAGATCTAACCTGAATGATCGGCGTCCCGATCATGGTGTAAAACCTGGTGGTGCCGGTTGGAATGAGCCCCGGCTTTGGATTTGCCATCCCGGTCACTTTTTTCCTTTTTATAACCTTACCTTAATCGATCCTGCATGGGCACCCAATCCCTCAACTTCAGCCAGGCGAATAATGTCGGGGGCTTCACGTTGAAAAGCCTTTTGGGTGTACTGAATCAGGCTGGTCTTTTTAACAAAGTTGTCCACTGAAAGCGCGGATGCAAATCGGGCGGTTCCCGCGGTGGGCAGCACATGATTGGGTCCGGCAATGTAATCCCCCACCGGTTCCGGGGTATAATTGCCGACAAAGATGGCCCCGGCGTTGCGTATTTTTCCAACAACCTCAAGCGCTTCGTCAATTTGAAGTTCAAGATGCTCCGGCGCAATTCGGTTGGCCATGTCGATGGCAATACCTATATTTTTTACAACAATTATGGCGCCAAATTTTGACAGGGATTCTTCAGCAATATCAGCGCGTGCCAGGCGTGTGAGCTGCCCTTTTACTTCTTTGGCAACGCTTTTGGCCAATTTATCTGAATCCGTAATTAATATCGCCGATGCTAAAACATCATGCTCGGCCTGGGAAAGAAGATCAGCGGCAATAAATTCAGGCCTGGCGCTGTTATCGGCAATAACCAGAATCTCACTGGGCCCGGCAACCATATCGATACCGACGGTGCCGGCCAGAATCTTTTTGGCTAGGGTGACGTAAATATTACCCGGCCCGACGATGACGTCAACTTTGGGTATGGTTTCGGTTCCATACGCAAGCGCGGCGATGGCCCAGGCACTTCCGACTTTATAGACCGCATCGGCGCCGGCCTTTTTAGCCGCCACCAGCAGATGCGCGCTCACGCCGCCGCCTTTGGTCGGCGGTGTGACCATTGCGATCCGCCCGACACCCGCAACTTTGGCGGGAATCACGCCCATCAGTACCGAGGAAACCAGCGGTGTTTTACCGCCTCTGGCACCGGGCACATAAACCCCAACCGCATCGACAGGATTGATCAACTGGCCCAGGAGCGTACCCGGCCGGTCGGTTTGCATCCAGGACTTACGCAGTTGCTGCTCATGAAAGCGTTTGATATTCGCAGCCGCACGATTCAGGGCCCGGGTAAAGGACCGGTCCACCCTTCTGGCCGCATCTGCAAATTCCTTTTTGGACACCTGCATCGATTTTATGGACATGCGCGCTGAATCAAAGCGCCGGGTATAGGAAATTACGGCCTGATCACCGCGCTTGCGGACCCGCTCGCAGATGCGGGTGACCGCGGCCAGATCCTCTTTCCGAAATGCAAGACCCCGATTGATAATTCGCGCAACGCGCTGCTCAGCCGGACGTGACGGATAATTGTAAATTCTCATGAACATCACCTTCCTATTTTAAATACACCCAGCCGGATGCAGGATACATATAAAGGATTTAGGGTGATCTTTGCAAGCGATAACAGCTAAAGGGCTTGACTTTGCAAATTAATACGAATAAGAAAATTATGATATTTTCGATTGCCCGTCTTAAACGCATTAATTAGACGTAGCCATCAAAATCAGGTTTGAGGAGATTGGATTAACTTTTAAAGATAGGAGGTGCGCATGGACAAGATCCTAAGAATCAACATGGGTGCAGATGGTGGTCCGGCGATTAACGCCGAGCCAGTTGGTGATTATGCCGGCTCGGGCGGCCGCGGACTAACCTCAGCCATCGTCTCAAAGGAGGTTCCGCCGTTATGTCATCCGCTGGGAGAAGATAACAAACTGGTGATTGCTCCGGGGATGCTAAGCGGCTCGACTGCGGCAATGTCCGGCCGCCTGTCGGTTGGCTGCAAGAGCCCGCTCACCGGCGGTATCAAAGAAGCCAATGCCGGCGGGCAGCCGTCACAAATGCTCGGCCGGCTGGGTTATGCCGCCATCGTGCTGGAAGGCCTGCCCCAGGGGCACACACTTTATAAAATTTTGATTAATAAAGATGGTGTCGAAATTACGGACGCCGGCAGCCTTAAAGGATTGGGCAACTATGACACCGTCGACAAAATGAAAGCCGAACACGGTGAAAAAATCAGCTGCATCTCCATTGGTCAGGCCGGTGAAATGAAATTGGCCGGTGCTTCAATCGCCTGTACCGACATGGAGCTTAGACCCACACGGCATGCCGGGCGCGGCGGTGTCGGTGCTGTTATGGGCTCAAAAGGCGTCAAGGTTATTGTCATCGATGATGCCGGGATGAAGATGAGACAACCCCAGGATCCGGATAAATTTAAAGAAGCCAATAAAGAATGGGTGGCCGGGCTCAAAAAACATCCTGTCAGCGGCGAAGGCCTGCCGGCATATGGTACCAATGTACTCACCAATGTGATCAACGAAGCCGGCGCGTATCCCACCAAAAATTTTATGTGGGGACGCTTCGATAATTGCAATAAGATCAGCGGGGAAACCCAGGCCGAGACAGAAGAGGCCCGCGGCGGCAAAGGTGCTGCAACCCACGGGTGTCATCGAGGATGCATCATTCGCTGTTCCGGAACGTATTATAACAAGGACGGGCAATACCTGACCAAACAACCCGAGTATGAAACCGTCTGGGCCCACGGCGGAAACTGCGGAATCGATGACCTGGATGCCATTGCCATGATGGACCGCCTTGATGACGATTATGGGTTGGACACGATCGAAATGGGCGCGACCATTGCGGTTGCGATGGAAGCAGGCGTTGCCGAGTTTGGCGATGCCGAAGCCGCCATCCGCCTGATAAAGGAGGTTGGCGAGGGGACGCCTTTAGGCCGTATTCTGGGCAGCGGCGCTGCCGTGACAGGCAAAGTATTCGGCGTTGAAAGAGTCCCGGTGGTCAAGGGACAGTCTATGCCGGCTTATGACCCCCGCGGGGTTATGGGCATCGGAGTAACCTATGCCACCACCACAATGGGCGCAGATCATACCGCCGGTTATGCCGTCGCATCCAACATTATGGGTGTCGGGGGAAGCGTGGATCCCTTGAAACCGGAAGGACAAATAGAGCTTTCCAGAAACCTGCAGATTGCTACGGCCGCGGTTGATGCCACCGGTATGTGTCTTTTCGTCGCGTTTCCGGTACTGGATCAACCCGAAACCTTCCAGGCCCTGATCGATTTGATCAATGCTTTTTATGGCTTGAGCCTGACGGCCGATGATGTTACCGCACTGGGTAAATCCATCCTTACAAATGAGCGCGAATTTAACCTGGCCGCCGGTTTATCTTCTAAACATGATCGCTTACCCGAGTACTTTAAAAAGGAAAAGCTGCCTCCGCATAACATTACCTTCCAGGTAAAAGATGAAGACCTGGATAAGGTCTTTAACTGGTAGCTGAAAAGCTTATATGACTTTAGTGGATGGGGAGTCCGAATGCCGGTCTCCCCATCTTGCATACGCTTATAGAAATTGAATATCGAATTATGAAACTTAGCATCGTCATCACTGCTGAGCTGTTACCAAGGTTTTTTAGACTATTGGAGCAAGGCTTTTTTGTAAGCACAACAACCGGTTGCAGCATCAAGGATCTGCTCTGTAAGCAGCTGAGCATAGATGAAGAATATCTAGATAAAAGAATTCAGACGCTATTTCTGGATGGCAAGCCAGTCGATAAGGTGGAAAAAGCTTACCTCCACAATGATGCAACACTGGCCCTTTCAGGTGCCATGCCCGGCCTTGTTGGAGCCACGCTTCGAAAAGGCGGTACTTTTGCTTCCATGCGAAATACAATTTCATATAAAGTTGAAACTTCCGTTAATGGTGACGGCGAAGCCCGCGTAAAATTAAAGCTGTTTAACATGGTGTTAAAAGAGCTGGGGCCTGTCTTTTTGGAAAGCGGCATCTGGATTCAGAGCCATAATTTTAGTGATTTTATATCCCGCAATTTAGAAGATTTAAAGCCCGCTTGCGATTCAGTTGACTTAAATGATCAGAAAATGGATGTTGCTGCGCTGGCGGGAATGACTTGGGATGATACGGAGCTATTTTTGAAGGTCACAACCGAAGTGTCTTCGTAAAGGAATGCTTATCCGGACCGATATCAAAAAAGGCTGCCATTTTGGCAGCCTTTTTTATTTTTAAACGATCATTTACTCAATTAATTCAAACAAAGCCGCCGCGCCCATGCCGCCGCCGATGCACATGGACTCGACGCCGTACTTGACGCCGCGTTCCTGCATGTTGTTGAGCAGGGTGGCGCACAGCTTGGCGCCGGTGCACCCCAGCGGATGCCCCAGGGCAATGGCGCCGCCGTGAATGTTTACGTTTTGTATGTCGATTCCCAGCGTATCGATGCAGTAAAGGGCCTGGGAAGCGAAGGCTTCGTTGATTTCAAACAGGCCGATGTCTTTTAAATCCATCCCGGCCATTTTCAACAGTTTGGGGATGGCCAGGGCCGGCCCGATGCCCATTTCATCGGGCTTGCAGCCCACGGTGGTATAACACTTAAATCTGGCAACCGGTTTGAGACCCAGCGCTTTGACTTTGCCTTCACTCATAATAACGCTGGCTGCAGCCCCATCGGTCATCTGGGAGGAGTTGCCGGCGGTAACCGATCCGCCGGCGGCAAATACCGGATTCAAGCTGGCCAGTCCTTCCAGGGTCGTTTCCTCGCGGATGCCGTCATCAAAATCCTGCAAAAAAGTCTCGCTTTTATAGGTCCCGCCTTCCTGTTGGACATAACGGGTCGCCGGCGTCGGCACAATCTCTTTAAACAGGTTTTTGTTTTTGGCTTCGGCCGCCTTCATCTGGGATTGATAGGCAAATTCATCCTGAGCTTCCCGCGAAACATTGTAGCGGCCGGCCACATTTTCAGCAGTAATGCCCATGGATGCATACAGGTCGGCCAGCTTTTTGGTGTATTGCGGATGCGGCCGCGGAAGATTTCCCCCCATGGGGACATAGGTCATGGACTCCAGGCCGCCGCCGATAACGATATCAGACCAGCCGGCCATCACCCGCATAACAGATTGGGCAATGGCTTCCAGGCCGGAAGCGCAAAAGCGGTTCACGGTGGCGCCGGTCACATTCACAGGGAAACCGGCGATTTGGGGGGCAATCCGCCCGATATTGAGCCCCTGCTCGGCTTCCGGGAAGGAGCAGCCGATCATAATATCTTCCACATCTTTTTTTTCAAGATTTTCAGTTTTTTCAACGACCGCCGTCAGAATAAAAGACAGCAGATCCTCCGGCCGGGTATCCTTAAACGCCCCTTTTTTGCGCTTGCATCCCGGGGTGCGAATCGATGTAACAATATACGCATCTCTCATTTCTATTACCCTCCCTAAATTAACAAGGCTAATTCGATTTTATTAATATCGCTAAATCCGAAGCACGCCTGATTTTATAAAATTGGTCGAAATTCGAAACAAATCCTAAATCCAAATGTTCCAATGATCAAAACAATGGACACACTGATATCTAAGACTTTAATATGTTTCGATCATTTGAATTTTGGTAATTCGAAATTGTTTCGACCAATTTTATTAAATCAGGCGAGATTCGATATTCGAATTTTATAGTTACTAGCCCACAACATTATATATTTATCCCCAAAATTTTTCGATACCACTTGACTAAGTATTTAGTTCCTCAAGGGTTTACCGGTTGATAGCATATGGTCGATACGCGCCAGGGTCTTTTCCTCTTTTAAAAGTTCGATGAAGGCTTCGCGTTCGAGCGTCAGGATGACATCTTCCTCGATTTGCGCATTATCGCGCACATCTCCGCCGCTGATGACATAGGCAATCTTCTTGGCCAGAAAAGCATCATACTCCGAAATAAATTTTCCGTTGAGCATGTTGGATATTTCCGCATTCACCATGCCCTGGGCGGCCTGGCCCAATACTTTTATCTTGCGTTTGGGCGGCGGCGCATAGCCTTCATCGACCATTTTTAGAACGTCTTTCTTGGCCTCACCGATAAGATAGTCTCTGTTAAATATGATTCGATCGCGGGGGCCTAAGAAACCATTGGCCCTGGCATCTGCGGCCGATGTTGAAATTTTGGCCATGGCGATGGCCATAAAAACCGGCAGGAAAAATTTCGCCACATCAAAATCCGTTACCACGTCGGGCACCGAACTCAAGAACTTTTTCATGAGATTCAAACAGGCGCCGCCGGCGGGGATCAGTCCCACGCCGATTTCCACCTGCCCCATATATAGCTCTGCATGCGCCACGATCTTGTCCGAGGCCAGGCATACCTCGCAGCCACCGCCAAGTGTCAAACCATAAGGCGCGGTGACGACCGGAAATGAAGCATACCTGAGATCCTGGAGTCCGTATTGCAAATCCTTGACCATCCGTTCGATGCCGTCATATTGGTTATCCCTTGCGGCGGCGACCACATCGCTTAGATTCGCCCCGGCCGAAAAGGCACCCGGCATGCCGCCGGCCTGATTGCCGATAACCAATCCGATGCCTGCGCTATCAACAAATGCTCTGGCTTCATGAAGGGCTGCAATGATTTGCTGATTCAAAGAATTCATCTTGGTGTGAAACTCCAGACAGAAGACGCCGTCATCAAGATCGATCAATGTCGCCGAATCCGAGGTTTTGATGACCTTTTCAGTGGCTTTCAAGGATGCCAGCGAAACGATATTTTTGCTGACAATATGTTCCTTATAATTTTGAGACTCAAAATCGAAGAAAAAAGCCGTTCCATTCCGGGTTTTATAAAAAGAAGTGTGCCCGTCTTTGAGCATCTTTTGGATTTTGTCGGGCACATCAAACCCGTCTTTTTGCATACGCGCAACAGAGGCTTTAAGGCCGATGGCATCCCAGGTTTCAAAAGGGCCCATCTCCAGGTTGAAGCCCCACTTCATGGCATTGTCAATATCAACGATCGTATCGGAGATTTCCGGGATCCTGTTGGCGGCATAGATCAGATTGCCGGCAACTGCTTTCCAGGCAAATTTGGCGCCTTTGTCTTCACCATACACCACGGTTTTCATTTTTTCAGGAAGTGTTTTCGCATTGCGGGCCTCTTCCAGACAAAGCAGTTCGGGCCGCTTGGCCTCTTCATATTCAAGCGTCGCCGGGTCAATCACTTTGCGGATTTTCTGCCAGTCAGGCGTAAGCTCGGTTTTATAAAACCCGCTTTGACTTTTTTTACCCAGCAAATTCTTTGCGATCATGCTGTTTACAAATTCAGGCAGGACAAAACTGTCGCGATCCTCATCACCTTCGATCAGCTCGTAGGTGTTTTTGGCCACATGGGCCAGGGTATCCAGGCCCACAATATCGGCTGTTTTAAACATTCCCGTTCGGGGTCGACCCATGGCCGGCCCGAAAAGTGCGTCCACCTCCGCGATGCTGATTCCTTCTTCCAGCATCAACTGCATTACTTTCACCATTCCCTGCACCCCGATGCGGTTGCCGACAAAATTCGGAGTATCTTTGGCCCACACAATACCTTTGCCCAAAATCCGTTCTCCAAAATCTGCCATGAATTCAAGAGTTTCAGGCAGGGTTTCTTCTCCTGGAATAATTTCCAGCAGCTTCATGTACCGCACCGGGTTAAAGAAATGGGTTCCCAGAAACTGTTGCTTAAATTCCTTGCTGCGCCCTTTGGACATGGCTTTCAAAGGAATACCGGATGTATTTGTAGAGACAATGGTGTCTTGCTGACGAACCGCCTCGATCCGCTTTAAAAGATCCTGTTTAATCTTCAGGTTTTCGACAACGACCTCGACAATCCAGTCGCAGCCTGCCATCTTTTCGAAATCATCCTCCAGATTACCAATTGTAATAAGCTCGGCATCGTTGGGAGACATAAAAAGCGCCGGTTGATTCATCAAAGCCGCGTCCAGACCGGCCTTTACGATTCGGTTGCGTGCCGGCGGATCATTTTTTTCCGCCCCCTTTAAATCCAGGGGCACAATATCCAATAATAACGCTTTTATGCCGGCCCCGGCCAGCAGGGCTGCAATACCACCACCCATAACTCCCGAGCCGATGACAGCAGCAGATCTGATCTTTCTTGGCATGATGACCTCCTCGCAATAATAAATATATATAATGAATGAGTATTCATTCATTTAGCAAGGATATGGCTACCCTGTCAAGTAAAATTCCATAAATTCAAAAAAATGAAAAATAAGTTAATTATATTTGATTTCAAATGATTATAATTTAAATTTTTTAAAAATTAAAAATTGAATGTTTAGAATGGAAATATAAAGAGGGAGGGAAAGGACTGAATAAATATTCATTGGGATAAATTCATGGGATTTTGTGTCGAGGACGAGGACGAGGACGATGCATATGAAATCGTAAATCCTACTCCTCCTCGTACTCGTACTCGATAACCAAAAATAGGATTTGCACCATTTTAAAAAGACGGAGCGCGAGCGAAACCATAATTTTAGGCATTTTTATCCGCCGATACTTGTGGCGGATTAGATTATTTTTTCCGCCACCGATCTTTGGCGGATTAGCTCATTTTTTTATGCGCTTTAGTTCGCAGGAAACTGCTTGGGACCAAACAGTTGCATTTTCTTTGGCTTAGGCGCAGGAGGGGCCGCAGCCGAGGCTTTCGATTCAGCGGGCTGCTGCGCCGGTTCGGGTGCCGAAACCTGAATCGACATTTCGTGCAAGGTCTTGCGGGTTTTGAGCATTTCCGCAGGAATGAATATTTCGTTGCCAACCAGCAAAAACTCAGGATCGATGTCGGGATTGGCCTTAACTAAGGCCTTGAAATTTCCAGCATCTCCGGTGTACCACCCGGCAATAGCGCTCAATTTTTCGCCCGGCTGCCGCACCGTATGGGCAAAATAATTTTTCAGGCTTTTCGCAGCCACCTTACGGGGCAACGGTTCTTTGTTAATCATCATTTCTTGAGGGATGTGGATTGCGTTCCCCACCATTATTCGATTTGGATTGAGCTTCGGATTTGCCCGGGCCAGGGCTTTCCAGTTTTCAAATTGGCCCGTGTACCATTTTGCAATCAGCGACAGGCTTTCACCCCGCCACCGCACCGTGTGCTTGAAATCATCGGACCGATGTGGAGCAGTATCATCTTCCGCAGCATTTTTTTTGTCAGGGTCTTGTTCCTGACTTTTAGCGGCCATTTCTTCTTCATCCGAAGACGAGAATTTGGAACCTGCGGAACTCCATTTTTCTTTAATCCACGATTTTGATGCCTCGTATTTTTGGCTGACTTCCATATCTTCCATTTTTTGGTTTACGCCGGCGCAGCCAAAGAACATTAAAATCACAAAAGCCCCGATCAGGCCGGATTGGATTACGTTCTCAACATAATACCTCATGGGATTGACTCCTTTTATTGCCTTAATTGCTTTAAATAGGCTAAAGCTGACTCATTCGCAGGATTGATCTCGATGGCCTGCTCCAGGCTGTCGATGCACTTATCGCGTTCGCCAAGTTGAGCCTGGACCATTGCGAGATTAAACAGGGCTTCATCAAGAAAATCAGGCGCCAGTTCAATCGCCCGGGAATACATTTCCTTGGCTTTGGAATAGTTTTCGGTCACCGCATAGATATATCCGAGGTTAAAAAAGGTGTCCGCCCGCCCGGGATCGAGTTCGGCAACTTTTTGATACGTTTCAATGGCTTGCGGATAATCGCTGTGGCGAACGTAAACGTATCCGAGTTGAGATAGAACCGCTATGCTAGCGGGATCCATTGCCAACGCTTTCAACAAATAGGCTTTGGCCGCATCAGGATCTTTGGGCATCATATAGGTCGCCAGACCCAGGAGTGCCTCTAAATATGCATCCGAAATCTTTTTTTCCGGAGATGGATCACCGGCCAAAACCTCTTCCAATATCGCCAGCGCCAGAGAAAATTCTCTGGTCTCAAGTGCGGCTATGGCCGCTTCAATTTTATCTTCGGTAGGATTGGTATGCGGCGACGGCAATACAATCGAATACGCCGAGACAGAACGGTCGGATGGTGTAAACGGTATATCTGTCAGGCTAAGGTCAAATATAAAACCGATGATGACCATACCGGCCACCAACCCGAATCGCCAGATGTGATGCTGCAAGTTCCCTGAAATTTTTGGGGCGTCAAGCGCGATGGTTCTATTGCCGGTGGCCTCGTCGGCGGATGAATCATTAACGAAATCGGTCGGCACGCCACTATAAATCTGAGTGTTTGCGAATAAGGCGTTTTCTTCAGCAACGAATTCTTGCTTAAAAAGATCTTTAACACAATTGGCAAAATGCCTGGCATTCGGTCGGAAAGAAAGCTCATAAATACATTCTTCCAAATCGGCAAGCATTTCCCCGCAGCTCTGATAGCGTTTATCAGGTTCCTTGGCCAGGGCATGCTGGACGATATCATGCAATCTGGCGGGCAGATCCGGCACCAGGCTTTCCAAAGGTTCATAGGATGCATCACGCACCTGAGCATAAATGTGCAGGGCTTCTCCCTGAAACATCCGCTGGCCGGCCAACAGCTCATAGAGAATGATTCCGGTGGAAAAGATATCGGAACGGGGGTCAATTGTTTTGCCGTTGGCCTGTTCCGGGGACATGTACGCCAGTTTACCCTTAATCAGCCCCTCGTGGGTTGTGCTGTTGTGACTGGCGGCCTTGGCAATGCCGAAATCAATAATTTTCACCTGACCTTCATAGGTAATAAATATATTTTGGGGATTGATATCGCGGTGGATGATATTTAGTGGTTTGCCCTTTAAATCTTTAAGATTATGAGAGTAATCCAGCCCGGCACAAATGCGGGAAATTATGGAGAGGGTGTTTTCCAGATCAATGGGGACGGCTTTTTCTTTAGCCTTGTAAGTCAGCTTGCGCAGATCCTTGCCAAAAAGGTATTCCATGGCGATAAAGTATTCGCCATTCAAATTGCCAAAGTCATAAATCTGAACAATATTTTCGTGCTGCAGCAAAGCTGCGAGTTTGGCCTCATCGATAAAGGCCTTAACCAGATTGCCCTCATCAGAGAGATGGGGCAATATTTTTTTTATGGCCACCTGCTTTTCAAAGCCATATTCCCGCGTAACTTTGGCACGATACAATTCGGCCATACCGCCCACAGCGATTTTGTCCAGCAGCTGATACTTACCGAATTGTTTGGGCTCAAAGTCCGTCATCGGGTTGTATATCGGCAATTGCGGGGGGATACTTGAATGGATTTTTGCGTAATGACGAGAATTTGGGTAAGCCTGGAGGAAGTTCTATTTTTCAGTAAATCGTGCAAATTGTGCGGCGTCAACCCGGATCGAGTCAACGACCACCCGCACAGCGGGTGGCTTGTCTTTTATCGCCATAGGCGGTAAAAGACAGGGGCGCGAAGTGCCCCAATCGTTGTGGGTGGAACCGGGTGCGAAGCACCCGGTTTGGAAAACCCAATTACCTGCCCAGCGCCTGAACCGGCTGTTGGATCAAAACGGC
This sequence comes from Desulfobacterales bacterium, assembly GCA_030145015.1. The sequence continues at coordinate 12,012 of JAQYWI010000118.1, forward strand.
TTCCTGCCTGAGTTTCTCCGCGCGCACGCGGTTGAATGTGTCTTGCACGGCTAAAAAAGCATTCACGATCTCAGGATCGAAATGCTTTCCCTTTAGTTCGATGATCATATTCTTGGCTTTATCGTGGGAATAGGCTTCTTTGTAGAACCGTTTGGTTGTCAGGGCATCATAGACATCTGCCAGGGCAACGATGCGGGCAGATAAGGGAATCGCTTCTCCCTTTAGTCCCCGCGGATAGCCGGACCCATCCCATTTTTCATGATGGTTAAAAGCGATTTCCCGCCCCATCGCCAGGAAGGATTTTCCCTCAATCTGCAATTCGATCGCCTTTATGGCATTGCCTCCCATTAAGGTGTGGCGTTTAATGATCTCAAACTCTTCTTTTGTGAGTTCTCCGGGCTTTAGTAACAAAGCATCCGGAGTACCGACTTTTCCGATATCGTGTAAAATAGAAGACTGGTAGATATCGTCAATATATTGCTGATCAATACGGCCGCTAAATTTAAGATTCACGGCTAGTTTTTGTGTAATTATTCTGGCATACTCCCGAATTCTTTCCAGATGGGTGCCCGTGCCTTCGTCTCTGTATTCGGCAAGTTTGGCAAGGCCCAGAATTGTTGCGGTGCGTGCCTCATGAACTTTACGGTAGGATTCCAACAAATCCATTTCCATTTTCTTTTTTTCGGTCCTGTCCCGCAGCACGCCTCGATACCCGATTGGCCGGCCGGTTGAATCCCGCAGCAAAGCAACCGAGGCTTCGATATACACGATCGCGCCATCTATATTAAATTCGCAGTCAAAGGCTTTAACCGGTTTGCCGGTGCGCCGGCATTCCAAAAATGTTTCATAAACCCGTCCGCCATTCTCTTCGTCCATAAAATCCCAAAAGTTCGTAAACCTGAGATCTAGCCTGGGAACACCTAAAGTTTTGCTCAAGGCGTCATTGCCGAAAACGAAATAACCCTCGATGTCGACTTCATAGTAGCCTTCTTCAATGCTTTCGAGAATGGTTCGGTATTTTTCCTCACTTGCTTTTAAAGCTTCCTCTGCTTTTTTGCGTTCATTAATTGTAAACTGTACATGCGAGCCAAACATCAAAAACAGACATAAAACAATTAAACGGGGCCAGACTTCGCTGATATTGGGCCCGAATATTTCCTGATAAAAGCTGATTTCTTCCGGAGAGAACACGTTTAGGAGAGATTCCAGTGCCCAGTATAAAGCCCCCAGAAAAATTCCGGTCAGAACCATATAATCGGCCATATCAACCCGATTGCCAAAAAGCTTTTTGAATTTATTCATGATGCATTTTTGAGATAGCTTCAAAATATTTGACGAAATGGGCCCTATTTGGTAAAATTTTTATAACAGATTAACGCTACCCTTTTATTGACCCTTTTTAAACTGAATAAATAAGATAATATAATGAATTCAAGAATTAAGCAATATATACTGATTGCGGTCGTGGCGGCAGCGGGCTATTTTATAATGGATAATCATTTCATAATCGACGGCAGTAAAGTCCATCTGCTTAAGAAAACGACTCTCCATCTGCATTACACTTTTTACAGCATAAAGCAAAAAAAACCTGCGGTCATCATGAAAATCGACTACCTTCGCGAAGCCGGTATCGGCGATCTTCTCGTAGATTTGGGAATCATTGATCAAGAGGAAAAATCCCGCCTGGAAAGCCAATATTATTAACTGGAATGATGGAAAGATGGGCACGCAGTGAAGCTTTAGCGCTATACTGGGCACGCAGTGAAGCTTTAGCGCTATATTGGGTACAGTTATGCGTTTTTGACCCTTATTCCATTGTTCCACTATTCCAGTATTCCATGTAAGCGGCATAAAACCAGTACCGTTAAAATCTAAATACTTTCAACATGTTATAGAAATTCCCAGACGTCGATTAATCGCCTTGATTGGCCAGTGCATTTAACTCGAGTGTAATGGGTCGATCTTCTTCACTCCTGCCGGTAAATCGAATGGGGCCGGGTCTTCTATAGTGATCCTCGTCCAGGCCCGCCGCCAGCCATCTCTCCCGATTGGCCTTGACGACCTGGAAGGCAACTGAATCGACATTGACGATACTTTTTTCCAGTACAAGTGCCAGTCTACCTTTGCGTTCTTCAAGATGCATCAACGGCGCGATCGGAATACCGATCGGCTCCCATTTTGAAAAATCTTTCTCCAGGTTTCGGATAGCCGCCATCTGCCCGGTCGCACCGTTGGCAATCAGGCTGAATACGGTAAGCCCCAAATTATAGGTATAGATACAATCAAACCGGGTCGGATCATTGCCTCTGCCGTCGTAACCGTAAAAATGAATCTGGGTTTTAAAGGCAGGAACCGATTTTTTATAAATCTTTTCAACGGCGGCCGGAATTTGATCGTCCTGTTTTATCAGCCCTGCTTTCAAAAGCGCCTGTTTGCAGGTTTTTACCGATATAATTGAGGTCTTTCTCAATAAGAATTCAGCATCGGCGTAGTTTTCAAATAGCAGCGGGCCAAACGCTTCGGGATCCAGCCCGGCCTGTGTCAGGGTTTTCCGAAAATAGGCTTGCTTAATTCCCAGGCGGTAAAGCCCCTCTTCTTTCAAGATGCTGAGATAATCTTTTACGAGGTCCATTAAAACCTTTTCGGTTTCAACCTGAGAAAAGGGAAAATTGCCATGGCTGTCCCTTTCCATTAGGAGGCCTTCCTGGAAAAATGCAGGAATATCGTTAAACAGATCATCATCCCGTGTATTCCAGAGTGTAAATGCAGCATCCTCTCTGGAACGCTGGGCGAGTCGCCTTAAATACTCTAACTTGTCTTCAAGCAGCACAAAGGCCAAATGGAAACCCTTATCGTGAGTCTGATTGTACTCGGCGATGATGGTGTTGAGCTTAATAATAAAAACCTGAATTTCGTTAATGAATTCCAGGACGCCTTCCGGGATGACGATCACGCCGTAGTTTTTCCCAACCGCGGCTCGACGGAGAATTCCATCGCAAATAACGCGTGATAGGTGCCGCAGGGTCATGCCGTATGCATGATAATCGACGCTGCCTTCCTTCTGGGCCGTCTTAAGCCTGTTTTCGTCGATATAATCCGCCAGGTCTTCTCCGATTAGCGTCAGATTGGCATGCGTTTGCAAAGCAACTTCAAGTGCCAGGTGACTGGCCACCCGGCCCATGACTTTGCAGATGTGCCAATATTTAACATCCGAGCTGCTATCCGTACAAAGATTGCTGATTGAGTTGGCAAATGCCCGGGCAGCCGTATGGAACCCGAAAGACATGGCACACAGGACATTGCCGGAGTCGTCTCTGACCTGGATATCGCCGTCGATCGTCTTGGGGACACCGATCACCTGAACGCCGTCGTCAAACATTTCCTGGGCTAAAAATGCGGCATTGGTGTTGGAATCATCACCGCCCACAATAACCAAAGCATCCAATTTGAGCTTTTTACAGGTCTGCCTGGATAGTTCCATCTTTTCCTGGGTGTCGATTTTGGTCCGGCCGGTTTTGATCATGGTAAAACCGCCCAGATTGCGATAGGCATTAACCAAATTGTCATCGAGATCGACCGCTTCATTTTCGATGACTCCATCCGGTCCGATTAGAAATCCATAAACCCTGGATTTGCTGTTGGCTTTTTTAACCGCATCATAAAGACCGGCGATGACGTTATGCCCGCCGGGTGCGGGCCCGCCTGAAAAGACAACCCCGATATTGCGGCGTTGATGATATTCCTGGTCAAAGGTTTCAGCGGCCGTTTTAAGACCGGCGATCTTCTGAACCTTATTATCGATAATATGGGGCAATTGCTTTTCAGCTTCCTTATGCACCCTGAACTTAAACCGATTTATTTCTTTAAGAATCGTATATTTTTTGGAAAAGGCCGTGCATGTGGGGGGCACATAGCGCCTTCTTTCAAGCAACTCGGCACTAATATCGTCGGTGGTTTTGAGCACTTTGGGATGCTTTAAAATATCTTCCGGTTTAAGCGCTTTTTTTCGCGACATGGGTTCCTCCATAAAGAGTAGGTTTCAAAGATTAAAATAAATCCGTTACCCGGTATTGATTTCTTACCCAAACTGCTCCGGGGGTGTCAATATGATTTGATATACCGCAACGTTTCAATAATAAACACCCTGTATGATTATATAATCATATCTGAACTTATTTGAATAGGGTTTAGTTCGTGAATAACTTTGATTTTTAAAATCAAATTAAAAGAAACGACTTGCCATTTAAAATTATTGTGATAAGTATTCACCATTTATGGGGGCCCGTCGAGGCGGGCAAAAAACTACCGAAGGAAAAGGAAAATCGTAATAAGTGCAGCGGATCGGAGTGGGCCCTACCGGCCCAAATTCCGCACCGCAGAGTTTAACAAATCACAAGGAGGTTGAGCATGAAAAAGGTATTTTTATTGGGTTTGGCGGCGCTATTTGCAGCCGGGATTATTTTCAGCACAGCTGTGTTTGGCGGGGATATCGAACTGGCCAAAAAATCGACAATTGAAAAAATCCTGAAAAGAGGTGAACTGCGCGTCGGTTTTGAATCCGGGTACGTCCCCTTTGAAATGACCACTAAAAAGGGGAAATTTATCGGATTTGACATGGATTACGCCCGCCGATTGGCAAAAGCCATGGGGGTTAAATTCGTACCGGTCAACACGGCCTGGGACGGAATCATTCCGGCCCTCATGACCGACAAATTCGATATCATCATGGGGGGCATGACCATCACCCAGGAAAGAAATCTAAAAATAAACTTTGCCAACCCTTACATCGTTGTGGGGCAGACCATCCTGTTAAATAAAAAACATGAAGACACGGTAAAAGACTACCGGGATCTCAACGACCCCAAGTACATTGTGACTTCCAGATTGGGCACAACCGGCGAGCAGGCCGTTAAAAAGTTTATGCCCAGAGCCACCTACAAATCATTTGAAACCGAAGCTGATGCCGGCCTCGAGGTGATCAACGGCAAAGCGGATGCCCTCGTATATGATTTGCCGTTCTGCGGGTTTCTTTACGGCAGCCAGGGCAAGGGTAAGACCGTTTTTCTGAGCGATCCTTTCACCTTCGAGCCGCTGGCCTGGGCCATCAACAAGGGCGACCCGGATTTTCTGAACTTTCTGAACAACTTCTTAATACAGAGCAGAGGCGACGGCTTCTATGAAAGGCTTTTCAAAAAATGGATCATTGGTACGGACTGGAAAAAGGAAGTTGAATAAGCCGTCCGCATCGCTTGCACCCGTTTCACCCCTAAGCAGGCCGGCCACGCCTGTTGCACGCCTGGCCGGCCTGCATGGCAATAAAAAATGAAC
>JAQYWI010000119.1 GCA_030145015.1 Desulfobacterales bacterium
GAATACAGTCATGAACAGTTGCTGAGTCTGCTGCGGTTTGCTTGACAGCGCGACGGATAATGCCATGCCGCCCATGTTGGCAACGAGTGCCTCACTCATGCGTTCGTTGCCATGATCGGCCAGTGCATGGCCCACCTCATGGCCCAGCACAACGGCCAAGCCGGTTTCATTCTGGGTATAGGATAAAATACCGGTATATACGGCTGCTTTGCCGCCCGGCATGACCCAGGCGTTGACGGTTTTATCGTCCTCGATCAGATTAAACTCCCATTTATAGTTTTTGATATTGGCCGGTTGACCGCTTTCGGCTAAAAATGCCTCTGCGGATTTGGCGATCCGATTTCCTACCCGTCGAACCATTTCCACTTTTTGAGTGTCGGCGGACAGTTTACTTTTTTGCAACACTTCACTGTACTGTTGGAAGCTCATCGTCAAAAGCTGCGATTCCGGTACCAAATGCAATCCCCTGCGATGGGTAATCGGTACTTCGGCACAACCTTGTAGCTGTAAAAGCAGCAAAATCACCGCAATAAGGCCGCCGAGAAATCGTGATTCAAAAATTTGATGTTTACAGATTTTCATGATACGCACCCCTCTTTTAGATTCTTTTTGATAATCAATATAATAGGCATTACGGCGTCATTGGGCACGGCGTTCGCCGGTCATGGTTTTGAACTGAAAAGCCATTCCCGCGATAACCAGGGCTAGAAATAAGGTAATTTCAACCCAGGGGTTGAATGCCACCATTTGCACAATTAGGGTGGCGCCGGTCAAGGTCGATAGAACAATTAAGGCCCAGTCAAAAACAAAAAACAGGATGATGGCGCCAATAATGCCGCCGATAATATATGGCAGCCAGACCATCTGCGCGGGCAATCGGGCAAACTGATCGAAAAGAATCAGCACGATATATCCACCGGCGGCAAAACCGGCAACCACGATGGCTGCCTTCTGAAAGAAGATCGCGATGATCGCTCCCAACCCGCCGGCGGCGATGGACAAAATCAAGACAAGGGCCGGAGAATGAATGCCCCATATCTGCTGCGCGTAATGGTAACCGCTGGCAAAACCGATACAGGCCACAAACAGCCAGAAAAGCCTGCGGCCAATAAAAAGCAAAAGTATACCGATGATGCCGTTAAGCCAATTCATCGCTGGATTTCCTTTATTAATTCAAGTTATTTTCTCTTTATCCCCTAGACGTGTGAGTTCAGAAAGCAGGTCGATCTGAATTTGCTGGATTTCGACCAGCCGCTCCCACTGGTGCGACAGCAGATGGTCGATTTTGTCGTGCAGTTGCCGGATTTCAAGTTCGGCTTTTAAGTTTACGCGGTAATCGTGCTGCGACCGCAGGCGGTCTTTGGACTCCTGGCGGTTCTGGCTCATCATGATAACGGGGGCCTGAATGGCCGCCAGACAGGATAAAACCAGATTCAGCAAAATAAACGGATAGGGATCAAAGGGTCTCCTTAGCAGCAGGAATGAATTCAGCGCAATCCATATCACCAGAATTGAAGCGAATATAGTAATGAACTTCCAGCTACCCCCGAATGATGCCACCCCATCGGCCATTTTTTCGCCCAGGGTCGAATCTTTTTCGAACTCGGCATTGACATTGCTTGAAAGCGTTTCGTGTCGCTGAAGACTCTCCAGGACGTCATGGTCCAATGTCGTCAGTTCTCCCTTTTCAGATTCCAGCAGGTTTTGAATATACTGCATGCGAAATCCATTCAGATCGCTGAGGCAGATGAACCCTTCCGGTTTCCAGTCCGGATGAGCGGTTCTAATCTGTTCCGCCACAGCGGTTCTGACAAGTGCTGCCGGCATCATCTGGGATCTAACTTTGGTCTTGCCGCAAATATTGCAGACCATGTTTTTCGATGGTGATGTTTTCATGATTGATTTTTTAACTCCTGTAAGTCGTTTTAATAGACAGAATACACTCTCCCCCGTCTTTGCCTTTTATCACCTTAAAGTTCAACCCGGGTGACAACACCATGCAGTTTGGGGGATGGGAGTTTGTGAAATTGAATGAATGTGGGGCTAATCCGTTTAATCAGCGCAAATGCTTTCCAGAAAACGTTCTGGGTTACAATATCCTCCAGACCATAAAAAATGGTTTTTTCATCGATTCCGGCATGTTTCATCAGCCGTTCAACCGAAATAACCTCCATGTAGCCGGAATTTATTTCCTACTGTTGATGCAACAGGTAATCAGTCAAGGCCTTGAGGTCTGCTTCAGAAAGCTTTTTGGTTTTTTCAATGTGACGCTTCATCAGATTGGCCTTTTCCGGCCTGACAATGGCTTCCTGCTCTCCTTTTAAATATTTAATCAGCTGCGCTTGTTTGCCCTGATATGCCTGGGAAATCTCAGTCAGGGACGGATTTATTTTTGAAGTGCTTTCTTTTTTATGACACGAAATACATCCCTGGGATTTAAAGACGGTTTCCCCCTCATCCGCCGTGGCTGTATTCAAGGCGACGATGCAAACAGCGCTGATCACCCAAATGCCGATTCGTTTCATTACAGTTGTCTCCTTCTGATCAAATCAAATTATCCGGTTATACTGAAAGCCAAAGTTACCATTAAACTAAATCTTTCGCTATTTTTTCACATTAAGTGTTACAAAAATCGTTGTACCGCCCCGATCGATCAGAAAAAGAATGGTATCCCCTTCTTTAACCTCTGCCATCAATTGGTTGAAAGTCCTTAGACTGTCAATCTGTTTTTTATCAATTTCAACAATTATATCACCCTGACTCAACCCAGCCTCTGCGGCGGGGGAACCGTTTTCAACCTGAACGATAATAACCCCTGTGGTTCGCGACAGGCCGTAATTTTTTGCCATCTCCGGAGTTATTTCCTGCACTTCCATACCAAGGTAAGGACGAGCTTCGCTGGGAGGGGTTGCCTCGGCTTCTTCTTTAAGCTCTTCGGTTTTGACTTGCAAATTCATCCGCTGGCTGTCCCGCATAACTTCGACCGTGACCGTCTTGCCAATGGGTGTAGATGCCACAACAAAGGGGAGATCACGGGAACTTCGAATTGCCTTGCCGTCAAATTGCAGGATCACATCACCCCGTTTGATGCCGGATTTTTCGGCCGGCCCACCGGAGACCACATCCGAAACGAGCGCGCCCTCATCAGTGCCCAACCCAAGCTTGTCTTTCAGCTCCGGTGTTATATTCTGAATCATAACGCCGAGCCATGACCGGCTTACTTTGCCTTGCCTCAATTGCGGAAGCAACTGTTTGGCCATATTGATCGGGATGGCGAATCCGATTCCGATATTACCGCCGCTTTGTGAAAAAATGGCCGAATTGACGCCGATAACTTCTCCTTCCAGGTTTAAAAGCGGCCCGCCGCTGTTTCCGGGATTGATCGAAGCATCGGTTTGGATAAAATTGTCATAGGGCCCGCCCCCGATCTGGCGGTATTTTGCGCTGACGATGCCAGCGGTGACCGTATTTCCCAGTCCAAAAGGATTTCCGATGGCCACCACCCAATCTCCAACATCTACTCTATCGGAGTCACCCAGAACCAGTGGAACCAGCGGCCTTTCTGAATTAATTTTTATAAGGGCCAAATCGGTTTTCGGATCACGCCCGACGATTTGAGCTTTAAACTCTTTTTCATCGCTCAAGCGGACCTTCAGCTCCTCGGTTTGTTCAACCACGTGATTGTTGGTCAGAATAAATCCCTCTTTGTCGATAACAAACCCGGTACCCAGCGCATTTTGCCGATATTCTTTGGGCATCTGCCCTCCGAAAAATTTTTCAAAAAAGTCGCGTAATGGATCCTCCATACCGAAAGGAGAGGGACCTTCTCCTGATCCCCGCATGACTTTAACGGCGATGATGTTTACCACCGAAGGGCTGGCTTTTTTGATCAACTCGGCAAATGATCCCGGATAGCCTTGCGTGCCGACTTTTCCCAAGGCCGGTGTTTGGTGGAATCCAATCAGCAGTCCGATGATAAGAAATGCGATAAATGGCTTTGCAAATAAGTAATGGACTCGTTTTTTTGTTTCGCCTGGCATGTCCTCCTCCTTCCTTTATTTATTTCACCTATTTTATGTAAACAATATGAAGTTGATAATTTTGAAAATGCCGAATGGGTGGATTATTCCAAAGAAGCGAGTGAACTCATTCCAATAAAAGGGAATTTTTGTTTTTACAGCTTTCTTATCGACATGCTTCCGCCATGCTGAAGAAACAGACAAGATGGCAGATAAATAAGTTCAGAATTAAAAAATTTAGAGAATATTAGAAAAGCCGAGGCCGGCAAATTTCTTTCCTGTTTAGTATATCATAATTGACTTGTACAGTTTTATTTATGCGAAGTTTGCAAAAAGTATTCGATAAGGAATAAGGGCTGGAATGCTGCCAAAAGAAAAGTTTTTGCTTCTCCAATTATCCCATGTTAATGATAGGTTTTAATGATTGACTATTTTTTAATAATCAAAAGGAGGGCATCATGAAAATTCCTCAATACGTCAGCGTTGAAGAAGTAAAAAAGGTTTGCAAAGATTTAAAGATCATCGATTGGACGAAAAAGAAAGAACCGAAGGTATCCCTTAAAGAAGCCAAGGTGATCCTCAGCGAACTGAATCCAAAAGGCATAAAGATTGATCCCGAAGCGTTTTGCAGCGGGCTCGAAGTTGAACTCGAACACGGGATGCAATTCAAAGATGCCAATGTAACCAACAATCACCCCCTGCTGACCGGTCTGATTGTCCTGGCACATTTCAAAGAATCATTGGATTATTACAAATTGCTTGAGGTGGCTGAGCTGGAAGGAGACCTCATGAAGGCCGTGGCCAAAGGCAGTACGGCCAAAATTAAGGAATACTACAAACGGCTGGCGACTGCCAAAATCGCCCTGCACAAGGCTGAATTAGATCGCTTAAAATGAATGCGAATAGAGAATGAAAAGCTGCCCCAATAGTCGTGGCAGCAACTGAGGGCTAAAATTGCCCCCGTATTGGCAGCAGTAGGTGAGTGATGAGCAAACATTTAATATTAGTCGGCGGCGGTCACGCCCATATGACCATCATGGTGAATCTGCGGGAATATATCGAGCGCGGTCATCAGGTGACGCTGATTGGCCCGTCGGCCTATCATTATTATTCCGGGATGGGACCCGGGTTGCTGGGTGGGATATACCGGCCTCAAGAGGCTCGTTTTCATGTTAAAAAGATGGTAGAAGATCGAGGGGCTGCCTTTATTCAGGATACCGTCACGCGCATCGATCCGGATCGAAAGGTTTTGCTTCTCAAATCCGGCGGGGAAATTGCCTATGACGTTGTTTCCTGCAACACCGGCAGCACGGTTCCCAAAGATGAAGATCGCGTTGCCGGTGATAATATTTATACCGTCAAACCGATTGAAAATCTGATCAAAGTGCGCCAGATGCTCCAGGCCGGATTGGGCACCCGGACCCCAAAGCTTATCGTTGTCGGCGGCGGTGCTGCCGCTCTGGAACTCACCGGCAATCTCTGGCGATTGGTTCAGCAGACCGAAACAGCGGCTGCCATCACCGTTTTGGGTGGTCGCAATTTCTTGTCTGCCATGCCGCCAAAAGCCCAGAAGTATGTCCGAAAATCGCTGGCAATTCGAAACATCGAGATCGTCGAAGGGGCTAACGTGAGTCGTTTAAACGGCAATCGTGCGGTATTGGAAGACGGCGGAGAATTTCCATTTGACCTGGCACTTTTGGCGTGGGGAATTCGGCCCTCACATCTTTTCCGCGATTCCGGCTTGCCCACAGGCAACGACGGCGGTCTTTTAGTCAATACCTTCCTGCAAAGTGTCGCCTATCCGGAGATCTTCGGCGGCGGGGATTGTATCAGCTTTGAACAAAGACCGCTGGATAAAGTGGGGGTTTACGCCGTGCGGCAGAATCCTGTCCTGTATGCCAATCTGTTGGCCGCATTGGAAGATAAAGACCTTGAAGCCTTTGAGCCCCAGGATATCTATCTTTTAATCTATAATTTAGGCAACGGAACCGGTATTTTTTATCGGGGCAGCTGGGTTTGGAAAGGCAGGTTGATATTTTTTCTCAAAGATTATATCGATCGCAAGTTTATGCGCAAATTTCAGGTTTCGGGTGAGACAATGGAGGAGATAACTCATGATCAGTCTTAAAAAACTTTTTACGCCTGTAAAATCCATAAATAGCGAAGAAGCCAAAGCGTTTATGGCCGGGCATCCGGAAGGTGCTTACACGCTTTTGGATGTGCGCCAGCCCGGAGAATATGAAATCGAGCACATTCCCGGCGCCAAGCTCATACCCCTGCCGGGCCTAAAAGATGGCCGCAGCCGGCTGGACGCCCAGAAGCCGCTTGTCGTTTACTGTGCGGTGGGCGGACGCAGCCTGGCCGCTGCCCAGCTCCTGTCGGGACTCGGTTTCAAGGAAGTTTATAATCTTCAAGGCGGTATTAAGGCCTGGCAGGGCCTGAAGGCTTCGGGACCGAAAGAGTTAAACCTTGATCTGGTGCGCGGCGATGAAACACCGTCTGAGATGATTGCCTTGGCCTATGGTATGGAGATGGGACTCGGCATCGTATACCGCAATATGATTGAACGAACAGATGATCCTGAGCTTCAAAGGTTACTATCAAAGCTGGCCGATATCGAGACCCAGCATAAAAAAAGACTCCTTGAACTGCTTTCCGAAATCGATTCTCCGATTACAGATGCTGAAGCCTATGAGTCGGATATCCGACCATCTATCCTCGAAGGCGGTTTTGGTCTGGATGATTTCATAAAAGAAAATGAATCTTTCTTTGGCTCTGTGCAGGGTGTCCTCGATCTGGCCATGATGCTGGAAACCCAAGCACTGGATCTTTACCTGAGATTTGCACTGAGATGCAGCAATACCCAAACCAAAGACACCCTCTTTACGATTGCCGATGAGGAAAAGGCACATCTGCGATCTTTAGGCGGCCTCCTGGAAGAAAAGATTTAGATCATTTTCGATAATACACCATGGCCTCCGGGATATACTTTTTGATATTGGCGATGCGGGTGGCGGGGGCCGGGTGGGTGGATAAAAACTCCGGCGGCCGCCGCTCTGCTTTCTGGTTCATTCTTTCCCAAAACGGGACCGCTTCCCGGGGGTCATAACCGGCGCGGGCCATCAGGGTTAAGCCGATGCGGTCAGCCTCACTTTCATGCAGCCGGCTGTAAGGCAGCAGTAAACCCACTGAGGCCCCTGCGCCGTATGCCTGCATAAACAGATTCCGGGTTGCAGCCGAATTTTGGGATAAGGCCACAGACAAGGCGACACCCCCCATTTGCGCCAGAAGCCCCTGGCTCATTCTCTCATTACCGTGTCCGGCAATGGCATGGGCGACTTCGTGTCCCAGAACCACAGCCAGCCCCGTTTTATTTTGGGTATAGGGAAGAATTCCGGTATACACTGCCGCTTTGCCGCCGGGCATCACCCAGGCGTTGGCGAGTTTGTCGTCTTCAACCAAATTGAACTCCCATTTGAGAGTCTTAATCTGCGATTGCATCCCGGCTTCCGCCAGAAATGCCTCGGAGGCTTTGGCGATTTTAAAACCCACCTCTCGCACCATTTCAACCTGCTGTCGATTTGTGGACAGTTTGCTGCTTTTAAGCACTTTGTCATACTCCTGCAAGGCCAAGGTTGCCAGTTGTGATTCCGGCAGCAACTGCAGGCTTTGGCGGTGGGTGATGGGAACTTCGGCACAGGCCATTAAAAGCAAGAAGACAAGGATGCCTGGCAGAATACGGGTAAAAAAGATCGGCTTTCCTATTATGATCATCTTAGGCTCCATTTGATTCATTAGATTAAAACAAAGATGCACGCGCCCTGAATAAGGTCGACAGCACCCTGGAAAAATTACATAAAAAATAGGCTTATCATGGATGTCAAGGGATGGGATGCAAGGCGAAGTGGACCTATGCGTCTAATATTTCCCTGATCTTGCGGGAAATCTGCTTTAAATTGAAGGGCTTTTGGATGAATCCGTTGCAGCCCTGCTGCATTATCTTTGAAGCGCGGCCGTTTAAACTATACCCGCTGGAAAGTAGGATTTTGGCATCGGGCTTAATGGCTTTCAAGCGGTTAAACGTTTCGCCGCCGCTCATGTCGGGCATAATCATGTCCAAAATGACCAGTTTCACCTGATCGCGGTTGGCACTAAATATTTTTATGGCTTCCGTGCCGCCGGGGGCAACTAAAATTTTATAACCCAGTTTTTCAAGCATATCTTTGCCGATATCGGCGACCATCTCCTCGTCGTCAACCAGCAAGATCATTTCAGTCCCGACCTCTAACGCTTCAAGAATTGCCTTTTCTTTGATCACCTGCTTTTTGGATCCCGGCAGGTAAATTCTAAAGGTGGTCCCATGTCCTTTTTCACTATATACATTGATAATGCCGTTATGATTCTTAATGATGCCATAGGTGCTGGCCAGGCCTAAACCGGTACCGCGGCCGACGCCTTTGGTGGTAAAAAAGGGCTCAAATATCCTTTCCCGGGTGGCTTTATCCATGCCGGTACCCGTATCCGAGACGGATATGCGAACGTATCTTCCCGGGCTTATCGCATAAGGCTTATCGTAGTCGTTTTCTTCCAGGGTGACATTTTCAGTTTCGAGGAAGAGGTTTCCGCCGCCCGGCATGGCCTGCCAGGCATTCACGAATAAGTTTAATAACACCTGCTCGATTTGTCCCTGGTCGACTTCGACCGACCACAGGTCTTCCTGAAATTTTTTGTGAATGGTAATTTCTTTTTTTGTGCGGCTAAACATGTTCGCACTTTTATGAATCAGGTCATTTAAATTGATTGTTTTGACCTGATATTTACCCCCTCTTGCAAATCCTAATATCTGCCGGGTAAGGTCAGAGCCCCGCTTGACGTAACGTTCCATATTATGTAAAAATTCGCTGTGGGGGTGCTCTTCATCCAAATCCATCAGCATCAGGGAAATGTTGCCCTGGAAGCCCATTAGCAGATTATTAAAATCATGCGCAATTCCACCGGCAAGGGTACCGACAGCCTCCATCTTTTGAGCATGCTGTACCTGGGATTCCAGTCTTTTTTTATCTTTTTCCGCCTGGATGCGATCGGTGACGTCACGCAGGATTCCTCGAAACCCGCTGGGTTCGTTATCCGAATTGCGCATCAATGATGCGGACACCTCCAATATTTTTTTGGTGCCGTCCTTTCTGATGATTTCATAATTGGCGATTTTTGCGGGTTCTCCGGTTTTGAAAACCCGATTAAATAGTCGAAACATCTTTTGGGCGGTTGCCGGCGTCGTGTATTGCCGGTTGTTCATTCCGATTAACTCCCGGCGGGGATATCCGATTATTTCGCTAACCTGATCGTTAAAAAAAGTGAAGTTTCCGTTAAGGTCCACCTCGAAATAGCCTTCCTCGATACTCTCAAGGATGTTGCGATAGCGCCTCCCGGATTGTTTCAGCGCTTCTTTGGCTGCTTTGTGTTCGGTTATATCCTCTATGAGGCCGAGCCAGTATTCCATATGACCGTCATTATCTTTAATGGCAGTGGCCCGCACGATTCCCCACAGGGTATCCCCATTTTTTTTCAAATAGCGTTTTTCGGTTTGGTAAGAATTTATCCTGCCGTCTCGGGCCTTGCGGCTCAGTTTTCTAGTCTCTTCGCGGTCATCCGGATGCGTGATGTCCATAAAGGTTAACTTTTTTATTTCTTTCGGGTCGTAGCCGAGCAACCGGAAAAACACATCGTTGGCCTCTAAAATATATCCTTTGGCGTCGGCAATTGCGATGCCAAGCGGTGCAGCCTCGAAAACAGTTCGAAAACGTTCCTCGCTTAGGCGCAATTCTTCTGCCGCCGGGTGTTCTGCCACGGCTGATTTTAGATCGAATTTTTTTTCGGTTTCGTGCATTACCATACCGGCGGTGCCCCGGATTTTTGCATTCGGTGCGGGTGTCTCTCAAGCATCTAATCGAATTATGGTGCATTATCCTTGGTGCGATCAAATGCAGAAAAAAGCGAACCGATGCTATCGGAAACCGATTTGTTTGTCAATAAATGCAGAAGGGGGTTGAGGTTGGAATTCGAGCTGCAGATATCAAGAAAAGCGGAGCGGGTGTTCAGTGTTTTACGTACGTGCTAATCTTTAGTGGTGGTCAAAAAACGTTCCGGTATTCAAACGTTTTTTTCTACAACCGTACAAGCGCTTAGGCCGCACTTCCGTATTTCGGAACATTATTATGGAAAGCGGTATAAAATTAAAAATGATAGACGAAATGTCGGTCAAATCTGTTCGGATCATTTTTCAGCGCGCCCCCGACGTCAGATCATAAAACTGCGTCCATACGCTTCAGATCTTCTTTCTTGCCGATCACCACAATCACATCGCCGGCTTCGAGTTTTTCAGAGAATGTTGGGTTGAATACCATATCTCCGGATAGCTTTTTGATGGCAACAATGATGACACCGTAATCTTTCCTCAGATGGCTATCGATCAGGGTTTTGCCGATCAGGCTGGATTTGTTCCCGATGGTGGCTTCTTCCATCATCAGGCCCAGATGACTGCCCATCATGGCAATATCAATAAAGTCCACCACAGTCGGTTTTTTAAGCATCTGGGCAATACGCCGCCCGCCAATCAGGTAAGGTGAAACGACCCGTGTCGCCCCGGCTCGAAAAAGCTTACCTTCGTTTTTTTCTTCGGAGGCTCTGGCCAGTACAAAAACATCCGGACGAAGGCTTTTAGCGGTCATCGTAATAAATACGTTATTGGCATCGGAGTTAACGGCGGTAACTATTCCCTTGGCTTCCATTATCCCCGCCTGCATCAATGCTTCTTCAGAGGTGGCATCCATGTCCAGATACAGGTATTTTTGAGTTTGGATATACTCGATAACTGACGGATCCTGTTCGATCACGAGAAAATCTATATTGTCGGCATTCAGCTCGCTGCAGACAATCCGGCCGATGCGCCCGAAACCGCAGATAATAAAATGATTTTTTAGTCCGGAAACCTGTTTTTGCATCTTTCGCCTCCCGAAAATTTTGACTAGCTCCCCTTCTACCAGGGCTCTGACCAGTACACCGATCGTGTAAGCACCGACACTGATGCCCAGGATGATGATGATAACGGTCATGGCGCGCCCGACCTGTGAAAGGGGGATCACCTCCGCAAAACCAACTGTGGAAAGAGTGATGATGGTCATATAAAATGCTTCAAAAAGCGGCATGTGTTCAACGAAATAGTATCCGCAGGTGCCCAGGGCTATTATTCCGATCAACATCAGCAGCGAATACCGCAATTTTTTCGAATCAATCATGGCTCCAGTAATAGCAGTTACCGCAAAAAAAAATAAAAATAAAACTTTCGCTTCTTATAAAAGATTTCTTACAGAGCGTTTAAAACGCAGCGGCAGAACCTTTCGGCACTGCCGCTGTTATAATGAGATTATTAGATGGTAGATCCTTATTTAAGGGAGTCTTTTAAACGATACGTCAATAGGGTCTATGGCCTAATTGAGAAAATCTTTTAACGTTTTGCTGGCAACAAACTTGGGCGCTTTGGATGCTTTAATTTTTATTTCCTCACCGGTTCTGGGATTTCGCCCTTTTCGCGCTTTTCTATTTGCGACTTTGAAGGTGCCGAATCCCGCGATGGTGATCGGGCTCCCTTTCTTCATGGCTTTGGGAATGCTTGCAAATACACAATTTACGGCGGCCTGCGCTTCCTTTTTAGTGCGGACAACTTTGGCGACTTCGCTGATAAGATCTGCCTTGTTCATTTAATTCTCCTTTCGCAAATTTGAATTTTAAACCCTCTTAAATGCTGTTTTTACAGAGCGGACAATATTTTCGAGGCGTGCCTCTTCCAATCCAATGAAAATTAAGAATGTGACGTTCGCCACATTTTGGACAGATGCACTCGACTGCAGTTTTGTCGGGATCCGATCGCTCCCCGAGTTCTTGCTCTATCATATTGAGCTGCATGTCATTTTCCATCTCAATTTTTCTCCCAAACTTCAGGTGTTCGGATGATGACCGCGTGTTATGGCGAATCGCCATGTCAATAGAACACAACCACCCCGATTTATTTTGGGTATCCTCGGTAAATCTTAAGCTTGACAGTCGGAAAATGCAAATATAATCTCAGCTAGTTCTGAATGGATAGCTAAGCTCCCATCACTTTTTCCAGAGCTTCCTGTTTGGTTTTACATTTTATGCAGTGCCTGGCAATCGGCCTTGCTTTCAAGCGCGCCAACGTGATTTCTGTACCACAATCTTCACAGATTCCATACTCTCCATTTTCGATGTCTTCCAGGGAATTGAGAATTTTTTTGATAAGCATGCTTTCGCGGTCCCGGATGCGAAGAGCGGTACCCCTGTCGGATTCAAAAGAGGCACAATCCACAAAATCTGCCGAATATGTTTCCCAGTTTAAAAGGCCCTCAACGGTATTACCCGCATGATGCATTAGCTCATTCAGCCAGCTTGTCAGAACATCTTTAAAATAATTCAATTCGTTTTCTTCCATTTTCAGAAGCCCTTTCTGCTTTTATAACCCTAAAAACCACCATAACCGGTTGCCATTGTGCTGCACCCGGGCAAATATTTTTTTTAGTACATATCTTCATCCATTTCCGGCATGGCCGCGTGTTTTGATTTTTTCCTGGGTTTTTCCGTGACCATGGCCTCGGTGGTGATCATCAGCCCGGATACAGATGCTGCATTCTGCAGCGCAAAACGTACGACTTTGGTCGGATCGATTACACCGGACGCCATCAGCTTCTCATATTTTTCAGTTTCGGCGTTAAATCCATAATCGCCTTTGCCTTCCAGGACCTTGCCGTAAACCACCGAGCCCTCGTAACCGGCATTTTCGGCGATCTGTCGTAACGGCTCGCTTAGGGCCCGTTTAAGAATTTCGATGCCGGTTTTCTCATCACCGGACGCATCTATTTTATCCAAGGCTTTCATGCAGCGGATCAATGCGACACCACCGCCCGGGACGATCCCTTCCTCCACCGCCGCGCGAGTGGCATTCAGGGCATCTTCAACGCGGGCCTTCTTTTCTTTCATTTCGGTTTCGGTGGCCGCTCCGATTCGAATAACGGCGACCCCGCCAACGAGTTTGGCAAGGCGTTCCTGCAGCTTCTCCCGATCATAATCGGAGGTGGTTTCCTCGATCTGGGTTCGAATCTGCCGCACACGACCTTCGATTCCGCTTTTAGACCCCGCACCCTCAACAAGGGTTGTATCATCTTTGTCGATTTTGACGGTTTTACACTTTCCAAGATCATTGGTGGTCACATTTTCCAGCTTGATGCCCATATCCTCAGAAATGACCTGGCCTCCGGTTAAAACGGCGATATCGCTCAGCATGGCCTTGCGGCGATCCCCAAAACCCGGTGCTTTAACGGCTGCGACCTGCAAAGTGCCCCGAAGCTTGTTCACTACCAGGGTGGCCAGGGCCTCTCCCTCTATGTCTTCGGCGATGATCAATAACGGCTTTCCCTGCTTGGCAACTTGTTCCAGCAGTGGTAACAAATCTTTCATGCCGCTGATTTTCTTTTCATGCAGCAAGATGTATGCGTCTTCTAAAACCGCCTCCATCTTTTCGGGGTGGGTGACAAAGTAAGGGGACAGATAACCCCGATCAAATTGCATCCCCTCCACGATGTCCAGTGTGGTTTCCATGCTTTTGGCTTCTTCGACCGTAATGACGCCTTCTTTGCCGACTTTTTCCATGGCCTCGGAAATCAAATCGCCGACCATAGGATCATTGTTGGCGGAGATGGTTCCCACCTGGGTAATTTCGGTTTTATCCCTGGTGGGCTTGGAAAGCTTTTTCAACTCCTCGACAACAGCGTTCACGCCCTTGTCAATGCCGCGTTTGAGGGCCATGGGATCTGCTCCGGAAGTCACCAACTTCTGTCCTTCGCGGTAGATCGCCCGGGCCAGAATGGTCGCGGTGGTCGTGCCATCGCCGGCCATATCACTGGTCTTACTGGCGACCTCTTTGACCATCTGGGCACCCATATTTTCGAATTTATCTGCGATTTCAATTTCTTTGGCAACTGTTACGCCATCTTTGGTTACCAAGGGTGAGCCGAATGATTTCTCCAAAACGACATTGCGGCCCTTGGGCCCCAGGGTAACTTCCACAGCGTCTGCCAGAGTGTTTACCCCTCTAAGGAGCCGCTCTCGGGCTCTCACATTGTATGCAATCATTTTTGCAGGCATTTCAATCACCTCCAGTTATTCGAGAATGGACAAAATATCGTCCTCACGCATAAAAACGTGTTCAACATTTTCAATCTTAATTTCGGTTCCTGCATATTTGCCGAATAGGATGCGGTCCCCGACCTTTACTTCCAGCGGGATTCGTTTGCCGTCTTTGTCTCTTTTGCCGGAGCCGACTGCCACCACCTTTCCCCGCTGGGGTTTTTCCTTGGCCGTGTCGGGAATGATGATCCCCCCGGCGCTTTTTTGTTCCTCATCCTCTCTCAGCACCAGGACTCTGTCATTTAAAGGTTTGAGTTTCATTTGATTAAAACCTCCTTTCCAGCCTAATTCTTAAAAAGAAAGTCATCTTCTGGAATTGTGTCTTCAGTATCCGGAATGCTTTCATCATCAAACGGATTCATCTCATCATCATTGGAATAATAAAAGTCGAATCCATATAGATCTTCCCATCTGTATTCCATTACGGGATCCAGGGCGAACCTGGAAAGATATTGCCTGTCAGAAGCATTCATAGTTCGTTCCTCCTAAAGTTCAAAATCATATTTAATTTTATTTCGTAAATCCCGTTTGCGGTCTTTATGTTTTTTTTCCGTTTTAAAATCCTGTGTTCGGAATTTTTCTTTGCGCCGCATCGGACTGTACTTGGGCGCATTTAAACATAGGCCGCTATAATCGCCAGATTCATCAAATAAATCTTCTAATTTCGCCGCATTCCAGGAATACGTTTTTTTCCCCATCAGATTTCTCTCTCAGTCGACTTGAATAATTTCCAAGCGCTCAGGTTGTTTGATGCAGACATTTTTAATAACAAAAAAAATGATTAGACCTCTTGCAAATTCGTCACACTATTTTCAGGTGCATCTTTTATGATCTGAAATTGTCGGACATAGAGGATTGCCCGGCCATTCAGTTGTTCTCTGAGCTTACCCTGAACCTCCACTTTCTTATACATCAGGTTTAATAATTCCTTGCCGGCGCCGCTAAAGTCGATCTGATATTCCTTCTGGTCATCCGTATGGATGGCAATTCGGGCCGGCTTGCCCTGTTCGTTCCATCTCGATGGCATGATAATTCCTGTTATGGGTGGTGGAGCGGATGTCTTTTTGTGTTTTTTGATGCGCAAAGCTCACCTCGATATTAATTAGTCCTATAGCTCGGTAATGATAAAACTATGAAATGGTTATTTTTATTCCGGCACAACTTTAAATGACTTCACGTTAATTATTTTCCTATCCTCTTTTTCTTCGACTGTTCCAGTTACCTTTACTTTTACAGCAATATAGTTAAATACCAATTCATCGCCCATTGCCGTATTGGCAACCTCATAAATTTTATTATCCGCCACGATCTGATAGGTATCATTCACCTCGCCGACAATGGTAATTTCGGCTGCGAAAACAGGATATACAAAAACACAAAACGTTACAGAAAAGCATAAAAGGATTAAAAATATGATTTTATTTCGCGCTTGCATCGAAAAATCCTCCTAAAATTTAATTTTGTTAAAAGTATACACGGACATTATCACGGCCAATATAAAGCAATGGTTGTGCCAATTTAATAACTTTTTGATATTATTGCTAATATTTATATATTTAGAATGAAACGGGGAACTGCTTGTTCCGAAAACAGCGGTATAACACGAACATGCAGCGGCAATAGGAGAATTTATTTTCTAAACTTCTGGAATAATTAATAAAAAAACCGGAATCCTAAATTCCGGTTTTATATCAGGTAAGAATTGAAAGTTCCTGTAGGCTATCCGACCACACCAAAAAAATTGGTTAACATGATATTCAGCCATCTGCGGAGTACGGCATAGGAATAATGCTGGGAAGCCACATCATAATTGGTATTTACCATTTTTGTTCGACGATCCGGAGATTCCAGAACTTCTTTGACTTTTAACACCGTTATGCGCGTCAGGTATCCATCCATAACGATTAAATCAAATCCTTGCGGCTCGATATCCTGCACAAAAGTGGCATAGCGGTTGATCAGCAACGGTTTTTTGAAATAAACGGCCTCTAAAAATGCATTGCCGAAACCCTCATATAAACTCGGGTAGGTAATGAAATCTGCGTGCGGATAAACATCCAAGAGCGAATAGGTTTCTTTGTGGTTCACATCCGGATTTATGGGATCGGACATATGAATGTTGACTAAACGCAGGTCGACACCGCGCTGTCTGGCGTCTTCTTTGAGCCATTCCACATACTCCCATCCTTCGTCGCCGGCTTCATGGGATATGATCAACTTATAGCGCGGATCTTTTAATTCTTCGACCAATTCGATGGCATGTTCAATACCCTTGCGCTGGATGATTCGTGTGGGTTGTAAAATCATAACATCATCTTTTTGCAACCCGATGGACTGCCAGAAGGCTTCTGTCTGTTTTTCATTGATTTGGGGTGGATTTTCAAAATCCAGCACATTGGGGATGATGATAGAGGAAATTCCCGTACGTAGGGCGAGTTCTTCTTGTGCGACCGAATTGATGACCACGTGTTCAATACTGGGCAGTTTTGGTGGGAATGCCATTCTGAGATAATCGCCGACGGCATTGACCGCAAAGCGGGTTCTTTCCCAGTAAAAATCATGATGGTGGGCAATGGTGGGAATCTGAGTTTCGGCAATTATTTCGGTCAGCGCGATACCCAGAGGGATATGCATTGGAATGGTAAGGATATTTTCAGCCACCAGAAGATTGATATCGAAGGCCCGGATGAATTCTTTGAGATGCTTTTTTAACAGGATTTTTAGATCGAAAATGGCATCGGTAACGGTTGAATCGCGTCGTTTTTTTCCGAATATTTGTTCGTTAATCCAGCGGTTTTTTTCATGCAGAAAAAGCGCTTCGGGGACCAGAAAACTTCTTTCAGGACTGCGGTCCAATAGCCCGGCAAACCAATAACAGCGATGGCCGCTGTTTTTTAAAACGCCGGCCCATTTGCTGGCCTCCAGCGTAACACCATCGGTTCCCGAAAAACGGGTTGAT
>JAQYWI010000120.1 GCA_030145015.1 Desulfobacterales bacterium
CAACGTTGAACGTCCAACGTCGAACGAAGGTTCGCCTGCGACTGATTGGGTTTTCCAAACCGGGTGCCTCGCACCCGGTTCCACCCGCAACGATTGGGGCACTTCGCACCCTGTCTTTTACCGCCTACGGCGGTAAAATCCAAGCCACCCGCTGTGCGGGTGGTCGTTGACTCAGTTTCCAACTTTAGAAAACTTGAAGCGTGCAGCGACAACCTTTTTGAAAGTTGAACGTTGAAAGTTCGATGTTGGACGTTAATATTTTTAAGCCCCTTAACCTTTGAACCCGCCTTACTTGCCCAAAAGCTCAGCCATCATCCGGGGCGCTGAGCTGGCTTCCTCACACCAAAGGTCTGCACCGATTTGATCCGCCCATTCCTTGCCTGTGGGTGCCCCGCCGATAACCACTTTGTATTGGTCTCTGATGCCCTTGTCTTTTAAGAGTTCTATGATTTCCTTCTGTCCCGGCATGGTGGTGGTCATCAGCGATGACGCCCCGATGATATCGGCACCCATGGCCTCGGCCTCTTTGATAAAGGTGAGTGAATCCACGTCGTATCCCAGGTCTTTGACCTCGAATCCGTTGGTTTCAAGCATCAGCTTCACGATATTTTTTCCGATTTCATGTAAATCGCCTTTGACGACACCGATGACAACCTTGCCTTTGGGGGCGCCCATTTCCCCATCCTCCATTATCTTGGGGCGCAGAATATCGACTACCGCTTTTAAGGCCTCCCCGGCCAATATCAATTGGGGCAGAAATATTTCCAGACGCGCGAAAAGCTCTCCAAGCTTATTCATCGTCTCTGTGAGCGCTGCAATCATCTCCAGAGGCTCTTTACCCTCGTCGAGAAGTTTGCGTGTTATGTTTTCAGCTTCACTGGTGTTGCCGGATTCTACAGCCTGGCAAAGCGCTTTAAATGACATCGTTACACCTCCTAATTATTTACATCAGAATTTGTTTCATGCTATTAATATATTCTAAATAAATCATCAATACATTAATACGTTGAGTGGCGCACTATATGGCGCTGCTTGAACAAAGGGATCCCCCGGGGGCGTGGTGCGCAATGGCGAAGCACGTTGAATTGTATGCCGCAAAGATAGGGGAAAACGAATAAATATGCCCGCTGGATTTAAATCGCGATGTGTGCCGACGTACCATTTGTTGTCGGCGGAACAGATCAAAAAAATACACCATGCGACGCTGGAGCTTTTGGAGTCGGTGGGAGTACGCGTAATGCTGCCCGAGGCCGTGCACATGCTGGCGGATGCGGGCTGCCGGGTAAAAGCGGACAATCTGGTCAAAATCCCAAACGGGCTGGTGGAAGAGGCCATCTCGAGCGCGCCGTCTCGTATTATCTTATACAACCGGTTGGGCCAGGAGGCCATGCGTCTTGAGGATCGCCGCGTTCATTTCGGGATGGGAACCGATTTAATCCAGACCTATGATTTGGATACGGGGGAACTCAGGGATTCGCGACTCACGGATGTGGCCAATGCGGCCCGTATCGCCGACGCGCTTGAAGATATCGATTTTATCGGCTCCTATGCGCTGCCGCATGACTCCCCTACCAATCTGATGTATCTGGATTCATTCAAAGCCGAGCTGGAAAACTCCGTCAAACCGATTTTCTTCACCGCTGCCGGACTGGACGACATCGCCCTGATGAATGAAATGGCCGCCGAAGTCGTCGGCGGTGCGGACGTTTTGCGGGAAAAACCGATCCAGATCCATTACGCTGAGCCGTTGACGCCCCTGACCCATACAACCGGGGCCGTTAAGAAACTGTTTTTCTGCGCCGACAACGGTGTCCCGGTCACCTACACCCCGGGCATGATGTCCGGCGCCAGTGCGCCGGTGACTCTGGCCGGCGCGATCACCGTAGGCAATGCCGAGGCGCTCAGCGGTCTGGTGATGCACCAGTTGAGGGCCAAAGGTGCACCCATCATATCGGGGTTCGGCATGTCCACGATCGATATGCGCACCTCCACCTGTGTTTACGGCTGCCCGGAATATCGCCTGGCGCTCTCCGCATGCGCCGATTTATACCACTATTACGGATTGCCCATGTGGGGGACTGCAGGCGTCAGCGACGCCAACTGCCTGGATCAACAGGCCGGTATGGAGTGGAGCATTTCCATCATGGCCGATGCATTGCACGGTGCCAATCTGGTGCACGACATCGCCTATCTGGGACAGGGCCTGATCGGGCATCCCGGCGGGCTGGTGATGTGTGCTGAAATCATCAGTTATGTCAAACGACTGATGCGCGGCTTTGAACTCGATGATACCCATATCGGCCTGGACGTGATTCGGCAGGTGGGCCCCGGAGGAGAATTCCTGTCGGCCGAGCAGACCATGAAATTTTTCAAACAAGAGCACTGGATCCCTAATCTATGCAACCGCGACAGCCTGGCAGACTGGACCCGGAAAGGGAAAAAGGACTGGGGCCGGATGGTCACCGACAAGGCCCGCGAGATCCTCAAAACCCATGAACCGGCCCCCTTGCACGCAGATGTGCGCAAGACGTTGGCAGAGATTCGTTCTAAGGCCGAGGCAATTTTGAAACATAAAGACTTTGAGGCCTGAAGTCTTTAGAAGTGGTATCAAAACCCCATCTCCCCGCTAAATGAAGCGGGATTTCGCATCAAATTGAAAGAATATTTAAGGAGCTCAAAAGGCTCCAATGGCTGCGCTGCCCCGCAAGCGGGACGCCTTGATGCACACCTTAATCTGTTTAGATCAGACATGTAATCCCGCTTCAGCGGGGCTTTGATGCACACATTAATTTCTTAAAATCAAGACGTGCAATCCCGCATTGAAGCGGGGAACCTGATCTGAGGTTTTGAAACCACTTCTAGAGGGTATAGCCGCATGTCTGATTTTTCTTATAATTTTTCGGAGGGATAAGATCTAAATGAATGCCAGAGAACGTGTCATGTGCGTGCTGAACCATCAAAAGCCGGACCGGATGCCCTGTTTCGGGGCCAATTCAACCGTTACCTATAGGCAAATGGAAAAAGTACAGGCTTTCTGGCCGGAAGGCCATGAAAAGGGTGAGGTTATGGCCAAACAGGCCCTGGCCGCTCATAGCGTGTTGGGCTTTGATGCGGTCCGGGTGCCATTTTCCCAGACTTTTGAGGCCGAGGCGTTAGGCTGTAAAATAAAGTCCGGACTTGCGGCGGAAGGTATCGAAGGCATTCCGGGCATCGACCATCCACCACCGTATAAACTGGACGATTCCATCGACTTTCCGGATGATTTTCTATCCCGGGGTAAAATTCCGGAATTACTCAAAGCGGTCCGAATCCTCAAAAAAGAGCTGGGTGACGAAGTGCCCGTGGTGGGGGGGATCATCGGCCCGTTTACCATTGCGGCCGCTCTGCTCGACATGGTGCCGCTTTTAAAAGCAAGTCTCCAGGCGCCTGAGAAAATGCGACCGTTTCTGGAAGTAGCTGAAAAGGCAGGAACCGCGCTGGCCCTGGCGCTTATCGATGCGGGCGCAGATATCATCTGCTGTGAAGATATGACCGCATCGCCCATGATGGTTTCGCCCCATACTTACAAGGACTATGAATTGGCGTATCAACAGAAGCAATTCAAGGCGATATCGGTCCCCAAGATTTTACATATCTGCGGCAATGTGGATAAAATTGTGGCGTGGATGGGCCAGACCGGAGCCGATGTTCTTAGCCTGGAGCCTAAAGCCAGCGGCAAACTTGCCCGCGAGAAATGTGGCCCCGACATCATTTTAATGGGGGGTGTCGATACCGCTGAAACGCTCTTTTTAAAGGATGCCGGTACCGTCATCCAGGAATGCGAAAAAACCATCGCCGACGGTATCCGCATTCTGGCGCCGGGCTGCACGGTAGCCCCCGAAACGCCCCTGGAAAATCTTCTGGCAATGGTGGAAGTGGCGGAAAAGCATTAAGCAAACCGTATTCTTAAAATAAAAAAAACAATAACCAAAATACTTATACCGCACTTCCGCATTTTAGAGCATTATTATGGAAAGCGATATAATTAGATGGGACAATGCGAGACATGCGTTCGAATTTTAGCGCGGTTGTTGTTTGCGAGAAAGTAAAAATGACGCTTTCCATTTTACGGGATCTTTAAGCAGAAGCGCGCTGCCCGCTGAACACAGCGCGAAAAAAGTGCTTACAATTATGGGAATCGTGTAACTTTGCTTAAGATCAAACATGTATCCGGCCAGTGTCGGGCCGCAAAGATTGCCCACGGCAACGCTTGTGTAAAGCGCCCCAATAATGCCGCTCATATTCGGGCCACTAAAATAATCTGCCGTTAATGCAGGCATGAGCGCAACAAATCCGCCGTAGCAGGTTCCGAAGAGTAATGTGAACACCGCAAGCTCCCAAACACTGTCGGCCAACAGCCACCACGAGAACATCGCGGCGAACCCGGCGTACATACCGATTAGCGATTGACGTCGACCGAGCCTGTCGGCGATGCCGCCAACCAGAAAACGTCCCACCGTACTTCCAACACCTATCAAGCTGAACAGCATGACTCCAGTCGCCGTCGGCAGGCCGAGATCATTTGAGAACGGTACCATATGTACGAATGGGATAAACAGTCCTAATGAGGTGCAAAAGGTACCGAAATAAAGAAGCCAAAAAGGCCTTGCTTGCAGTGCATCCCTCACGCTTATCCCTTGACTGCTTATGGCCGCACCTGCGGCAGGAGATTCTTTTATGGTGATGATCGGATCTGCTTTGATTGAGTCCCCATCCGGGTGCAAACCGAGCTTCTCCGGTGACTCGACGATTAAAAGTGCCGCGATTATGCCAAGGGCAAAAACGAACAAACTCATCACCAGATAAGCAGTGCGCCAATCGCTCCAGTGGATGAGCACTGCTGAAGCCGCCGGCATGCATAAGGTGCCGAGGCCGATCCCCGTTACGGCTATTCCAGTGGCGAGACCCCGCTTTTGAACAAACCAGCGCTGTACCACACCCACCGCAGGAACATAGACAAAGCCGACACCAATTCCGATGCCGAGGCCATAAATTGCATATATTTGCTGCACCGTCGCGGCGCGACTCGCGACCAACAGAGCCGTTCCGATGACAAGGACACCAAATGTTATAACCCATTTAGAGCCGATACGGTCAGCTATTTGCCCGCTGACAGCGCCAAGACAAAAATAGATAAATCCGGCAATTGCAAAAATAAGTGACGTAGAGCTGCGAGTCGTTTGGAATTCAACCTGAAGCGATTTGAAAAACGTTGTAAACGAGTAGACGCTGCCGAATGCAATAAATAAAATAACGCATACACAGGCGACGACAATCCAGCCATAAAAAATAGCCCGTGATTCACGTATAAGCTGCGATACCGATTGGGTTATAGTCATTCAATTCCCTACTTATCATTTTCCTTGCTTTTGTTTGATTATCTTTTTTTAGAGCTGCCCGTAATCAGGATTATTCCCAGAATAACGAATGCGGCACCGATCAATTGGATGGAGGCAAGTCGCTCTCCCAGCAATATAGCTGCCAGAGTGATGGTTAAAATCGGTTCGACGTTCAGCAGCATGGAAGTTTTGACCGGTCCGATGATTTCAAGACCGGTAAACAATGTTATATAACCGGTGGCAAGCGCTAAGCTCGAAACACACAGCTTCGACAACGCCGAATAAGATATTATACTCGTCGGACCGCCTGTGAAAAATAGAAATGCAGAAAAAAACACCGTACCCGCAGCAAGACAGTGGAAGTTAACCGCCTGGGGATCAGCGCTTCGCATCGAGAGGCTGCTGACAATAACAAATGTAGTGCATCCTAAGGACGATAGGAAACCAAGGGCAACTCCCTGCCAGTTAAGGCTTGTCAAAGAATGAATTTCCAGGGCCAGCCCAAGCCCGATAAAGGCAATAATGATCGCAATCAAACGGATGGCAGTGATGGATTCATTTTCAGTAAATCTGGCAATCACGGCAACAAGAACCGGGAAAGTGTAAAAAAGCAAAACAGCCAAACTAACCGGGATATATTGAGTGGCGCCTAAATAACCAAACCCCATCATGAAAACCGAAATACCGAGAGCAAGGCTTGTATAGCGCTCCCGGGGCGGTAATCCTAATTTTTTGCCGCGAATCTTTTGAAAAAGCAACAATAGCACGATCGTTGCTAAATAACGCACTGCGTTGTTGGTATGCACATCGATTCCATCCTTATAAGCCATATTTGCGAATAACATGGCGATTGTAAAACCAAGTGCAGACAGCAAAAGCAACCCGACACCAATCCATGATCTTGTGTTTGCGAGCGCCAACTCAGATTGATTTACAGGATTTTGCTTCATGGGCGTATCTTACTACCTGAATCTTGAATGAAAATTAATCCTAATGACGGCAAGTTAATCAGACCGGCATCATATAATAAATTACCGATCACGTATAAAATTACCGATCAAAAGTAAAGGATGACTATCGTTTTGTCCCAATAATTTTCACTTTTCTATATAACGGGAAATTGAATTCCAGGAAGAAATATACCCCTGCTGAACAATTGAACAGATATTACTTGCTTAATGGTTGGAATGTTTTTATATCCAACAGAAGAATTGTAAGTGTGTTTATTGTATTGACTAAAGCGGGGAGAAACCTGCCAAAACCGTCAAAATGTATCGCCATGTTCATCGTCGATGCCGATAAGCCCGGGGTTTCGAATGGCAAAACTGAAGAGTTGATGGGGCGTCACTGCTCGCCGCTCGATGAAATAATCTTCGAAGAAACCAGGGTTCCGGAGGAAAACCTGCCGCTAAAGGATGCCAACATAAATTGAATCCTGCCAAAAATCAGCTTCCCGATAAAATCGACTCACTCTGGGTCAATCTCCACCTGGCCACAATGACCCAAACCGGTCCATACGGCATGGTAGAAGACGGCGCTTTGGCCCTCTGCGAGGGGAAGATTGCCTGGATCGGGAAAAGAAACGAACTGCCGGCCGATCTGAAATCCAGAGCCGCCAAAGTTTATGACGGTGAAGGCAGATGGGTTACCCCCGGCCTTGTGGATTGCCATACTCACCTCGTCTATGGGGGCAGCCGTGCGCGTGAGTTTGAACTGCGCCTTGAGGGAGCGACCTATGAAGAAATTGCCCGCCAGGGTGGCGGCATCAGATCAACGGTCAGCGCCACCCGTGCGGCGGATGCGGAATCACTGCTTAATCAAAGCGTTCCCCGGCTGACCGCTCTTTTGGCCGAAGGGGTCACCACTGTGGAAATAAAATCCGGCTACGGGCTGGATCTGGAGACCGAAATCCGTATGTTGCGCGTGGCCCGCACACTGGGCCAAAAATATCCGGTAACGGTTGTGCCCACCTATCTGGGCGCTCATGCCCTGCCTCCTGAATATGAAGGCAAAAGCGATCAATACATCGACTTCGTCTGCAATGAGGTCATGCCGCAGGTCGCCGCTCAAAACCTGGCCGTAGCGGTCGATGCTTTTTGTGAGGGCATTGGATTCACTCCTGCGCAAACCGACCGTAT
This sequence comes from Desulfobacterales bacterium, assembly GCA_030145015.1. The sequence goes on from JAQYWI010000120.1 coordinate 7,517, forward strand.
ATTCAAGACAGCCAAAAAATTGGGTCTGGCGGTCAAACTGCACGCCGAACAATTATCCGACCTGGGCGGCACCTCACTGGCTGCCGGGTACGGCGCGCTTTCAGCTGACCACCTCGAACATGTCTCCGAAGAGGGGGTAAAGGCCATGGCTGAAAGCGGCACCGTGGCGGTTTTGCTCCCCGGCGCCTTTTACTTCCTGCGGGAAACAAAAGTGCCGCCCATCGATCTTCTGCGCCGCCATGCAGTTCCCATTGCGCTGGCCACCGACTGCAATCCCGGCAGCAGCCCCGCCGTTTCGCTGCTGCTGATGCTCAACATGGCCTGTACGCTCTTCAAACTGACGCCGGAAGAAGCTCTGGCAGGTGTTACCCGCAACGGCGCCCGGGCCCTCGGACTGCAGGATCGCATCGGGACCCTTGAACCGGGGAAGGACGCGGATTTTGTGGTCTGGGATATTGCCGAACCCGCAGAGCTCGCCTACCGCATCGGCGCAAATCCCTTGAAAAATGTGGTCAGACAGGGCAATCTAATCAGGACCAGGCAGCCCAACACCTTGTCGAAGTGATGGGTTACGCCTTAATCTGAAAGTGCAAATATGGCTGATCGATCTTCGATTGGCATAGGCAATCCAATTCTAATCAACTCTAAGACTCAGGTTGCAATTCCTCTTCCTTTTTTTTTGCCGGCCTTGCGGCACCTGAGCAGACCGCGCAGGGTGTCGATCACCACTACATCGCGCTTGCTTTCCTGTAGGAAAAGCCACCCCAGACAACGGGTGGCGTTTCCGCAAGCTTCCACTTCGCGGCGGTTCGACTATCAGCAGTTCATCGCTTCCCACGCCTTCGTGGCGGTCGCAAATCCGATGAACTAATCTTTTTTAAGTCGATAGGTAAATGTTGTGGAGGTGGTATTGTTGAGGCCGTCGATATAAGAGAGTTTGATCTCACATTTTTTTTGGAATTTACGGGACCTGAGCGCCGAACAGACGACCGGGATGCGCCTTAAGAATCCGAGCTCTCTGTGAATGTCGCCGGCCCGTATGGACAGGCTCTCTTTACCCGCTGTTTTGGCAGGATCGACATATTTTCTTTTTACATGCTCGCGAATCCGGTCTGAGGGGGGCAATATCTGGTCTGCGGGAATTTCCAGATACTTTTGGTTAAGCGTGTAATAACCCTTACCCAGGTAGTTAAAATAATCCTTTCTATTCGGGTAATGCCGCTGGGAAGGGTGGTTGGGTGCAGCTGCAATTACCTGCGCTGCGAATGTGTTTCTTTTTAACCCGGGGTGCTGCACGAGAGATAGATTGAAAAGCTTGGCGCCGGTAAATTTGTTTTGAGCGGAATCTAAGACATACCTTTTGGCCGTTTGCAGGATGATATCATGGATTGTCTTTTTCTTGGTCTTGGATGTAGCTTTCCCGTATCGGGAATTTAAGCTGACTGGCAATGAAACGACAGCTGGTGTTAGGTCGACATTTTTAATATTGATGCTCGCTTTATCTTCCTTGAGAGTGAGCGAGAGATTAATGGTAATTGAAAAATCTATCGGTTTCATAAATATTACCTTTTTTTCTGCTGTAATATAAAACATATTACAGGTAACATTACTTGTCAAATTTCTTTAAAAATTACTCTATTTTATGGAACCGGTGACGCCCGTCTTTTCGCTTGACTTGCAATTCATTTCTCAATAATAGCGTTTAGAATTTTGCTGAAAGGATAAACGCAATGCAACGGTTTGAAATTCTGACCAAAAATCAGGTTGAGAAGGTTCATGAAACCTCTTTGCAGATTCTGGAAAAAATAGGAATGGATTTTGGCTATCCACCGGCTCGGGAGGCGCTTAAAAAAGGGGGCGCGAAGGTCGACGGCCAGCACGTCTTTTTCCCGTCCCGGCTGGTCGAAGCACAAATTAAAAACGCACCCCGCCGCTTTACCCTGCATGCTCGCAACCCGAAAAACAGTGTGGTTGTCGGCGGCGGCAGCACGGTCTTTGCTCCCGGTTACGGCGCGCCTTTTGTCACAGATCTTGAAAACGGCAGGCGCGAAGCAACACTGAAAGACTTTGAAAACTTTGTCAAATTAACCGGTGCCAGCGCCAACCAGGATATTTTAAGCGGTACGGTCGTCGAACCCACCGATGCGCCCTATGAGACCCGCCATGCCCATATGATTTATACCGCCGTGAAATATTCGGATAAATGTTTTATGGGCAGCACCATGGGCGCCCGGGCCGCCAGTGATTGTATTCAGATGGCAGCCATCCTGTTCGGCAGCCGGGATCAAATTGAGTCAGCCCCCGTAATTATGGCTGTTCTTGGATCGCTGACCCCTTTGAAATACGACGCCAGGATGTTGGGGGCCCTTATGGAATATGCTGCGGCCGGTCAAGTACCGCTGATCGCATCCTTGGCGATCGCCGGGGCGACAGGGCCGGTTACGCTGGCTGGAAATCTGGCCCTCCAGAACGCCGAGGTTTTGGCCGGAATTGTGCTGGCCCAACTGGTACGCGAAGGCACGCCGGTCATCTTCGGTGGTGCATCTTCCAACACCGAGATGCGCAACGGTACATTGAGTATCGGTTCGCCCGAAATGGCCATGAATGCTGCGGCGACGGCTCAGATGGCCCGTTATTATAAGCTGCCGGCACGATGCGGTGGAGCGGTTTGCGATGCCAAGGCTCCCGATGGCCAGGCAGGTTTCGAATCGATGATGAGTATGCTAATGGCTCAGGTCAGCGGCGCCAATTTTGTGCTGCACAGCGCCGGTATTCTGGAATCCTATAATTGCATGTCCTATGAGAAATTTATCATCGATGATGAAATCTGCGGGATGGTGAAAAGAATCCAAAGCGGTATTGAAGTCAATCCTGATACCCTGGCTCTGGATGTTATCAAGGAGGTGGGACCCGGTGGACATTTCCTGGACAAAGATCACACCTACAACCATTTTAGAACCGAATTTTATCAACCCCGCTTATCCAACCGTGACGACTTTGTAACCTGGCAGGCGAACGGATCTCCCCAGAGCATGGAAACCGCCCATAAAAAGTATAAAGAAATTTTGGAAACCTATGAAGCACCGGAGCTGCCGGCGGATGTGGATAAGGCGCTGCAAAAATTTATAGAGAAAATTAATTGAGGCGTCGGGGAGTTTTTCTATCCTCATAATTTGTTGATTTAAATCCCATAGCAAACATTTAAACATAGGAACTCGGCGATCGGCCGGGGGATGATTATTTTCTCCCGGCCGATCTGTTAGATTTAGACTTAAACCCGATAATAAAGGTCCTACTTTGACTCGGCTTTTTTTGACTCGCGCGCTTCCGCTGCCTGCAAGATCTCGACGATTTTATTCTTTGCGTCTTCGGGCACCCTGGATATGGGCCCTTCAAAGTTGGCGATAATGTTACGCGCCTTCTCGATGACCCGGTCTCGCATGGTGGTCTGGCCTTGCGCCGCCCAATCGTCATAGCTCTGGCGATCCATGAGCGTGGGCTGCCAAAGCGCAGCGGCAAATTTTTTGGTATGATCGCTGTCCATATATTCGCCGCCCGGACCTGCACTGCAAATTTCCTCCACCGCCAGGGTTTCGGCATTGATCTCAATACCTTTGGCAACGACATGGCTCATGCCGATTTGTTCATCCGCCATGACGAGTTGGAGTACGGACCCGGTCATGCCCGATTCGAAGTAACCGACGTCGTGAATAAAATTGGCTCCGCTGAGCATTGCCGAATGAACCGAAGTGGCGGCTTCGATAGCGCCCTGGGCATCCAGCGTCTTGGTGTCGGTACAACCGGCGGTGGAGAACATGGGCAGGCCCACGTATTGGGCCATCTCGGTGAGCGCTGCGCTCATCAGGCTCAGTTCCGGCGATCCATAGGCGTAGACCGAATGTTGCATATCCATGATGGACTGGACGCCGCCCATAATAACGCACGTGCCGGGGTTGATCAGCTGGGCGACCACTACACCGAGCATCGACTCGGAAAAGGCACATACCAGCTGGCCGGCGTGGGTGGCCGGAACGGTGGCACCACCGATACAGCAGGGGGTGTAGACCTGGGGGATGCGGTGTTTGGCGTTGTACATGACCTTGTCCATGGCGTGAAAGTCACTCAACAGCGGTGAGATCGGTTCGCCGTAAAAGACGTAATTCGGGCATTGCTTAAATGCCGCTTCGCCGCCGGCCATGGCAATAGCAATCTGATGAATGTCGCTGCAGGTATCGCGGGTATACGACCACGACAAAATGGGTTTGGTCGTGTTCTGGATCATCTCCGCAAACTCATACACATCCGCCAGGGAAACCGTCACATCACTGATGGTACCTAGAGACTGCACAAAGCCGATGTTCGGCAGCGCTTCACAGACACGCGCCACTACGGCCGCGTCATTTCTGATATACTTGCGCCGTTCCAGGGTGTCGGGGTCGGTATAGTTAGGGGGAGTGGGTCCGGGACCAAAAAGAACCTGGTTTTTTTCAATACGGGTCTTGCGGGTACCGTCCCAGCTTTGGACGATCGTTACCGGTGGAAGCGTAGATAGGGCATCCAGAACAAGATTTTGAGGAATCCTGACACTTTCATCATCAACCAAAGCCCCGTGCGCTTTGAGCAGTTCGCGGGCCTCTTCATGGTGAAGGTGCACGCCGGTATTGCGAAGGGTTTCAATCATGCCTTCAAAAATTCTTTTTTTCTGATCCTCCGATAAGATGCAAAACTGTGCTGTTTGATTGATTGTCTGATTTGTTCGCGTGCTCATCATCCAACCTCCTTTTTATCCGCCAGGTTGATGATCCTTTTCATCTCCTGAGTTAACTTTTCGTCCAGCGGTTCAGGCTGGTGGGTCTCCAGTATACGGTCTACTTCGGGTTCGAGCCGATCATTGTAAGTTTTACTGCCGCCCTCTTTCCAGATCTCGAAGTTTGACCGGTCGATAATTGTTGGTTGGAACCATTCCCTGAAGTGGTTATAGGTGTGGTCATGACTTAAGAATTCGCCGCCCGGTCCCACCTCTTTGAGAATGTCCAGGGCCAGGGTTTCGTCGGTGACTTCAATACCGTTGCCGATCTGTTTGACCATGCCGATAATTTCGTCGCACATAACCAGACTCGTAGGTGATCCGGTCAGTCCGCCATCGAGGCAGCCGACATGGTGGATCAAATTGGTTCCTGCCATGAGGCTGTTATAGATGCTCATCACAGATTCCGAGGCTGCCTGTTCGTCTACAACCTTCGAATCCGTGCATCCTGCGGGCGAGGCACTCAAAAGCCCCAGCCATTTGTAAATCTCGGTTATTGCCGCGGAGGCCAAATGGAGTTCCGGCGATCCGTAATAAAGCGTTGTCCTGGCTTCATCCATAACGGTCTGCTCGCCGCCTAAGATCAGAGGGGCGCCCGGCTTTTGCAGGTAGCACAACACTACGGCCAGAAGGCTATCTGCCAGGGTCTGCACCAGCACGCCGGCGATGCTGGCCGGAGCCGTCACGCCCATCCCGGAACACGGCGAGTAGAGGGCGGGGATGCCTTTATCGGTAGCAAATAAGAGGGCGTCCGTCGTTTCTTTGCTGTAGGCAAGCGGCGATTCCGACTTGATATAGGTTGCAAAGAGGGGGTTTAAGCGAAACTCTTTTTCACCGCCGCGTATCAGACAGGCCATCTCCCATTGGTCTTTCAATCCGTCTACGTCAACACTGGTGACGACCATGGGCTTGGTGCAGTTTTTGACCATGGCCATGAATTGATGGCGGTCATATGTTTGCGCATTGGGGGCGTCCGATACCACGCCATGCGACATACAAAAATCAAGCCTGGGCAGGTAATCCACTATCCTGGCGGCAGCTTCGACATCCGCAAATGTGCACTTGCGACGTTTACCGGTCTTGGAGTCGTATACAAAGGTGGCGTCGGCCCCGCTTCCAAAAGCCACCTCGTTTTTTTGGAGTTTGATCGAACGTTTTCCATTCCGGTCCGACAGGGCCGCTTTGGAAGGGCAGCTGCGCAGTGCCTCTTCCACCAGAGATGTCGGAACACGCACCCGATCCGTCTCCGTGACGACCGCAGCGCTGCTCTCAAATTTTTTAAGCGCCGCTTTATGAAATATCCGGGCCCCGGAAATCTCCAGAACGTCCAGGGCCGCAAAATAAATCTGTTCGATCTGATCTTCGGTAAGAATCTGGAACATCGTGGTCCCATATACCTGCTGATTCATTTTGATGAGCATCGTTTTTTCTAACATTGGTTTCTCCTTTCTGGGTCCGAATTGCGGGGATCCCTCACCGCAACACCAATACCCTAGCGGTCTCACCTTTTAAAAGGAAGAATGCCGGCATTGCTAAGCTTTAAAAGAGTTTTCGAAGTAACGTTACCTATCTTGAAATATATATAAAGGCTGGCTGCCGAAAATTTCTATTTGCTGTTGCGTTTTGGCAGTTTTTGAATCACGGCCGTGTCTTTGACTTCGATTGTTTGAGCGATTTTGTGGTGACTGGATTTATACCGCTTTCCATAATCATGTTCTGAAATATGGATGCGCGGCATAAAAGAATGTACGGTTGTAGAAAAAAACGTTTGAATACCGGAACGTTTTTTTGACAACCACTATAAGTTTGCAACCCTCGCAATCTATACGATATTCATATAAGAATCAAGGGGCATGGAATTTTTCTTGACAGGCTTTGTTTCATTATCATAGGCTTTGTCGATCCCTTAGAAAATCGGTGTTGCGTCTTTTTTTTCAGATATTGACAAATCCTTAATCACATTTACTTAATTGCTCGATACCTGAAATGTTTCTATAATCACGTCACGTTAAACCACTTCTAAAAACAGGGAGAGCCTATGTTTGGAAGGTATAAACCCCTGTGGGGCAAAAAAACCGCCCTCAAGTCAAATTATGACGCCGTCATCATCGGGGGTGGTTTGCATGGCCTCGCCGCCGCCTATTTTTTGGCGCGGGACCACGGCATGCGCAATGTGGCCATACTGGAAAAACGTTACATCGGGTTTGGCGGATCGGGCCGCAACACGGCCATTGTGCGTGCCAATCAACGAACCCAGGAAAATGTTCCGCTTTACAAGGAAGCCCTTGAACTCTGGCCGGTGCTGACAAAAGAGCTCGATTACAACCTGATGTTCTTCAATTGCGGGAACCTGAACCTGATGCACAGCGAAGCCGCCATGAATACGGCGCGTATGAATGTTGCAACAGCGCAGTTTCACGGGGTTGAAAGTCATCTAATTGATGCCAAGCAATGCAAGGAACTGATTCCGGCCCTTAATATTTCAGAGGATATGACCTATCCGATTTTTGGCGCCATGTATCATCCGCCGGGTGGAATTCTGCGCCATGATGCGATCGTCTGGGGATTGGCCAAAGGGGCTTCAAAACATGGTGTCGACATTCATCAGAACACCGGGGTTACCGGGATCGGTGTTGAAAACGGCAAAATCGTCTCGGTGGATACGGATGGGGGGAAAATTCACACACCGCGGGTCTTGCTGGCGGCCGGCGGTTATTCCGCGGCCATTGCTTCTCAAATGTTGGGTATCAAGCTGCCGATCAGTGTTCTGACCATTCAGGCCATGGTCACTCAACCGCTAAAGCCTATTTTAAATCATGTGATCTCATCGGGTGCATATCACGCCTATGCGAACCAGACTCTTAAAGGCGAAATTGCTACCGGCGCCCACATGGACCCCTGGCCCAATTACACCACCCAAACCACGGCTTATTACATCAAACATCAAGCCCAAGCCGTGAGCGAGATGCTTCCCTGTTTAAAGGGCGTTAAGTTCATGCGGCACTGGGCCGGATTGGCCGATATGACCCCGGATATGGCGCCGATCTTGGACGGCAACGATCCGATTGAAGGCTATTTCATGGACTGCGGCTGGGGATATTTCGGTTTCAAATCCTGTGCCGCCAGCGGCAAGTATATGGCCAAGTTTATGGCGACCGGCAATTGTCCCGAAATACTCAAACCCTTCACCCTGAGCCGTTATAAACAGCACCGGCTGATGGGGGAAACAGCTGCGGTTGTAAATTACAGTCCTGATAATTAAAGCGCCATTTCATTTTGTTTTTTAATGGACGTGTAGGTAAATTCTAAGCACGAAATCCGAAACTCGAAACAAATTCAAAATCCTAAATTCAAATGTTCTAAACGGTTTTGAATTTAGGTGATTCGATATTCGGATTTGTTTCGGCCAATTTTATTAAATCAGGCGAGATTCGAATTTCGAATTTTGACCAACGCAAATTTTACATAGAAAAGATTTAGAGGAGATAACATCATGGCATTAACCCTTACCTGCCCCATATGCGGCAAGCGCAACGGCTATGAATTTCGCTATGGCGGAGAAGACAAAGGGCCCCGACCCGATGAAGCCGGTCTCACGCCGGAAGCCTGGTGCGAATACGTGCACCTGAATGAATGTGTGGCCGGGACCCAAAAGGAGTGGTGGTGCCATCGGGATGGCTGCGGCGTATGGTTTACCACCCGGCGAGACACCACCCGTAATCTTGAGGTGGAATAGGCGGAGGCACCATCATGAAGCGGTTGGAAAAACTACCCACTTTTAGAATCGATGCGGCGCAAACCATTGCGTTTCGTTATAAGAACAAAACCGTTGAAGGGGTCAGCGGAGATACGGTGGCCAGCGCTCTTTATGCCAACGGGATTCGCATCTTTTCGCGAAGTTTGAAATATCACCGCCCCCGGGGGCTTTACAGCCTGGACGGCGAATGCAGCAATACCTGTATGCAAGTCAACGGCATCCCCAACGTGCGCACTGAAAATACCCTGCTTGAAGACGGCATGCGGGTTAAAGCGCAAAATGTTAAGGGCACACCTGAAACGGATCTGATGGGGTTTATGGATAAATTGGATTGGGCCATGCCGGCCGGGTTTTATTACCGCAGCATGCACAAGCCCGCCCGCATATGGCCGATTGCCCTGAAACAGGTGCGCAAGGCCGCCGGGCTCGGCAAAATTTCTCCTGATTTCCAAATATCCGGTAAATTCGATCAGATCTATCCCGCTGCGGATGTGTGCGTGATAGGCGGTGGTCCGGCGGGCATGTCGGCGGCCCTGGCCGCAGCCGAGCAGGGATTGCGGGTCGTCCTGCTGGAATCGCGCCCATGGCTGGGTGGTTTTTATGATTACCGCAAGGCTGAAAATGACGCTGCTGTGCCGCTTTTTCAAAGCGCCCGGCAAATGGCGGAAAAACTCGAGCAAATCCCAAATGTGCGTATTTTTACCCACAGCGCCGTGGTGGGTGTTTACAATAACAACCTCGTTACAGCGTTTCAGAAGGGGCGGGCAAGCGATCATTTTGATGAACGCTATGTCGAAATCCGGGCCGAAAGTGTGGTGGTGGCAACCGGCTGTATTGAACGCCCGCTGCTTTTTGAAAACAACGAACGGCCCGGTGTCATGCAGATCGGTTGCGCCCATCGGCTGGCGCGCACCTACGGCCTGCTGCCCGGCGAACTGGCGGTTTTCAGCATCGGGCATGATTTAGGTTTGGAAGCGGCCTTGGATCTTTTTGATCTAGGGCTCAAGGTTGCCTGTGTAGCCGACATCCGGGAAGACGGGCAGGACCCCCGGCTGCTTGAGGGTCTTGCTGAGCGCAACATTCCATTCCTAAAGGGATGGGTGGCAACTGCGGCTTACGGGAC
>JAQYWI010000121.1 GCA_030145015.1 Desulfobacterales bacterium
GCATCATCAATTTCCCCGCCGACCGCGTATTGGGATTCTCCAATCACGTTTTTAGATCCGCTATGAATCTCCCGGGCGCCCTGGGCCAACGCGTCCTGTGTGCTCACCAGGGGCTGATACGCTTCATAGTCCACCTGGATCAGCTTTAAGGCTTCCTGCAGGACAAGGTTGTTTTCGGCCACCACGATGGCGATTTCATCGCCCCAGTAACGGACATCCCGGGTCAACAGCAACCGGTCTTCAACATCCTTGTGAGCCGGGTCCAGCGAATAGGGGTGCCCGGCGCTGGAAAATTGGGTCCGGGGCACATCCGCATAGGTAAACACCGCTTCGACACCGGGTAACCGCTCGGCCTTGCTGCTGTCGATTTTCTTGACACGACCATGGGCGATGGTGCTGCGCAGATATTTGGCCACCAACATCCCGGGAATAAAAAAATCGTCGGTATAGTGCGCCCGGCCGGTAACCTTGGCCACCGCGTCAACTCGTTTGACTGATTTGCCTATTGCCATTGAAATACTCCTTAAAGAAATGCCTAAAGTGATCTAAAATGCCTGAAGTGCCTAAAGTTATGGTCTCGCTCGCGCAGCGCAGGCGCTTGCGCCGCGTGGCGCTCCATCTTTTTTATATTTAAATGACTGAATTCCACAACTTTAGATGAGATTATTGGTTTATCAGATTTTCTGAAATTTTATTGCATTTATTCATCAACTCGATTTCATCAAAACCCGTGAGTTTACCCTGGTCCACTGTTATTTTGCCATTGACGATGGTGTATTCCGTTCCATGATTGTATCCTGAAAAGATGATGGCGGCCAGGGGATCTGCGAGCGAGCCGCTGTATTCCAGTTTGCCCACGTTAAATAAGGCCAGATCCGCTGCCCAGCCTTCTCGGATTTTGCCGACGTTTTCAAAACCCAGCAGCCTGGCACCGTTTTCAGTGCCCATCTTGATAACATCCAATGTGGACATGGCCGACGCGCCATAATGAACCCGTTGCAAAAGCAACGCATTGCGAATTTCCCCCAGCATATCGGATGAATCATTGGAGGCACTGCCATCCACCGCCAGCGCCACGTTGATCCCCAGGGGCAACATCTCTTTGACCCGGCAGATCCCGGACCCCAGCCGCATATTGGAGGTCGCACAATGTGCGATGTGGGTACCGCTGTCCGCCAGCAGTTCCAACTCCGGGTCATTAAAATGGATGCCGTGGGCATAAGAGACGTCCGCTCCGATAAACGCGCATTTTTCCATCAACTTCAAAGGCCTGCACCCATAAGTTTCAAGACAGAATTCATTTTCATCTCTGGTTTCGGCCAGATGCGTATGCAGCCGAACGCCGTATTGGCGTGCCAGTTGAACCGTTGTGGCCATCAGCGTTTCAGTGACGGAAAAGGGACTGCACGGCGCCAGGATGATTTTGCGCATGGCCAGCTCCCTGTCGTCGTGGTAATGCTGGATGACCCGTTCGCTATCTTTGAGAATTTCATCTTCGGTCTGCACGACATTGTCGGGCGGCAGCCCCCCGTCCTTTTTACTCAGGGACATGGAGCCCCGTGTTGGGGAGAGCCGCATCCCCAGATTGGCGGCGGCTTCAAATTGCGCGCCAATCAAATCCCCACTGACGTTTTGCGGGTACACATAATGATGGTCTGTGGACGTCGTACAGCCGGTTTTGAGCAGTTCCGCCATGGCAAGCATAGAAGCGTAGTAAACCGCCTCCTCGTCCAGATGTTTCCAAACCTCATAGAGATAAACCAACCAGTCAAACAGCTCTGCGTTTTGAACTGCCGGCAGGTTGCGCGTCAGGGTCTGATAAAAATGGTGATGGGTGTTAACAAAGCCGGGTATTACCACAAAGGTAGAGCAGTCGATCACGCGATCGGCAGGTTCGACAATGTCAGCGCCGATTTTGACAATGCGGTTTTCCCGGATCAAAATATCTTCACCCCGCCTGGATTCCTCATCGGCAGATAAAAATATATAAAAACAGTTTTTCAATAAAATAGAACTCATTGTTTAATCTTATCCAAATCGATCAGCGTTTATTCGGAATGGATTCTATCTTAATTTTAGCATTTAGACAGGATTTACAGGATCTACAGGATTTTTATTTTTTCTTTCACGGTTTCCAGATGAAACCGTGAAAACACGATCCGCCTGCGGCGGAAAGCTTTTTGTTCAGAAACCAGATCGGGCGGTAATTCAAAACTACTTGTCGCTATTATCGCACGTTTTGTAGCTAAGCGTCTGTGAATACATATTTTTATTATAGTGTTAGCTTCTCTCGTTACTGACTACCGTTGATTCCGCGAAGCGGATTAAGTTTCATCACCTTCTTCTGGAAAGTGATGAATATAAAAAAATCCAGTAAATCCTGTTAATCCTGTCTTAAAAAAATAAAAAAAAGAATCCATTCCGCTATAACGCATTCAGACAAACAAATACAAATCTTTTAAAGCTGTGAGCAAAACGGCCATTTGGGCGGCATGGCGCAGATCGACCGGATCGCCTGCATCCGAACGAAAACGAACCGCTTCAGCACAATACGTCTTTAAATTCAATCGCGCTCGAATATCCCCGGTTTCATAAATCAGGTGGTCTGCATGCCGGGACAGGGTTTCCAGTTCTCCATCCACTCTGGCTTTCAAAACACCGTCGACGAGCATATAACCGTTTTGTTCATTATCAAAGCTCTTTTGGGTCAGATAAAATTTGGGTTTGACACGATAGGGCGCACCGCTGGTGGGGCAAAAGGTGCTGCAATTGCCGCACTCGTTACAAAAATCACCGATGTTAATAATCTGAAACTTCTGGGTGATCCGCACCGTTTCCAGATCCTCGACACGGGTATTTTTACCGGCAGGTACGGCCTGCTGAACACGAATTTCAATCGGATCTACCGGGTAGGCAATATTGGCCCGATTGGGGCAAACCGTGGTGCAAATATTACAGAGCAGGTCACATTGCAGGCAGCGCCGGGCTTCCTGCCGGGCCGATTCATCGTCCAGCGTGCGAATCACCAGATCAAAATTAAGCCTTTGGTCTAAAGAAATTTCAGGCACCTGCGGGCCGGGCACGCGCCGGGCCTGGGCGACTTGCAGGGTTTTCGGATCGGGCTTACGGTCGGGTGCGCCCGCCGGCAGATCAAATTGAACGGCCGCCCGTCGCTTTATGGTTTCAGCCACGCGTTTGCCGTCACCGATGGCCTTGATCAGCGTGGAGGCACCGCGAACGGCATCTCCGCCGGCAAATACATTCGGCAGCTGGGTTTCAAGGGTATCGGGATCTGAGCGCAGATCTTCTTCCGGAAAAAAATCCAGCTCCACCCGCTGGCCGATGGCCGCGATGACGCTGTCCACTTTGATTTTAAATTCGGTGCCCTCAATTTTGATGGGCCGCGGTCGGCCGCTGGCATCTGCTTCGCCCAGCTCCATTTTGAAGCAGACGTTTGACTGCACCCGCCCGTCTTCGATCAGGAGGCATTCCGGTGCGGTCAGCTCGATCAATTCGATGTCTTCATCCAGGGCGGCTTGAATTTCTTCAAAATCAGCCGGCATTTCTTCACGGGTCCGGCGGTAGACGATACTCACACGGCCGTCCGGACCCACCAGTCGATTGGCGGTGCGCGCCGCATCCATGGCCGCATTGCCACCACCGATCACCACGACATGTTGGCCCAGCTCGGGGGCCTGGCCGCGGCGCACCGCACTTAAAAAACGGATCTGGTCATAAACACCCGGTGCATCCTCACCGGGGATGCCTAAATTTAAACCCTTTTGAGCACCCACGGCAACAAACACGTATTGATAGGTGTTTCTCAGCGTTTCAAACCGTTTCAGGTCGATTTTCGAGCCGTAATGAATCTTGACCCCCAGGGCAACAATCCCTTGGATGTCTTTTTTGAGGCTGTCATCATCCAGTCGGAAGGTGGGGATGCCGTCGGCCGCCATGCCACCGGGCATGTCCTTGGTTTCGTAAATATCCACCGCAAATCCGTCTAACGCTAAAAAATAAGCGCAGGCCAGCCCGGATGGGCCGGCGCCAATGATCGCCACCTTGAGTCCGTTGGAAGCTGCCGGTTTACGCGGCGGGACGCCATCCTGCTGCCGGGCGACAAAGCGCTTGATTTCCCGGATCAGCAGGGGACTGTCATAGTTCATGCGGGTACATTTGTACTGGCATAGATGATCACACACCATTCCCTGCATATTGGGAAAGGGATTGGTTTCCAGAATGACATCCAGGGCCTTTTGGTAATCGCCCCTGGCCGTAAAGTACATATAACCGGGGATATCCTGACTGGCCGGGCAGGTGGCCACACACGGCGCTTTTATACAGTCAAATGCGGTCAGCTCCCGCGGGGTTTTAATATTATCATAAGGGAAATTGGATTTTTGATAGATCCTATTAGCCACCACCGCCGCCGCATAGGCTTGGAGGTTTTCCAATCCTGCCCGGGCAACATCTTTTGTTTGCGCCCTGGTTGTGATAAACGCCCCGATTGAATCCGCACCGGCTTCAGCAAAACCTAAAGAGATTTCTTCAAGATATTGGCCCAGTCGTCCGTAGCCGCCCGGTTTTAAGATATCGGAACAGACAGTCAGCGGCCGCATATTGCATGCCAGAATATCGACCACGTTGAAGCAGTCGGTGCCGGCGGAAAAGCTGATATCCAGCTCACCGTTAAATTCATTTTGCAGGCGCCGCGCCAGATGGATGCTGATCGGATGCAGGGCCCTCCCACTCATGTAAACCATTTGCTCATTTTCAGGCAGGTTCTGATCATGGTTGGTTGTTTCCAGGGTATTGGTCAGCTTTAAATTAAATTCAACGCCGACCTTCGCGGCACTGGCCCGCAACGACCTGATCAAGGCCAGGCCGGCTTCATATTTCAAATCATGTTCAAAGGCAAGGTCCGGCACTTCCACCTCAAAACCCAATTCGTTGTTCAAGATATTTCGCAGTTGTTGGGGGCCCAGCAAGGTCGGATTCAACTTGATGGTGGTGTGCAGCTTGCGATCTTCGATAAAATAGCGGCCGATCTTTTCGACTTCATCCGGCGGGCACCCGTGCATGGTGGAAATGGTGATATTATCTGTGATCCTGTCGGGAATGTCTAAATCCTTGACCCGCGGATAGACCCCGGCCAGCGTGTCTATTTTGGCGGCCTTATCTGCGACGCAATCGGTCATTTTGTCCAGAAACGCTTGTACGTTGGAATTCAGGATGCCATCCAGGTTATAGCCGACGCTCATATTAAATATAAAGCCCGGCGAACCGGTACGGCCCCAGCCGAACCTGTCTTTCAGAATGTGCAGGATAATCCAGGCGTTGAGATATTCGTTAAAAGACTGCTCCAGTTTGAGTTCCTGAGACCATTCGCAGTTATAGCCTTCATCGGTCATATCAATACAGGGCTTGGTCACTTCCAGCTCATCCAGGGTTTGGACCGTTTTCAGCTCCATATAGCGCGCGCCGGTCAGCCAGGCACTGATAATGTTCTGTGAAAGCTGGGTGTGAGGCCCCGCCGCCACGCCGATGGGCGTCTCCAGATCCTGACCGTAGCGCTTCATTTTAAAAGCATCGCTGGGCTGCGGAATGAAGAACAGGTCCTTGCAAATCCCGAAGATCTCGCCTTGCTTTTCCTCTTCCAGGATCCAGCGCAGGAGCTTGTCGATGGAGCAGGGGGTGAATCGGTCGCTCATAAAGTATCTCCATTAATAAAAATGCCTAAAATGATCTAAAATGCCTAAATTGCCTAAAATTACGGTCTCGCTGCGCTCCTTCTTTTTTATATTTAAATGATCGTTCGACCCAGTCGTTCGACCCAGAGGCTCTCGACGGGCAGAATTCCTTAATTTTAGGCACTTTAGATCATTTTAGGCATTTTAGGCATTTTGGGTATTTTAGTCACTTATAAATACCCTTGCTCGCCTCCTATTAAGGAGCTGCGCTAACTTATCTGCCGGATTCTTAAACTTACTCAAAAAGATCATCGCGGCAATAATATAAGGCTTGTAACCGGCCTGGGTATACTGGGCCACCCGGTAACGCTCAAAGACGGAAGCTTCCACTTCGCCGCTTTCGCAGCTGACGCCGCTGATATCTGCGGGCAAACAATGCATATACAGGGCCCGGCCGTGCCGGGTCGTTTGCATCAATTTCTCGGTACATTCCCAGTCGATAAATTTTTTGTTGGTTTCCAAACAGCGCTTTTCAAGCGTTTTGAGTCCGTCATGATCACCGGCCTGCAGCAGCCGGGTGCGTTCTTCCATGACGCTGTATGGCGCCCAGCTTTTAGGATAAACGATGTCGGCGTCTTTGAAAGCTTCCTGCATGCGGGTCGCCTGGGTAAACGATCCGCCGGACTGCGCGCTGTTTGTCTGCGCAACCGCTACCACCTCCGACATCAAGTTGTACCCTTCGGGATGGGCCAGCACAACGTCCATTCCAAACCGTGTCATCAGACCGATAACGCCCTGGGGAACGGACAGGGGCTTGCCGTATGAGGGTGAGTAGGCCCAGCTCATGGCGATTTTTTTGCCCTTGAGGTTTTCAACCCCGCCAAAGGTGTTGATTAAATGCAGGGCATCGGACAGGGTCTGGGTGGGATGATCGATATCGCATTGCAAATTAACCAGGGTGGGCCGCTGGGGCAATACCCCCTCCCGGTGTCCTTGATGGACCGCCCCGGCCACTTCTTTCATGTAGGTGTGGCCTTCGCCCAGATAGATGTCATCACGGATGCCGATGACCTCGGCCAGAAAAGAAATCATATTGGCCGTCTCCCGCACGGTTTCGCCGTGGGCGATCTGGGATTTTTTTTCATCGAGTTCCTGAAGCACCAGGCCGAGTAAATTGCAGGCACTGGCGAAACTAAAGCGGGTGCGGGTAGATTGATCCCTGAAGATGGAAATCGCCAGACCGCTGTCGAATGTGCGGCAGGAAATATTGTCGCGGCGCATGGCACGCAATATTTCCGCCGTCTGCAAGGTGGCGTCTATTTCATCTGCGGACTTGTCCCAGGTCAGCAGAAAATCGTTCAGATACATGGCGTCGGTTTTTTTAGTCGATAGGGATTCGATACGCTGTAGAATTTCGTTCTTGTTCATTAGGTTTAAACCTCCGGTTAAAAAAGTGCCTAAAGTGAGCTAAAATGCCTAAATTGCCTAAAATTATGGTCTCGCTCCGCTCCTTCTTTTTTATATTTAAACGATAGAATTCCTTAATTTTAGGCACTTTAGATCATTTTAGGCATTTTAGGCACTTCGGGTATTTTGGTCACTTTAGTCACTTTTATTTTTGCATCTTTTGCCACAGTTTCCGGCCCATCTCCCGCGAAAAGGCGAGGATCTCGTCTTCCGCCATCGTCAACAGCTTTTTGTTTTCAACGATCAGTTTGCCGGATGAAATAACACTTTCGACATGACGGGCGTCGATCCCATAAACAAAGTGGCCTAAAAAATTGCCCGCGTTGATATCGGTCGGGGAATCATAGTCCAATATCACCAGGTTGTTGCCCCCGTCACCGCTAAAACCGTTACGGTCGATATAATCATGTACTTTGCGAAAACGGCTGTAAACACCGGCCATGCCAAGACCTTCGGCTGCCTGGCCTGTTAAAAAAGCGGCTTTGGCGCTTCTGAGCATATCACTGTGCATCCCGTCGGTTCCCAGGATGACATTTTCTCCCAGCTCCCGGTAATTGGTCACGCCCACATTGTTGTTCAAGTTGCTCTCCGTATTCTGGACAACATAAACATCGGATTGGCGCACGAGGCCCTTTTCCTTTTCGTTTAGATGGATGCAATGCGAAAGGATTGATTTTGACAGAGCCAGCACCCCGGCTTCAGCGTAACGCTCCACCACCCGTTGGTTGTGATGTTTTAAGCAGGATTCCTGATCCACCGCATCTTCGGCCACATGCACATGCAGGCCGGTGTTATGCGTCTGGGCCAATGCAACGGCCCTGTTTAGCAAATCATCGCCGACGGTAAAAGACGCATGCAGTCCCACATGACCCTGACGACCGGAACTCAGGAAAGTGTCGGTTTCCTGCAGCCCTTTTTCCCTGGGGCCTTCACCGTCCCGGTCTGATATTTCATAACACAGCAGATGGGATATGCCGACGCGATCAAAGGCCTTGGCGATGGTTGCCAACGAATTTTCGATGGCAAACGGCGAGGCGTGATGATCGATAACAAAGGTCACGCCGTTTTTGGCACAATACAGTGCTGAAACCAGAGCGCTTGCCTCGATCATTTCCGTATCCAGCGATTTATCCAGATGCCACCAGATATATTCGAGGATTTCTGAAAAATTGTGCGGAATTTTCGCCGGCGCCGGCATCCCTCTGGCCAGGGCCGAATAAATATGGTGATGACCGCAGCCAAAGGATTTGGTCACCAGCCGCCGGCTGCAATCCAATACCCGGTCGCCAACGCCGCGTTCATCTTCGGGCGGCAGCGCGTCCAGAAACCGAATGCCCCCGTCATCACCGGAACCAACCGCCAGATGGCCGGATTCAAATGCCAGGGTTTGCCAGTCGATATAGGTTGCATCTTTTAAATAAAGCGTCATAACTCGATCTGCCTTCCTTAAACCTTAGAAGAAAATATTCTCTCTAACCATAAATCCAATTCATATAAACTGGAAATCCGAAGCACGAAATACGAAAATCGAAACAATATCAAAATTCAAATTTTTAAATGTCCAAAACTTAAAAAATAATTATCAACTGAATACGATGATATCTAAGGTTATGTTTAGGATTTTTGTCATTTGGTATTCGAATTTATTTCGCATTTCGAGATTCGAATTTCGAATTTTTTAACGAGATGACCAACAATTCCGGAGTTCAGGGATTAATCCTTACAAAGATAAAGATCATTTGAGCTTCATCGGCAATTCATATCGAACAATTTTATCATACTGATAAAGCGCATTAGCCACCGCCCCGGCGGTCGGAATATTACCGATCTCCCCGACCCCTTTGGCACCGTATGGCCCTAAAGGATCTTCGACTTCCACCATTTTGACCACAATTTTCGGGATATTTTTAATCCGGGGAATACCCATCCTGCTGTAGCGCTTGGTTTTCAGCTGACCGTTTTCCATGGGAAGTTCCTCGCTGAGGGCATAGCCGAGCCCCATGATCACGGCCCCTTCGATCTGACTTTCAAACAGGGTCGGGTTGATAACGCGCCCGCCGTCATGGGCCGCCACCACACAATCCACCTGCCCGGCATCATCCAGTATGACCAGATGGGTGGCATACCCGTATGAATAATGGGTTAAAACCTCACCCGGTTCACCGAGCCGTGTCGTCCAATCGCAAATCCAGCGGCCGGTGTAAACTTTACCGCTCAATTCCGCCAGGCCTTTCGTCTTTAAATCCTTTTTAAGCGCTTTGGCAGCATCGATGATGGCGTGCCCCATCTGAAAAGTGGCCCGGCTGGCGGTGGTCATGCCGGCCCTGGCTTTGGATTCGGTGCTGACTTTGACCTCGATGATTCCCGGATCCTCGATACCGGTTTCTTCACAAAAGATCTGCTGGGCGACGGTATCCACGCCCTGGCCCATTTCGGTCCAGCCGTGCTCTAAAATGACATGATCTTCGGACTTGATTTCAATTTTGACTTCACATTCTTCAACCACGCCGTTGCCGATGCCGCAATTTTTTATCCCGCAGGCCAAACCCGCCGTTTGGGCCCCATAAAACTCATCTTTAACCGCCAGCAGCGTTTCTTTTAGACCCACGCCCTTGCCCAGGATCTGCCCGGTCGCGGTTTTCTTGCCGGTATCCAGTAAATTGTCGAAACGGAACTGCCAGGGATCAAATCCGCCTTGGACGCACAGCTGTTCGACACAGCTTTCCATGGCAAAAGTGACCTGATTGACACCAAAGCCGCGCATGGCGCCGCAGGGGATATTGTTGGTATAAACGGCTTTGGACTCAATATCCACATTCGGAACGTCATAAGCACCGGTCGCATGCCCAGCGGCCCTTTCCAGGACTTCAGCCCCCAGAGAAGCATAGGCGCCGGTATCACCGACGATCCGCGCCGACAACCCGGTCAGCCTGCCGTTTTGATCACATCCCAGGGCATATTGCATGTGAAAGGGGTGGCGTTTGGGATGCATGCGGATGGACTCCGACCGACTCAGCCTGACCTTGACCGGTTTTTGCAGATGGAAGCAAAAAACGGCCGCATGCCCCTGAACGGTTAAATCTTCCTTGCCGCCGAATCCCCCACCGGTGGGCACCAGTTTAACGTTAAACCGATCGATGGAAACACCGAGAATGCGGGCAATCTGCCGCTGATCCTCATACACGCCCTGGCTTTGAACCCACAACTCGATCCTTTCTTTTCCCAGCGGCAACGCAATGGCGGCCTCGGTTTCTAAAAATCCGTGTTCCACCCGCTGGGTTTGGTAGGTTGCCTTCACTACATGCGCCGATGATTTTAAGACCGTATCGATATCCTGGCCGCGCTGAATATGCGATACACTGAGCAGGTTGCC
This sequence comes from Desulfobacterales bacterium, assembly GCA_030145015.1. Next base: position 10,531 of record JAQYWI010000121.1, read on the forward strand.
GGATTCGTGGACTTTAATGGGGCTGGTCTCGGCGGCGTGCACATCGGTCAAAGGCTCCAGGACTTCATAATCCACCGTAATAACTTGTGCGGCTGCGCGGGCGATTTTTTCGGTTTCAGCTACAACCCCGGCCAGCACATCACCGATGTAACGGGTCGTTTCACCTTCGGCAATCATTACCGGCCAGTCCTGCTTGATAACCCCGATGGTTCGCTCACCGGGAATGTCTTTAGCCGTAAAGACCCGCACGACACCCGCTATTTTTGCGGCAACCGAGCAATTGATCCGGCGGACGACCGCCCGGGGAGAGTCGCTAAATTTCAGGGCAGCGTACAGCATTCCATCCATGCGCATGTCATCGATAAACGCGCTCTTGCCGATCGCTTTTTGATAGGCGTCGTATTTGGGCTGATCAGCGCCCACCTTTCCGGCATTTGATAATTTGAGCTCCCGATTCTTACGAATGTACTCGGCCGCCAGCTCGACGGCATCGATGATTTTCACATATCCGGTGCAACGACACAGATTAAACCTGAGCGCATGCATGATCTCTTCCCGGCTTGGCTGAGGATGGATCTCTAACAGAATTTTGGCTCGCGCTAAAAATCCCGGGGTGCAAAATCCGCACTGGACCGCGCCTTTGGCCACAAATGCCCGGCCAAGAGTCCGGCGCAGACTTTCCGGAAAGCCCTCAATCGTAACGATGTCGGCGTCGCCGACCTTTTCCATGGGGGTAATACATGAAAGTGCCGGCTCCGCATTCATCTCCACCAAACAGGCGCCGCAGGTCGCCTCGCCGCTGCACCCGTCTTTAACGGAAACAAGGCCCTCGATTCCCCTTAAATAATTTAACAGGGACATCTTGGGATCACCGTCAAAGCTTTTTTCGGAGCCGTTTAAGTTGAAGTTTATCATCAGTTCTTTATCAATTGAATATTTGCCTAGCCGATAACCTTCTAAAATAAATCCACGAAACATATAAGCATAGGGGCTGGAAAGCTATGAGGCCAGAAGGCTTGGAGGCTAAAAAAATTCATCCCTTCAAGCTTCCCAGCCTCCAAGCATCCCAGCTTTCCAGCCGCCTATCCTATTTAAATTCTGGTTCATAATGCTTTGGGCCCTTCGCGGGATATACGCGTGCCGGCTTGGCCTCTGATGGCTGCTTTTAACAATTGCGGGCTGGTGATGATCGCGGCGGTGCCGCCATGTTCGATGAAATCAAGGGCGGCATTGATTTTCGGCAGCATACTGCCGGCCGCAAAATGACCTTCAGCCATGAGGCGCCGGGCCTCCTCAACGCGAATCGCGCCCAACGCCTTTTGGTCGGGCCGACCAAAATTTATAAATACGTTGTCAACCGCCGTTGATATCAACAGCATTTCGGCTTTTAACCGGGTGGCCAGCAGGCCGGTGGCATAATCCTTATCAATAACGGCATCACGACCTTCAAGGGTTCCGTCGTCCAGGCGCGCCACCGGTATACCCCCGCCCCCGACCGCAATGACGCAGAAACCTTGATTGATCAATGTTTCAATGGCGTTCAGCTCGACAATGCCCACCGGCGCCGGGGACGGTACCGCACGCCGGTAGCCCCGGCCGGCATCGTGGATAACCGTCCAGTCCGGATGATCTTTTTTCAGATTTTGAATCTGCTGATCGCTGTAAAACGAGCCGATCGGTTTGGCCGGATGGGCGAATGAAGGATCATCTTGATCGACCTCGACCCGGGTAATGACAGTGATCGCCTTTTTGGCAAGGTTTCGTTTTTTAAATTCATTTTCCAGGGCCTGCTGGATCTGGTAACCGAGGGCGCCCTGGGTATCGGCCACACAGCTGGCCAGGGGCACAAAATGCAGTCCCTCATGCAGGTATGCAATCTCCGATCGCCGCAAAATAAAGCCGACCTGGGGCCCGTTCCCATGGCTGACGACAACCTCGTAACCGTCCTCGATAATATCGACGATATGGCGAACCGTCTCGCAGATAGCGGCGTACTGATCGTCGACGCTCTGGTGGCGACGATCCCTTATCAGCGAGTTGCCCCCGATAGCGATGGCGACCAGTTTGGACATGGGTCTCACCCTGCTGAAACACTTGTATGGGTCCCGGCAACGTATTAATCCCGGACAAATTTTTGAACGTACATGGCCGGTATGACCGCATATATTGCCGCGGACTGAATCAGTTCGCTTTTCCAGGTCTTCTCGTTGGGCGCATGCGCCTGATCCTCATGGCCCGGTCCGAAACCGATACAGGGAATTCCGGACATCCCCGTGATCGCCACCCCGTTGGTGGAAAATGTCCACTTATCCACGATTGGTTCTTGCCCGAACAGCCCCTTATAGCCGGCCACCAGCGTCTGACAGGCCGGATGATCTTCTTCCAGGGTCCAGGCCGGAAAATAGGAATCCGTCGGATATACCAGCCCGGTATAAGACGGCTGGTCATAATTATACATGGATACCTGTGCTTTAACTCCTTTTACCGCCGGCAGATCCCGAATCTGCTGTAAGGCATACTCACCGGTTTCGCCGGCGGTCAGGCGCCGGTCGATCGATATGGAGCAGCCGTCGGCGACCGCACAGCGCGAGGGCGAGCTGAAAAAAATTTCCGAAACCGTCAATGACCCCTTTCCGAGAAAATCGTCATCTTTCAGATGGGTGTGTAATACCTTGAGCTCATTGAGGATCGGTGCCATTTTGAAAATGGCATTATCGCCCCGTTCCGGTGCCGAACCATGACAGCTGACCCCCGAGGTGGCGACTTTGATTTCCATTCGACCGCGCTGGCCCCGGTAAACCCGGCAGGAAGTGGGTTCCGTAGAAACAACGAATTCGGGCCGGATGTTGTCTTCATTAATAATATATTGCCAGCAGAGGCCGTCGCAGTCTTCCTCCTGAATGGTTCCGGCAACCAGGAGCGTGTAATCATCTTCCAGATGCAGATCTTTGATGATTTTACCGGCATAGACCATGGCAGCCATACCGCCTTCCTGGTCACTGGCCCCACGACCGACGATGATTTCATCGTCTTCATAGCCCTTATAGGGATCATATTCCCACTGATCCGGATCCCCTACGCCCACCGTATCCACATGGGCGTCCATGGCAATCAGGTGGCGGCCGTTGCCGATATAACCCAGAATATTTCCCATGGGATCGATATCCACACGGTCGAACCCCACCGTTTCCATTTCCGCTTTGATTCGCTCGATCACCTTGGCTTCCTGGCGGCTTTCGCTGGGGATCGCGATCATATCCCGCAAAAATTTAGAAATCGCTGGTTTATACGCCTCAGCCTTTTCATAAACCTTTTTAAAATCGATGTTCATTTCCTATCCTCTCTATAGGAATGGATTCTGTTTTTATTTTTTTTATGACAGGATTAACAGGATTATTTGGATTATTTTATCTTCATCACTTTCCGGAAGAAAGTGATGAAACTCAATCCGCTTCGCGGAATTAGCAATCATCTGTTCAGTAAGAGTCTTTAAAGTATTACTATTCGATATATCCACAAGCAACATCTTGACAGGATGCGCTTCATATCAAAAAGGAGTCTTGAATAAACGGTTTGCCATAATTAACATGATTAAGAAGTTTCCGCCGTAAGGCGGATTGTGTTTTCACGGTTTCATCTGGAAACCGTGAAAGAAAAAAAGAAAATCCTGTTAATCCTGTCTAAATTATAAAATTAAAATAGAATCCATTCCGCTTTACCAACTAAAGCTTATCGAGCAAGCCGGTTTTGGCGTTAAATTCCTCAATCAGGGCATCGATCTGATCCACACACGTGGGGATGCTTTCCCAGTATTGATCGTCATCCCATTGCTTCTGAATTTCTTCGTATGTTTTGCCCTGCTGTTCAACCCAGGTATAATATTTAAGATTGTGAATGCGCTTGCGGCTGTAATAGGTGAGTTCTTCCATGTTGTCGATGCCCAGGCCCTGCAGATGGCGGGCATATACGGCAGCAGCATCGCTATCTGTGAACTCGCCGCGTTCCGCATTCAGCTCTTGCAACCGGCTGGCATACATCTCCATGGAGTCGGTCAGCACCGTCATCACAATATCATGTTCGCCCAATTCATAGTACCGGGCGAATTTAATTGCCGTAACCAGGTTGCCGATGCTGGAAATCCCCAGCAGATCGAGCATCTCGATCAGCGCTGTCGGAACGCTTTTTGAGGTCAGATATTTTTTCCCGGCCGGTTCGTTAAACAGACGCATCAGACTGATGGGGGTCTCATCATCAACCGCAACCACGAAATCTAGGTTTTTAATGTTGTGAATCCAGGGTACATGCTTGTCACCGATGCCCTCGATGCGGTGCTCACCGAATCCGTTTCGCAGCAGCGTCGGGCACTGCAGTGCTTCGCTGGCAGCGATTTTACTCATCGGAAACTGTTTTTTGAGAAAATCCCCGCAGGCGATAGTGCCGGCCGACCCGGTTGCCGACATAAATCCCCGAAATTTATCTTGGGGACCCATAATACGCTCGAGCACATCCAATACGGCCGGCCCGGTGACCTCGTGGTGCCATAGATAATTGCCGAATTCATCAAACTGATTAAAAATCACCAGGCTCTGCCCGGATTCCCGCAGTTCCCAGCACTTGTCGAAAATCTCCTTGACGTTGCTTTCGCTGCCGGGGGTCTTGATAATTTCACCGGAGACCGATGTGAGCCATTCAAAGCGCTCACGGCTCATGCCTTCTGGCAGGATGGCAATGGATTCACAACCCAGCAGGGTGGAATCATATGCCCCGCCGCGGCAGTAGTTGCCGGTAGACGGCCACACAGCCTTCTGGGTGCTGGGATCGAACTGGCCGGTCACCAGCCGCGGAACCAGACAGCCGAATGCCGCCCCGACCTTGTGCGCCCCGGTGGGAAACCATTTGCCGATAACCGATACAATCCGCGCATCGACGCCGGTCAGCGCTTTGGGAAATTCGACGAAATTAACATCGCCAAACCCGCCCCCGTGCGCAACCGGTTCGTTATGCCAGGTGATCCGAAAAAGGTTCAACGGATCGATGTCCCACAGTCCGACCTTTTTCAGCCCGGACACAATGGCTTCCGGAATCCGGCCGGGGTCTTTCTGCTGCTTAAAGGTCGGAATAATGATGTTTTTTTCTCTGGCTCTTTTTACGGCTCTTTCAAGCGCGTCAGGAACAACGGTTAAATCTATCACAGTAGGTCTCCTCTAATCAGGGTTTCAGTTACCGGGTTCCAGGGTCCAAGGTTCAGCGTTCAGGGGTTCAAGAAGGAATTGTTAAATTAGTTTTATTTGTCTTATTGGTTGAATTGGTTGACTTAAACCGAACCAATTGAACAAATTAAATCAATCAAACCAATTTAACGTGTGCTCGACATCTCAAACCTGCAATTAAGCTGCATCCCAGCGATCCACTATCCGTTGGACCGCTTCGAGATCCGGCGTGACCTGAAACGGCTTGGTGCCCGCAAGATCTACCGCCTGCATAGCGCCGGCGATATCTTTTAAACCATTGCCGGTGTTGAGCACGACAACGGTTTCATCTTTGGAAACCCGGTTTTGCTCGACCGCTTTTAGCAGGCCGGCATAGGCGGCCGCTCCGGCCGGTTCTGCAAATACACCCGTGTTGCGGGCCAATTGGGTAATGGCACTTAAAATCTCGTTATCTTCGACGCTGAGGAACGCGCCAGCGGTTTCATTTACGGCAGCCAGGGCCTTGATACGGTCACGGGGCAGTTCGGAACTGATGCTGTCGGCTACGGTTTGGGCGCTAATCGGCGCTTTGGTGCGGATATCTTCATTGTTTTTCCAGGCTGCGTACATGTAGCCGCTGCCGGCAGCCTGTACGCCCATCAGTTTGGGCATTTTGTCGATCCATCCCAGGGCCGCCAGGTCTTTGAGGCCCTTGTGCAAACCGCCGATGATACAGCCGTCGCCCACACTGACAAAAATACGGTCCGGTGCGTTCCAGCCCAGCTGTTCACAGATTTCGTAGGCGGCGGTCTTCTTACCTTCGGACATGTAAGGGTTGTAAGCCGTATTGCGGTTGTACCAGCCGTAAGTTTGGGTCGCTTTGAGGCAAAGGTCAAAAGCGTCATCATAGGTCCCCTTTACCAAAAATACGCGCGAGCCGAAGACCAGCAGCTGTGCGATTTTAGCCTGGGGGGCGGTTTCCGGAACAAAAATCACGTTGGCCTGCTGGATGCTGGCACATAGTCCGCTTAATGCCGCCGCGGCGTTTCCGGTGCTTGCGGTCGTAATGATCTCAGCACCCTTTTCTTTGGCCTTTACCACGGCAATCGCACTGGCCCTGTCTTTGAATGACGCTGTCGGCTGGCGTCCGTCGTCTTTGATCCACAGGGCATTCAGACCCAGCGCCCGGGCAAGGCGCGGGCAAGGATATAAGGGCGTCCAGCCTACCGCAAGGGGCGGAATCGTCGCGTCAGGATAAACCGGCAGCAGCGGTTTGTACCGCCAAATCGAAAGGTCGCTTGAGTTCAAAAGGGTTTCTTTGCTTATCTGCCGGCCGATAAAATCGTAGTCGTACTGAACATCGAGTACGCCTTCATCACCGTGCTCCGGGCAAATGTAATCGACTTCATCCGGACGATATTGCTTGCCGCAAATCAGACATTTCAGACAGT
>JAQYWI010000301.1 GCA_030145015.1 Desulfobacterales bacterium
AGGCAAAGGGTTCAAATATCAAAGGACCCTGAGCGTTCCAGCTCGTTAAAGCATCCGCAAAAAGTGCCAGCAGGCTTTCTCCGATGACCTCTGTCAGCATGCGGATCCGTTCAGGACCTTTTTGAGACGCATCATGCGTTTTGTACTTTAACAGGGCCAGGGCTTTTGAAAACGAAATGGGTTGCCACCTGTCTTTTTCCTTCAGCAACGGTGTTTTGATCCGGTCGGGGTTGTAAATGGCCTGAAGGGCAGCCTGGCCGCGCATGCAGATCTTGCCTTTGTTGATGGGATGCAGGGGGTTGCCTTCAACCTTTATGATGCGTCCTTCCCGGTTTTTGGCGAGAATACCGCAACCGGCCGGGCATTCGCGACAGGTCGATGCGTACCAGGTCGCTTTGCCGGTTACCATGTCGTCGGGTGCCTGAACGAGGGAAAACAGATTTTTTTCAGGAGGAGTGCAGCCGGCTGCCAGGGAAATGCTGCCCATACCTGCAATCTTGAGAAAGGTTCGCCGATTCATATCAAAAAGCGTCTCCTGGAGCAGAAAAAGAAGGACAGGGTGGTGAAAAAATCGCTTTTATTTAGAGAATTCCAAAAGCTCTTGAAGTGGTTTCAAAACCTCAGATCAGGTTTCCCGCTTGAACGCGGGATTGCACGTCTTGATTTTAACAAAATTAATGTGTGCATCAAAGCCCCGCTGAAGCGGGATTACATGTCTGATCTAATCAGATTAATGTATGCATCAAGGCGCAGGCCGATCGATAACGCGCAGCATACATGGGTATGTGAGCATTTATCGGAGGCCTGTGCTGCACCCAGATCCAAAAAATCAGATGCGAATCCCGCTTGCGGGGCAACGCAGCCATTGGGCCTCAGATGGGGTTTTGAAACCACTTCTAAGCATTCATGCGGCGTGACTGTTGCTAAGCATCTTAATCACACATCAGGCATAAATTACAAGATAACTTTTATAAAAAAAATGAACTCTGCTTGTCAAGCTCGTATGAAATTTACCTGGCTAAAGTTTTAAGCTTTCAAATTGCTTAATACAAAAGAACGCGCTTGTTAATGGGGCAAACACTTTATTTTACGGTTTTATATACCCCATTCATTTAAACCGATACCAACTGGCTTTCCGAATTGGCTTATTAACTGTCTGATGTTAAATATAATTTTTTAATATTCGGTTGACAGATTCCCCCCAGTGCTTAATGCTAGTTTATAAGCTATCTCAAAATTAGCAGGTCATCTTGGAAGACAGAGAAAAAAGTTCCAAAGGTGCTGTAAAGTTAGAAGTGCCTAAAGTGACTAAAATGAGCTAAAATGCCTAAAGTTGAGGAATTCTACCATCTAACAGAGGATGGTGAAGAGGCTGCGCAATTTTGTGTCGAGAACGAGTATGAGGACGACGACGAGCATGATGCATATGAAATCGTAAATCCTACTCGTCCTCAATAATCAAAAACAGGAGCTGACCATGGGCGATCGTGAAGAAATATTAGAGGCATTGATGAATGTACTCGGTGAGGAAGGCTGCGGGGTGTCCTGTGAAGAAGCCGCGATATTTCAAGATGAAGAGGGCTGGAAAATGATGCTGGAGGGTTTTATGGAGCCCTGGAAGCTGGGCCACACTTTAAAAGAGGCCAAGGCCAGTATCAAGGAGTATGCCGGCATGGCCTTCGGCCTGAGTTAAGGAGCGGCCTTTCAGGCCTTTAGGAGCGGCTCTTTGAGCCTTGAGGAGCGTTCCTACGGAACTTGAGGTTAATAAGGTAAAGGCAGGTTTTATGCATCCCCGCACCATGCGGGATTTCACTTCTTGATTTTAGAAATTAATGTGTTCAACAAGCGCAGCGCTCCTTGAGTGCAACGCTCCTAAAGCGCAGCGCTCGATTAGCAGATAAACCTAATCTGTATAAATTTTTGGAACATTTAGCCACAAGAATTAGTTACATAGTTCTCACCCCGAATTTCTCATCCTGAGGTTTATCTCTAATCTTTCAAGAGAAAGCTTGATCACATCTTTGGCTTTGTCGGTCTTTTGCATGTAATCTTCAAAAAATTCCTGCACTTCTTGGGGATTATCCATCCCGGCCATCGGCACAATCGCCGCAACAACCCGTTCATACAGCATGGGGTGAAATTGCTCGATTTGATCCAGGTTGGACACATACCAGTCCCACAACAGCGGGATCGCATATGGATTGGCGGCCATGGCAACAACCGGTATGAATTTATTGCGGGCCGGCACTTCATTCAAAATATACTGCTGGGATTTTTGCAGGTAGGTCTTTTCCTTAAAACAGCCCAGTGCCATCAGGATATTCATGCGTTCATGTTCGACCTTAGATGACTGAAACCGCCGGTCGAGCCACTCGAAGGTCTCTGCTTTGCCGCTAAATGCGCCGACCTGCATCACACTTTTCATGATGTCCGGATGCACCGCTTTGCCCTGCGTCAAACCGGTAAATTGTTGGCGGGCAAAGTCGGCTGCTTTTTCGGAGCCACTGAGTACTGCGTGCCATAGTAACTGTTCCCGCAGTATGGATGTGGTATGTTTTTCAGCGGGTGCCGGTTCGTAGCCGATATTGTTAAGCACCTTTTCAAACCAGGGCCGAACCAGAGAGGATATTTTTTCTTTGGTGGTGCCGTCCATCACCAGCGCGGCATGCTGCAGGTTATTTGAGATACTGATTAGCGGCAGAAACGCATCCTCATTTTCATAGCAGGCAAGAAATTTCAAATAATCGCTAATCGAGGTTGTTCCATTTTTGCACCACGAATACATATCGCTTTGCAGCCCCCAGCGATCTTCGGGCGGCAGCGCTTGATCGCGGACCCGGCGGCCGAGTGCATCAAGATTTTCTGCGTCGTGGTAGTTAACGATATAGAAACCGGTCTGTTTGTCGTTGACCTTATAAGCATTCGTATGTTCCGGAATTTCAATTTCGTGTTTAGTGCCGTCCATCAGAAAGATCATTTGCTCGGTCGCTGCGGTGTCTGAGAAAAAGCAAATGATAATGGGCACCAACCAGGTTTGATCGGAATCATTTGTTAGAAACGTGAACCGTTTCTGGGTCAATTCCAGTTTGTTTTCCTTCTTTTTAACCGAAATCATCGGAAATCCGGCCTGCTCGATCCAGCTTTTCATCATTTTGCCGATCGGCTGTTCAGATGTTTTCTCAAAGGAATCCCAAAGATGCTGACTGGCGGCATTGCCGTACGCGTAGGTGTTCAGGTAATGCTGCAGCCCTTTTTGAAAGTTGCCTGCGCCGATGTATCCTTCGATTTGCCTCAAGATACTAGCGCCTTTGCTGTAGATAATCGGTGCCGTACTGACGTTAATAACGACATGTTCGCCCCCCGGAATCTCGATGGCAAAATTTTCCAGGAGTGCATCCCTGGCCATTGCGCTTGCGGTTTGCCCATAAAGAAATTGCTGCCAGGTTTCCCATTGCGGGTAATAGTGATCGACAACCCCGTATCCGAAATAGGTCGCAAAGCTTTCGTTTAGCCACAGATATTTCCAGTCCGTGGGCGTGACCAGATTGCCGAACCACTGGTGGGCGATCTCGTGAGCGATGACTTCACATATTCTTTCTTCGCCGGATTTAGAAGTGATATCGGGATAATGCAGCAGCAAATTTTCACGAAATGTAATGGCGCCCCAGTTTTCCATGGCGCCGAATGCAAAGTCGGGAATCGCAATTAGATCCATCTTTGGAAGCGGATAGGGGATGCCATAGTAATCCTCGCTAAATGCCAGGGATTTGCGGCCAAACTCGAGGCCGAACTTTGCATAAGATTTCATTCCGGGCAGGGTGACCGCCCGAACCCGGGGATCTTGGGTGTCCCGGGTAAACTCAAACTCTCCGACCCCAAAGAATACCAGATACGTGGACATTTTGGGGGTTTGTTCGAATCTTACGCGTTTTTTCCCGTTATCTAAGGGCGTCTCTTCAGATATGGCACTGTTGGATATGGCAACCAGGTCTTTGTCGACCTCCATTATAATATCGAAGGTCGCCTTTTTGGCGGGGTGATCCACACACGGAAACGCTCTTCTGGCATCGCTTTCTTCAAATTGGGTCACGGCGATATGTTCCGTTTTTTCGGAACTGACATATTGACTTCGATAGAAACCGGCCATTTTATCGTTGATTATTCCCTCGTAGCGAATCTTAATGCTGATGTCGCCTTCTATTTTTTGGGGAAGCAGAATTTTTAATTCTTCTTTATCCGTATCCGTTTCGAAGACACATTCGACAAAATTATCATTCAGTTCGACAGCACAGCTAAAAATGGTGAGCTCGAGGATGTTCAAACACAGTTCTTGAATGGCTGTTTTGGCTTCAACAATAATGGTTACATTTCCTGCAAACGTAAAATTGGTAAAGTCGGGAATGAGATGGATCTGATAGCTTTTAGGCGCTGCCTGCTGCATGGTTCCTCCTCGAGGCCAGAGATTGGGAAAGAGATATTATTGACAGCTTCCGCAAAATGTATTTTTACCGCTTTCCATCAAATATCCCGAATAAAGGAATTGCGGCATAAGGGGTTGTAGAAAAAAACGTTTCAATACCGCAACATTTTTTAACAACCCCTACATACCGCTTTCCATCAAATATTCCGAATAAAGGAATTGCGGCATAAGGGGTTGTAGAAAAAAACGTTTCAATACTCTAACGTTTTTTGACAATCACTTTAAAAGGTGAGAAGTATAAAGAAATAAGATAAACCTGTCAATGTTGCCGGCTGCTGGCTTCGACTCGACTGAGCTCGTCGCAGGCTGGCTGCTGGATGGCGGCGTAGGGCAGCCCTCCGTGGCTGCCGGTTCCGTCTCAATAAACATAAGGAGGCTACCATGAGCGCAATAGTTGAATTTTCAATTTTTCCGATGGATAAAGGCGAAAGCCTTAGCCCGTATGTCGCCCGGGCACTTAACATAATTCAAGAGAGCGGATTGCCCTATGAGCTGAATCCCATGGG
>JAQYWI010000016.1 GCA_030145015.1 Desulfobacterales bacterium
CCGGCAAACCCGACCCGGAAGGCCGGGTTCCGGTGCGAATTGCGCTGGAACCCGCCCGGCAGATTCTTGCTTCCCGGGATAAGGTGGAGCTGAATTTTTCATGGTAAAAAGACGCAAGCTTGCCTTATAGTGGTTGTCAAAAAAACGTTCCGGAATTCGAACGTTTTTTTCTACAACCACTTATGCCGCCCTTCCGTATTTCGGAACATTATTATGAAAAGCGGTATAAATTCGACACGATTAAGATGGGCTGGGGAATATCGACCGCGTAACAACAAATCATCCTAGCTGGGAAGCCTTCAATGCATCCTTAAGTGGGTCAGGGATGTTATCCGCCGCATCGAGGTCGATAATTTCCTGAAAAGCGGGAATACCCGACAGTTGCGTAATTTGAAGAATAAAATCGTCCGGGGGCAGGAAGGTCTCTATAGGGGCTCTCAAGACCGCAACCGGAAGGCCGCCTAAATCCTTCAGTTCTTGAATTTCCACCTCGTAACGAAGATCCTGCAACAGCTGGTTGAGGGACGGAAATTGCTTCAAGAAAATCACAAGGGTTACATGCGCGATCAGAGACTGCTTCATATCCTCGGGTTGGCGGTTTTCGGCCCCGGATACCATGGCCGTCAGGCGACTGATCGGGCACTCACTGCGATAGGATAAAATCCAGCGGGTCGCAGCCGTAATGGTTGTCGCCTTTTCTTTTTTCTCTCCCACGTAAAGCGTATATTGATAGGGCACCGCATCGAGTTGATTCGAAATCGGCGGCAAAGGTGACCGCAGTTTCTTGGGCAAGCCAAAAGGGTCTTCGCAGATCGCGCCGAAATATTCCTGAAGCTCGGCAAAGGCCTTGTCGGAACCGTGGACTTCATCGGTTGAAGCACTTTCAATATAAGTTCCGAGCAGTTTGCGGGGGATAAAAAGCGGTCTGAGCACGTTCAAATGTTCACTTAATCTTTTTTCCAGAACGTCTGAAATCTTCTCGGTGTTCTGACGAAGCTGCAAAAACTGCTGATTGTCCAAATCCTTGCGAATGATTTCTGCACTGCCCATTTCCTCACCTCGTATCTGTTTTTTTTGTTAATGTTGCTGCTTTTCTGCCTGCAACAACGTGTCCGCTACAGCGCGTCTTGCCCGTCTAACCCGTAAAAACAAGGCTATTTCAACCTTACGACAAACACATCCGCCGCTTCTTCGGCGGAGTAAGCACCGAACACAATCGACTCGGGGAACCCTTCAACTTTTATAAAATAAGAGGTCTCGGTATTCAGTTCGTTTTGAGCGGCCCAGGCCGTATATTCTTTTCCCCCGATTTCCAGCTTCAGTCCCTCCATCGGGTAGTTCAGCACCGTCTTGGCCGGCAGGCTTCCGGAAGACCCGACCGCATGAAAGGCAATCTCGGCGCCGGTCACACCGAACATCGCCCCGGGCCAGCGTGAATTCTGCGGCCGCACCTCAAACCACTGGCCGATCTGTTCATTTGCGTAAACATCCATATGATATTCTGAAGAAACCGGCTTTGCGGGTTTATGAACCCTGGCCACCAGCTTCGCTCCCAACCCGGCATCCGAGGCCGACATCACCTCCGCGCCTTTCAGCGGCGTGCTCAGTGGCTCGGAGGAAATCGATTCTCCCCGGGTTTGAAGGATCATGATGGAAAAGTGCAGACCCCTTTGCGCCTGGGCGGCGATCGCCAGCAGCGACAGCCCGTAAAGTGTGTCCGCCGCCAGCAGTTCATCATCTGACCCCAAAATGGCCCACATGGAAATCTTCGCATCCATCAAATTGTCCCTGGCCGCCATCCAGGCCATTTTCTTCAAATCATCCTTCCAGAAATGCCCTTGAACCTCCAACCCGTATGTTTTCATCTGAGACATCAGCTTTTTGATCGGATCCTGGGAGGAGCCGAGGGAGGTGACCCATATGGTTTTCATTGTGGGTTCTCCTTGTCGTATAGCGGACCAGTTTGAATGAACTTTTGCGATAAGTTATCGATATACCGATTGACGCCCTCTGGATATTGCCTTTATTTAAGGATCAATACTTTGAATTGGCTCGGCACAAGGGTGGCCCCTGGAACATTCAAGCTCATGCCGTTCTGCCCGGTCATGCTGGTCATTTTGGTGGCCGGCATCCCCTGGAGAAGAACCGAGAATGATCCCATCAGGTGCCGGTCCGGACCCATGACCATCTGGGAGGCAACGCCGCCGGCCACCCCGGGGTTGTCCCCATTGCTGATGGTGCCCATCGTGTTCATGTTGTGCGCCGGAGTTCCGCTTATAAACACTTTGAAGCAGGGCGGGACGCGTGTCGTGCCCATGGCCATGTTGGGATAAGGTATGGGTATGGGGCCAGCAGGTGTCGGCGTCTTGCATACATCCGGAAAAGCCAGGGCCATACCGCCCATCTGCGTATTTGCGAACATTTTTCCTCCTTAACCTATATTGATTCTTTCACCATCGATGTGCACATCTTCTTTGGCGGTCATCTGGGTAAATGTACCTCTCAGCATCAGGGATTTATCGGCAATATAATTTAAAGTGCCTGTTTTAACCTGATCCGTATCTTCAACAAACCGGTATGAACGCTTGGTTCTTCTGAAAAAACGATCCGTTATCGAGTCAAATGTTCTGGCAAGAAGCTTCACGGTTTCCAGACTTCCTTCAAAAAAATTGCCCAGGAAGGAAAGCCGGCCGATATTTATTTCTCCCTTTGAAGAAGATATTCCCAGGCTTGAAGAAACAAGGTTAATTTCTTCAGGGCTTGCCAGATCAATACCCTGTTTTGAGGCAATCGAAAGGCTTCCTGCAGATGTTTTGATATCCACATCGGCATCAAACGACAGGGTTGTTTTTGCTCCCTGTTCTCTTTCAAGCACGGCAAGAATATAGCCTCCGCCAAGACTGCTCAGAGAAACCAGAACCAGATCGTTTAATTCAGGCTGGACCACGCAGCTGACAGCCCTTCTGACGCGATAAAGACCGGATTCGGTTTCAACTGAATAGAACGTATCCGCCTGTGAAACGACCTTTGCATATGCCTGATCGGCGTTTGCAGATAAATGCCTTATTGCAAGATTGTCCATACTGCCCTCCGTTTATCCGTTATTCATTACAGCTTGAGGCCCCGGTCGCAAGCCGTGCATCTCTTATTTAGATTTCCCCGCAAAAACAAAGTCCTCCGCCTCGGCAAGCTCCTTATCCGTGCCGAGTGCAAGTTTCCTGATGGTACCGGTCCAGTTTGTATGCTCTTCGACGATCCGGTGCAGTTTGGTTCGGTACATGGAGGCACGCGACATGTCCGCGCCCGAAATGTCGGCATGGGAGAAATCACTGCAGGTCAGATTCGTCCCTGCAAACACTGCTGCCTTACAGACAGCTTTTGCAAAGATGGCCTGCTCGAGGTCGGCCCCTGTAAAATCAGCCTGGTTGAGCTCCGCCTCTTGAAAGTTGGTATATTTCAGCATGGCCCCTTTCAGACTGGCTGCGGTCATTTTTGTTTTAGTGAACATGGCATAGCCGGCTGTCGCTCTGTCAAGCCTTGCTCTGGACAGATCTGATTCCGTGAAGTTCACCTGGGTCAGATCTGATCCGCTGAAATCAACCCCGGACAGGTTCGATTTCTGGAACTGGGTCAGGACAAAATGCATCTCCTTCAAATCCAATCCGGACAGGTTGCAGCTCATCATGAACGTAAGATCAAACCTGGCGTTGGTTAAGACCGTCTTTGTAAGGTCTGCTTCCATCAAAAACGTTCTGCGCATATTGGCGCCGGAAAAATCAGCGTCCGGCAATACCGCACCCTTAAAAACCGTGTGCTCGAGGTTTGCGTCCTTTAAAAGTGCGCCGGAAAGATCTGCATCAATAACATTTGCATGAAAAAGGTTGGCCCCGGACAGATCCGCCCCGGAAAGGTCAGCCTCCGTCAGAGTGGCCTTGGTCATATCAGCACCTGCAAGGCTGACGTTGGGAAGTCTCGGCTTGGTCATGATCGCATCCGACATGTTGACACCGGTCATGTCGGCGCCACTGAAGTCCGCTTCGTTAAATATGGATTCTTTTAAGATGGCGTTTGCCAGATTGGCCTTTGCAAAGGACACATTCTCAAAAATGCCCCCTGCCAGATCCGCCCCGGAAAGGTCCATGCCCGCAAGGTCGGCCCTTTCTATTATCTCGCCTTCCTTGATATTATTTGTCAGTTCTTCCCTTGTCACCCGGCCTCCAATCGGAAATTTTAGTCATCTTAAGGTTTGCACCCCTGAAATCGGTTTCCCCCACGACAGCCCGCATGACTTCAGCGCCGTATAGATTGGCCATCCTGAAATCGGTCCTGACCATCGTTGCGCTCTTGAGATTGGCCTCCATCAGGTTCGCTCCGATCATCTTTGCGTCACTGAGATCGGCCTTTATCAAAGCGGCCTTTTTCGCTGTAATGCCGGTTAGATCCGCGTTATTGAGGTTTGCCTTCATGAGATTTGCATGGTTCAGGCTGGCTTTTACAAATGATGCATCTGTAAGATCCGCTTCCATCAGGTTTGCATTGTTAAGGATGGCACCTTTGAACTCGGCCCCTTTAAGATTCGCATTCTGCGGAAAACGCGCGTTTGTAAGGTCTGCATTATTGAACACGGTCTTTTCGCAGGACGCCTCGATAAAATTCACACCATCCGCCTTTGCACCTGTAAAGTTAACACCGTCCAGTTTCGGCTTGATAAAGTTTGTCCCGGTCAGATCTGCGCCGGAAAAATCAGCACCGGAAAAATCGGTTTCCAAAAAGTTAGCCTCCGCAATAATGGTGCTTGACAGGTTGGTGTTTTTAAAGGTCGCCTCTATCAGCTCAACCTTATTAAGGTTGGTTCCGCTGAAATCCGTGTCGGTCAGATTGCTCTTTGAAAGAACGCTATCGGTCAGGTCGGCATCTTTTACCTCGGTTTTGGTGAGATTTGCGCTGCCCAGGCAGGTTTCCTGCATCTTTGCGCGGTTTAACTTGGCGCCCGAAAGATCGGCCCATGCAAGTATGGCCCCTGAAAGATCGGCGCCGGTGAGATCGGCACCCGACAGGTTCGCACCCTCGAGATAAATTCCCCGAAGGTCAACGTTTTTTAGATCCATACCGCTTAGATCAACTCCCGCAAAATCCCTTCCCTCAAACGACTGGTCCTCAGCATGCATGACAAGAAACGCCTGTTTAAGCCTGTCCGCCTCTTCCGGGGAAAGCGGCTCGGGCTTCGGAAGATGATGGGCGGTCTTTTTATAGGCTTCTTTTGACGTTTTCTCCGCAAGTTTCAATTTTTCAAGCAGCTCGGGATCATCCGGATCAATTTTTCTTATCCTCTCGACCGCTTCAATTATCGGAAATGTTTTCCCGTCCGGCTGTTCTTTTGCCTGGGCGAGTGCCGTATCATAATCGATACCCAATTTTGCGCAGACCATGTTCACCTGCTTTTCAGCGGTCGCCTTTGCTTTTTTCAGCTTCTCAATCGTATCATCTGCAGAAACCAAAGGCCGCTTTGGCTTCTGTGCCTGTAGTTTTGCCATCATCTTGTCAAAATCAAGGCCTTGCTTGTCGCAGATCTCCTTTATCTTCTTTTCCGCCTGTGCCTTTTTTGCCATGGCATCTGCCACTGCTTTTTCTTTTCTGGCCATGGCATCAACTTCAGCCTCCTTCATGAACCGCATGATTTCTTCAGGATCCAAGTTATTGGGATCGATGTCAGGCGCCTTGGGTGGGGGAGGTGGTGGAGGGGGCATGACCGTTGACGGGTCAAGACCATGTTTCGCACACATTTCCTCCATTTTTTTCATAGCTTCCTGCTTCTTCTTCTCAGCTTTCTTCTTCTCCTTTTCAGCTTTTTTCTTCAGATTTAGCGAAAGAGCATCTTCTTCCTTGCCCGCATCTTTAATCAGCGCGGCCAAGCCGGATCTTTCACCGGTAGGAATGAGGTCCTTTTCATCGAGCATGTAAAGAGCGCCTTTTTCTTCATCCAGCCGTTTTAATAATGCCTCTCGGTAATGCTCAGATGGTTTTGGCTTATCATTTATCCTTTCGTATGCAACCAGCATGTGCAGGATATCTTCTGCATCATCCGTCTGAATTTCAGCAACCCCGCGCCAAATGACTATCCCTTTTTCCGCATGGGGAAAGAGCCAGACCGTGTCAAGGCTAGTCTTGATCTCTTTGAATTCTTCGCTATTGCGGTCTTTTTGGGTAATAAAGCAGCGTGACTTGACGCCCGGAAGTTTTGTCTTTACCGTTTTCTTGTTAGGATGCATTCCCTTTATTTCTACTGACTCGTCACCATTAAAAAAAGCATCAATCCACTGATCTTCCGGCGCCGCGTTGAAATAGGTGGGATCCATGTCAGCAGCAGGGCCGGGGAACAATTCCTCGAGCCACTTCTGGTCATAAGTACCGACTTTATCCATGCGCTGGGGCCAAGTTAAATCTATGGGCCCAAACCCTGCGGGATCGGGCTTCTTCTTGGGGGAGTCGATGAGGTCTCTGGGATCTTCGATGTTCGGAAGGGGATGGACTGTTTCTCCCTTATCTGATTTGACCGGAGCATGCCCCTTGCCCAGCGGGTTTTTCTTGTAGTCGGGGCCGCCGAAGGCGTTCTGGTAGCTGATATCCATTTTGGTGAAGGGCAAAGGGTCGGAAATAGTTTTGAGCATTCCTCCTTTTCGTTTCCAGAACCTGTCACCGAACACGTGAAGTGTTTTGTTGACGGCTCCTATCTGAAGACGAACCTCATAGGCCGGAACCGGCTTTCCCCCGGGCGTGAAGCACTTTCCGATGACAACGACCTCTCCCCGGGGTTTGGGCATGCACATGTCCAGCATGGCATCCTTGCCAAGCTCAGAGCTTGCAAATCTCCAGAGATCCGGTTCGGAAAGAAGGTAAGTCGAATCAAACGAAAAATGGCTTGAGATTACCGTGCACAGATAAAACCTCCTGTTCGCTTCATAGGTTTTGTATAGTAGACTCTGGTTTATGGGTTTGATTGTTTTCATCTCTGTAAATAATTATCTATATTTCTTGAATGTTCCTTTCGATTCGAGTTGAATCTATCCAATGAGTTTTAAATTACTCATATTAATTCCTATTGTATCCGCAGATATGTCACACATTTTGTTTTCCAGGACTGTATCACAACTCACCAGTTTTAGGCCCTTTCGTTCAAACTCAGGTGCCCAACCTAGCTTTAGCATTGCGCTGGCAGCAATTTCTAAACATAGTGCAAAAGTTATTTCTTGTTTTAGCCCGATAAAAAGCCCTAAAGATTCAATGAAAGAAACGTCCTCTTGACCACCTACGTTCATCTCAAACTTATTGCCAAATGCGAATGCCTCCTGGGTACCTCCTACGAATTCCAACTTATTACCCCAGTGACCTACTTCCCATTCAGCCCTGGTATACTCTTGTCTTTGATTAGCTCTTATTATAACATTTTTATTTTGATTTGCTGCATTAAGCTCAATATCGCCGTCATTCGTTTTCAATGTCATCTTACGGTCTGACTCCAGCCACAATTCCCCTTTCACTATTTCCTTAAGATTCCCCGAAGCATCTATTTGCCTATCATATTTATCAGTGCATATTTTTTCAGCAAGCTTTCCCGTATGATCAATGGTCCTCTCATAGTTTGGAGGACATATTTTTTCAGTGAGCGTGCCCGTATTCTCAACTTTTTTTTCATACTTTCCCTGGCAGATGTTCTCGGTGCGCGTGCCTGTATTCTCAACCGTTTTATCATAGTTGTAATCGCCATCACCTTTGCCGGCTTCGATGTGCAGTTCTCCATCGGCTCTAATGTGCGCTGTTCCTTTAGTGCTCAGCGTAGCCGGATGTCTCGGGCTGTTGGGCGCGCCCAGGTGCAGGTAGGTGTCCTCGTGGGGCGTCGATAGCAATACTCTTTGCATCCCCGCCATATCCTGCATTTCCAGCACATTCCCGCCAGCCGACTTGATCGTGTTTCGGGTGGCATTTAAACTGGTCACCACACTTTTGGTCTCTGCATTCGGCACGGCCCCCGCGATAATGGGGCGGTCCGGATCCCCGTCCACAAAGGTGAGGAGGACCTCTGTGCCCTTGTGCAACGGAAAGTGCATGCCGTGGTCGGCGCCCGCGTAAGGTTGCACCATACGCACCCAGCGCGAGGCCTTGCCCCCCCCATTGCCGTTCTGGTCGAAGGGCAGCTTCACTTTGTAGCGCCCCTCGTCGTCGATCTCCGCATATTGGCCGATACCGGCGGCATCCACCTTGGCGTTCATGGTCCCGTAAAATCGTGGCTTGGTTGTATTGCGCTCGGGGCGAAACTGCACCCCGGCCGGGATGGCCGTAAAGGCGTTGATGTAAGTGGGTTGTTGTTCTCTTTCAGTCAGCTCGGCGCCGGTACCGGTCATGAACGCGCTCGTCTGACCTCCCTGGTGTTCGATTTCGGCAATCAGGTATTTCTGGTTGTAGCTCTCGCGGTAATGACCGGCGATTTCAAAGATAAAACCGGGGCACAAAGCCGGCTGCGTGCCTTCTCCGTGAAAAAGGTTCTCACGGCACCGAATCTCCTCAGCCCTGACTTTGGCGAGTGTATGGCCCTCTTCCGGTGTTTTGAAATGCTCCCCATAGAAATAGACACTTCCGCGTCCTTTTGCATCCACAACCGTCTCCGCTTTGAGCTCCAGGGAAGGCTTGCGATAGTTGTAATCGTTTAATATGACCTTGTTGGGCAGTCTTTTTTGCCGGCAAAAAAATGCTTTGATCGCCTCTTCTTCGGGAGCCAGGCCCGAAGGGGGAGAATAAGGAATGGTGGTCAGGCCCGCAATGTCCTTGTGCACGGTTGAATTGTCGGTGATAATGAGCTTTTCGTTTTGTTCCCCTTGCTCGAAGAAATAATAGATGCCCTCCCGTTCCATCCAGCGGGAGACGAAATCAAAGTCGGTTTCGCGGAACTGGCAGATGTACTCCCAGCGGGGGTACTTTTTCGTCAGCTTCAGCTCATAGTCCTGGGTGGTCAAGCCGGTCTGCCGCAAGATTTCCGCGATGATATCCGGAACGGATTTATCGAGAAAGAGCTGGTTTTCGTGATAAAGGTCGGCCTGCCACAGCCTGGGCACCAGCAATGCCCGGTAAAAATAGTTCCCCTTGACTTCATGAAGCTGTTCGAACTGGGCCAAAATCCCGTGAATCGGAAACGTTTGATCACTTCCGTGAATCGTCAGAGTGGCCGGATTTTGCAGGACTTCTTTAAGATCAATATCAGGATCATCAGAGGCCAGCGTGACGTCGAATTCATACAGTCTGGATATGCCTTCCGTGCCTTTGAATTTAACCACCGAAAAGGCATCTTCCGGCCACCCACCGGAAACAAAAGTAAATCGCTTCGTGTCATCTATAGGCATTTTTATCCTCCTTTGAAACTGATGTTAAAGGTGCCGTCTTTGGCCAAATCCAGGCGAACCTCAGTCGGCATGGCCCCTGCGCCCATGCGAGACAGGATTTCCTGGGACATGCGGGGCATGATGCTCCCGGTCATAATGTAGTCGATGTTGCGGGCCCCGGTCTCCACCTCCGTGCAGCGGGCGGCGATCTGGTCCACCACCTTGTTGGAATAGACGAGCTTCATTTTGTGGGTCTCGGATAGGCGTTTGACCAGCTTGCCCATCTTGAGGGCCACGATGTCTTTGAGAATATCCGGCGCCAGGGTGAAATAAGGTACCACCGTCATGCGCGCCAGAAGCGCCGGCTTGAAGTGGTTGCTCAACATCGGCCGGATGGCAGCGCTGACCGTCTCGAGAGACGGCATTTCGTCACCCCCGCAAAGTTCGGTGATCACGTCGGTGGCCAGGTTGCTGGTCAAAAAGATCACCGTGTTCTTGAAATCGATAGCCCGGCCCTCGCCGTCGGCCAGCAGGCCCTTGTCGAACACCTGGTAAAACAGGTTCATCACTTCCAGATGGCCTTTTTCGACTTCGTCGATCAGAACCACCGAGTAAGGGCGCTGGCGCACGGCTTCGGTCAGCACCCCGCCTTCGCCGTAACCGACGTAACCCGGCGGAGACCCGATCAAGCGGCTGACCGTGTGCTTTTCCTGGAATTCGCTCATGTTGACGGTGACCATGAAGTTCTCCCCACCGAACAGCAGATCGGCAAGGGCCAGGCCGGTTTCGGTCTTGCCCACACCGCTGGGACCCACCAGCAAAAAGACGCCCAGGGGCTGACCGGGGTCTTTGATCCCGGCCTTGGCGGATTTGATCACCTGGGTGATCACACCCAGGGCCTCATCCTGACCCTTGATGCGCTGTTTGAGGTTTTCCTCCAGCTTGATGATGTTGAGGGCTTCATCCCGCATGACGTTGCCCAACGGAATGCCGGTCCAGTCTGAGACCACTTTGGACACCACGTCCGGGTCGACCTCGATTTTCACCAGCGACGCGTCGCCCTGGAGCGCTTTCAGTTTGCCGCCCGCTGTGTCGATCTGCTTTTTGAGCTCTTTTTCCCGGCCTTTGTCTCCTGCTCCGGTTTTCAGCTCGTAAAAAGATTGCCGCAGCTCGATAACTTCACGGGCCAGCTCCTGCTCTTTCAGCCAGCGTTCTTGGAGATCGGTAAGCGCTTTGCCAAGATCTGCCAGATTGGTTTCGATCTCATTCCGACGATCGTCATCGATTTCGATGCCGTGCAGATGATCCCGCTCCAGGGCCTTTTTCTCCCGCTCCAGGGCCTGGATGGTGCGCTCTTTGTCTTCGATCACATCCGGTTTAGCGGTCAGAAGCACTTTCACCCGGGCGGCAGCGGTGTCCAGCAGGTCCACGGCCTTGTCCGGCAGCTGCCGTCCCGAGATGTAGCGACTGGACAGGGCCGCAGCCGCTTCGATGGCATCGTCGCGAACGATCACGTCATGGGCCTCTTCGTATTTGCTTTTCAGGCCCCGCAAAATCAGCACGGCGGTTTCCTCGGATGGCTCATCCAGTTTGACCAGCTGAAAGCGGCGGGCCAGGGCGGCATCCTTTTCAAAGTACTTTTTGTACTCCGACCAGGTGGTAGCCGCCACGGTGCGAAGCTCCCCGCGCGCCAGGGCCGGTTTCAGCAGGTTGGCGGCATCGCTGCCGCCGGTGGTTCCACCGGCTCCGATCAGGGTGTGGGCTTCATCGATAAAAAGAATGATGGGTTTTTCCGAGGCCTTGATTTCATTGATCACCGATTTGAGGCGATTTTCAAACTCACCCTTCATCCCGGCACCGGCCTGAAGCAGGCCCATGTCCAGACTCAGGATGGACACGTCGCGCAAAAGGTCCGGCACGTCACCCTCCACCACCCTGAGCGCCAGGCCCTCCACCACCGCGGTCTTGCCGACACCGGCCTCGCCCACCACAATGGGGTTGTTCTTGCGACGCCGGGCCAGGATGTCCACCATCTGGCGGATTTCGCGGTCCCGGCCGAAGACCGGATCGATTTCGCCGGCAGCAGCTTTGCCGGTAAAATCTACACAGAACTGTGCCAAGGCGGTGCCTTCGGCCGGCGCTCCTGCCGCTTCTGCCGCTTCGACGCGGGCGGCGGGCTTTTCGGTCGAGTTTTTGAGGATGTCCCAGAATTGGGCCAGCAGCGCATCCCGGCTGATGGCGCTTAGAAGATCGACGTAACCGCCGGGAGCAAATTGCGAGGAACGGTTCAAAAACGCCAGCATGAGAGCGCCGGATCGCAGCCGGTTCTCACTCAGATCCACGGAGGCCAGCAGCCAGGCTTCCTGAAACCACTCCATCAGCAGGGGGGAAAACACAGGTTTGGCGGCGTTGCCGGTTTTAAACTCTTCCAGAGACTGTTCCACCGCCTTTTGAACCCGGCCGGCATCGATGTCAAAATGGCGCAGGATCAAAGGTATATCGGCCTGGGGGTCCTCCAGCAGCTTGGCAAGCATGTGTTCCAGCGCAACTTCGTAATGGGTGCGTGAGACGCACAATCCGGCGGCGGCTTCCAGACTGCGGGTGCAGTAAGGATTCAGACGACCCAAAAGTGATTTGATGTCAACCGAAATCATAGAGTTACCTCTTCTTTGTCCCCTAAAAATTTATTTTGTTGCTCCGCCTGAAGCGAATCCGCTGGATTTGGTTGCGGGCTGAAAATCGCCCGCACCTCTCCCAGCTCGGGAGTCGAAAAAATCCAGCTGTCCACGCCGAGTGAAGCCCGCGTAGGATCCCCCAGGCAAACGGTCCGGGCCTCGCTCCCGGCCAGGATCAGCTCTACATCGTATTCCAACGGCTCCACGAAGTACAGGTCAGTGAGAAACGCAAGCCGTTCAAAATCCTCGGTGCCCGGTGAAAAGCGCTTAAAGTCAGTCCCCGTCAGGGGACCGAGCCGGATACGGAATTTGCCCATACGGTCGGGCAGTTCATCGCCCAGATAGGTGTCGGCACCCAGCCGGCAGCCGGATACGCCCAGGTGCAAAGTTTGGCTTTGCGGTATTTGGGCAACGCGCTCGACACAGGGGATCACTTCCACGGGTGTTGCGCCGAAGGCATCACCTAACAGGGTTTCCAGGCCTAATGCGGAGCGCGGAAATTGCGTAAAGAGCCCGATGTAGCGCAGCAGCCGGCTCGGTTCTAAGATTTCTTTTCGGAGCGTTTTCTCGCCCAGGCCGAGAAGACAAAACAACCTGTCGATATATGCGGAACTTTCGTGTTCAACGACCTGCAGATATTGCTGATATTTGCCCCAGCACTCAAAGAGCAGGGCAAAAAGGCGCTGATTGAGGATATCAATGAAATCCCTGGAGACCGATTCATCCTCGGCCTCTTCGTCAATGAGGTCCTCCGTGTAAAATGTCGGCAAAGGCGATGCGCATCCGTAAAGTCCTAAAAAATTGACGGTAATTAAATACTGCGCGTCATCAGGATCTCCTAACTCTTCGATACGTTCAACGTCTGAAGCGGGAAACGCCAGGGAAAGGTTGGGCTTTATTCGAATTTTTTGACTGAGATCGGAAGGCGATTTTGGTGCCCCGGATGACTGCCGGGCGAAAAAGCGCAACAAGCGCATGACTTGAAAGAAAGAAAAGGCATGCCCCTCCTTCAGAAGCTCAAGCTTCAGGCCTGCTGCGGGATCGGAATTTAGATGAGGGGATGATCCCCCAGCCTGGCCGGCCATAGATACGTCTCCCCTGTAATAACTTCCCGCAGTGTGAGCCGGGTAAAGGTGTTGATGGATGCATAACCCCCAAGAAAATGGTCGAGGATGCTGCCGAACAGGAACAGATCCCCCGGGCTGGCAAAATGATCGTGCTGAGCCTCCAGCTTTATGTCGCGGCCCCGCATCATAATCCCGGACACCAGGCGGTCCGATCCCCCGGTGTCGACGCTCTGGATGCCGGCCACGCGCTTCTGGTTGGCCAGAAATGTCTCCGGTTTTCTGGCGTCTTTAAATAAATACAAATTTAGCAGCTTCTGCAGATTTTCCGTATTCGAGAGCGAAGCGTAATTCAAGGATAGATGGGAAATCAGACGCCATAGAAGATCGCTTCCCAGCGGCGGCAATATGTTGCTCGTGGGCGGACGCAAATTCTTAAACTCCACCTGTCCCGGCGTACTGCTGGTGGGTACCGCGATGTCTCCGGTGCGGATCTCTTCGGGCAGAAAGCCGTTGGTGCACAGAAGTTCGATCGACAGGGTTTCTGCAACCGGCGGCCCGGACTCCGGTGGATAGGCGACCGACAGGTAAACATCGAAACCCGGCCGCACCGGCGAATTCCGGGTTTTTATTTGATATACGGGAGCTTCAGTGCGGGCCGCGTTGTACAGTTCGAAGGGTGCATAGACCCGCTCCTCGGCGGTCCCCTGGACAAACCCGCTCACATTCTCGACCGTGTATACCTGGTAATGGGCATCCTTTTTTCCGGAAGGCCTCACCCTGTATTCGGTTCTGCGGTGATCCAGACGAATCGGTTCGGCATCGAAAGGAAAAATATTGATAACCGGTGTGGCGCCCAGGACAAAATCGCCGGTTTTGATACGGAGCGGAGCCGCCGGGATTTGGTTAAGCTCGAAGCGGATTTCAAACCGGTAGTCCTTACCCCTGTCCTGCCATTGATCCCATCCCACGAGATCCAGAAACAAGAATTTTTCCGGCAGCATAAAATATTCCTGAATCGACCGGTAGCCCGGAAATGAGTGCGCAGGATACGGAATGATGCCTTCGTCCGGCCCGAATCCAAGGGGTTTTAAGCTCTCGGGGGGAAGCGCCACCATACTGTCGTTGCCTTCGGCGCCGATGAAAATGCGCGTCAGGTAACGGTTCAACAAAAGATAAAGGTCGGACGCGGCCTGGAAATCTCCTGCAAGGTAAAAGCGCAGCGCCTGCGGCTGCCAGTCTTCAAGGTTGAGACCGCTGAGCTCCAGCAACATCCGGATTGCCGGGGGTTGTCCCGAAGTCTCCACAAAGGAGGCCTCCAGCAGCTTTAGCGGGTGAACTTCCACCGGATAACAGGTCTGAAACACGCAGGCCGTGCCTTCCACCGGCGTTGAAGCCACCTGGGTGCCGGCCGGGATGGTCAGGGCCTGTTTCAGAATGGGCTTGGGCGTAAAGGCGACTATGGAAGCCGACGGCAGTGGGCGCAGGTAGTGCGGCCAGATGAGCCGGACCAGCTCGTGGATGATCTCCGGAAATTCATCATCCAGCTTCTGTCTCAACAGAGCCGTCAGAAAAGCCACTCCTTCCAGAAGGCGATCCACATCCGGGTCGGAAGAGTGGCCGCTCAACATGGGGGCCACTGCCGGGTGGGCTTTGGAAAATTCCGTCCCCAACTCCTTTAAATTGTCCAGCTCCTGTTGGAAGTAATGGTTGAACATAAGTCTATGACGTCCTGTGTTTGCGGAGGGTTAACCGTCGGTTTTTCACTACCCCCTGATCGTGACTTTACCGTCGGAGTCCATAAAGCTCTCGAATACCACGGGGTCCTTTTCCTCCTCCAGGATTAAGCGGGCGACGATCTGAAAACTGACCGCCAGCATGTCCTCATCCTGGGAAATAAACCTGACGCGTACCGCCTTTAAGCGCGGTTCGTATTTTTGAATCGTATTTCGGATCATCCGCTCTAAATCTCTTAAGCTTTCGGGAAGCCCGGACCTTAAATCGGTGACATCGGGGATACCATAATCCTCGCCAATCTGAGCACTGCCCCGGCGGGTGTTCAGAATCCGCTCCAGGTGCCGGATGATCGAAGCGACCATTCGCTTCGGGTCCGGCCCGTCGCGCCGGTCGGGCGCTTTGTTCCACGAGCGGATACGCTCGATCAATCTCTCTTCGCGCATGATTTTATAAAGGCCTAATATTGAGTTAGACTGTTAATTTAGAACCAATCTACTATTTGGCCGGGGCACGCCAATCGTCCTCTCCGGAGGTTGAAGCAATCTCATGGGTCCAGGTGATTTTGCGATAGCTGAACGAGACATCTTCCAATTGCGTGAAATGCGCCTGATTCGGATCCTGGCAGTTGGGCATCCGACCTGTTATATTGGTGATGATCGCGTCTTCCAATCTAATGGTAAAATAATGCTCCTGGGTTCCCGTTTTGCTCGTGCGGTACCATTTGAGCTCGCATGTGGGCAGTCGCTCGCCGGTGGTCAGCGCCTTATAGAGCATTGGAGAGGATTTGTCGAAAACCTTGGTAATTGTCAGGGGTTGATGCACACGCTGTCCTGTGGGCTGCCCGCTCTGGGGATCCGTAGGAACGGTGACCGTGTGGCTGAAGGCTTCCACCAGAATTTCGTTTTCGTGACCTTCCTGGTAAATATTCCCAACACTGTCTTCCGTAAACGCCCCTTCGGTGATATTTCCCTGGGTAGAGCCCGCGATAGACAAATAAGCGGGAGTTGGCATAGCGTACCTCCTTTTCCAATTTTAAAATTATTCTTTATCCAGCTTGCCGACAAGGGAAAGCGTAAAATAGGCTCCCATGTATTTGAAATGGGGCCTGACTTTCATCCCGACCCGGTACCACCCGGGCTCACCTTCGACATCTTCAACCGTTATCTGCGCCTGACGCAGCGGCCGTCGGCTTCTGGTCTCGGCACTTGGATTGTCCTGATCGGCAATATACTGCCGAATCCAGGCGTTCAGCTCCCGGTCCAAATCGGTTCGCTCTTTCCAGCTGCCGATATTTTCCCTTTGGATGACCTTTAAATAATGGGCCAGCCGGTTGGCTACAAACATGTACGGCATTTGGGTCCCCAGTTTGAAGTTGAGCTCGGCTTCCTTGCCTTCCGTGCTGGTTCCGAAATATTTGGGCTTCTGAACCGAGTTGGCCGAAAAGAAACAGGCATTGTCGCTGCCCTTGCGCATGGCCAGGGAAATAAACCCCTCCTCGGCCAGTTCGAACTCCCGGCGATCCGATATCAGCACCTCGGTGGGGATTTTTGTCTGAACAGCCCCCATGGATTCAAATTGATGGACCGGCAGGTCTTCAACGGCGCCGCCTCCCATCGGTCCGATGATATTGGTGCACCAGCGGTATTTGGCGAAACTGTCCGTCAACCGCGTCGCGAAGGTAAAGGCGGTATTGCCCCACAGGTAATGCTCATGGGATGCGGAAACATTTTCTTCGTAATTAAAACCCTTCACGGGCACGGTTTCAGAGCCGTAGGGCAGGCGCAGCAGAAAGCGCGGCAGGGTCAGGGCTACGTAACGCGCATCCTCGGACTCCCGGAAGGATTGCCATTTGATGTACTGGGGGCCTTCAAAAATAGATTTTAAATCTTTCAGATTGGGAATACCCTTAAAGTTATCCAGTCCGAAAAATTCTGACCCGGCCGCCGCAAAAAATGGCGCGTGTGCCATGGCCGACACACTGGCAATATGTTGCAAAAGCTTGACATCCTGAGGTCCGGGGCCAAACTCATAGTTGGCAATAATGTTCCCGTAAGGTTTGCCGCCAAACTGGCCGTACTCCGCTGTATACACCGTTTTGTATAGTCCGGATTTGGTGACTTCCGGTGAATCCTCGAAATCTTCCAGGAGATCTTCTTTGCTCACGTTGAGCAACTCCAGCCGTATGTTTTCCCGGAAATCGGTCTTGTCCACCAGATACTTTAATCCCCGCCAGGCAGATTCCAGTTTCTGTAATTCCGCATGATGCAAGACGGCATCCACCTGGAGGCTGAGCTTCTGGTCAATTTCTGCGATCATCTCGTCGACCAGCGCTTTGGAAACTTTGTCTACCTTGCGGCCCGGTTCGACGAGTTGGGACACCAGGGCTTCCACGCCCTTTTTGGCCAGAGAGTAACCTTCATCTTTAGGCTTGAGCCTGGTGGCGGTAACGATATCATCGAGCAGAGAGGGCGCCTCAGCTGATTTTTCCTCTACGGAAACAGGCTTCTGTTGTTCACGTTCTTCGGCCATGTAATCCCCCTTTCTTATTCTTCAAGTTTCAACTCTTTTAAAAGTTGTTCCCTGGCGGCTTCATCCTTGACCAGTTCCTGAATTTTCTTACGAAACTCCGGACGATTGCTCATGGGTCCCTTCAGGGAAGTCAGTGCCTCCCTGAGCTCGAGAAGTTTATTGAGCTCGGGTGTATTTTTGACAATGGCTTCCGGCCCGAAATCTGCTAACGATTCAAATTTCAGTGAAAGGCTCGTCTCTTCCTCGGGATCTTCGGAAAGCTTGTTCGGAATCGTTATGTCAAGCTTGAGGTTTTGAGCCTTTAATACTTCGTTAAAATTATCCTTGTCGATATTGATCGGCTCGCGTTCCTCTACCATACGATCATCCGCGCGAAGTGTGAAATCACCCATAACCAATAGCTTCAGTGGAAGTTCCACTTCTTCTTTGGCATCTCCCGTGGCGGGCCGATACAAAATGTTTACCCTCTCCTTTGGGGCAACAGATCCTTCTTTTGCCATGACTACCCCCTTTGTTTTAGGTTAATATAAAAAAATGTGTAAATTTTCAAACATACTATCCTTTTGGCTTACTGAGGTTCAGCGCCTCGGTCGGATCGAGTTTGGCGATTTGGCTCAATACGGCTTGGGCGTCGCGTTTGACTTGTTTATCGGTATGATGGGTGTATCCGGTCCATACCAGCTTGAGCCCCTCCAACGCCAATTGAGGATCCCAGTTTTCAAGTCGATAGGTTTCAATATCCTTTAATATCAGTTCAAGATGCGGCAGCGCCATGTCCGTCCGCTTTGACCCGATCAATATCCGGCACAACGCCGACCGCCACATAAGGGTTTCTCGTTGCGAACTACAATTTTTCAATTCGGCCTGAAACAACCAAACGGCTTCCGGCAACTTCTTCTTCTTTGCCAGGCCCCGGGCCTTTGCCAACGTATCGGCCATATGATCTGTTTCATCGGCAGCATTGGCGGGTTCAGACATTGCAACCCCGGCTTCTGCAGCCGAATCGGCCCCGATAGCAATATCATTTCGCCACTGCCGGGTTTCCTGATCCGCAAAAGGGCAGCCGTCCGAAAAACTCAGTTCGGCAAGGGTCGGAAAGCGATAAAGAAAGAAAGCGGTTTCCAGGCATACCGCTTCGTAAGCGTTTTGATAACCATCGCCCAGACTGGCAAGCGCTTCGGCTGAAAAGCGATTCAGATCAAACCAGAAGGGGAATTGGGACAGCCGCTGTTCGGCAGACATAATCAGGGCATTCCAGTTTCCGCTATCTCTGAAATCCAGCAGTGCCTGACGAACCTGAGGCGCTGGCGGCGGAATCCGGGTTTGCCCGTTGGATTCCGGCGGTGGTGCCGACACCAGCGACCAGGCCGCAGTTCGCCGGTAATGATACGCCATGGCATTCATGGAATTATGTTCCAGCAAAAAGGCGGCTGCCTGCCGGACTTTCTGCATACCTGAGGTGATGAGCTTTTGGGCATCCGATTCGGTGGTGAGCTCCTGCGGTTCGTTGGACGGCGCAGCAGTTTGCGGGGGTTCAGGTGGTGTTTCCGGTTTGAGCGCCGGCGACGGCCGGGGCTGGGGGGGTTCAGCCGCTGAGGTGGATTCAGGCTCGGACTTTCCTTGGGATACGGATGGAAACTCTTCTAATACCCGTTGTATCGGCCTCAGCAGCGGTGGCTCCGGCAAATGTTCGGCCAGCAAGGAATCAATTTGTGTCAGGGCATGATTGATAGCGTCCATTTTTCCCGCAGCAACCGGTTGGGACGTTATTCCTTTCAGGGCCGTTACGGTCTTTTCGATCCACCATTCGATGGCAGCCAATCGGCCCCGCATGCGTTTTTTGGGCGGGAACAGGTCATCCCAGTAGTGCTCAATAAGATCGTGGAGGACCTTCAACCCATCAGCCAAACCCTCAATTCGACGCATGTGAATCTGGCTTACTGCCAGGTAGCTGGCCACCAAAAGATCCTTGCATTTTTTGTCGAGGATGGAAACAGCCAGATCGTTCACTTTTTTCCAGTCGATGCCGCCGGCTGCCGAAGGCGATGAAAGCTTATCAATCTCGGCCTGCAGCTGTTCGTATTCGGGCTCATAGCGGACATCCGACCCGGCAGGTTGATCCGGTTGAATCGGATCTTTTCCCAGAGAATGAATTTCCATTGGCTTATTTCTACGCAATGCTTTAAGTATTAATGCACATCATCAGAAGCTATCTTAAAAATACAAATTAATCTACAGCGGAAACAGACCAAAGCCTCACAAAATCGCTGGAATTCAGCGACCGGTTGAATATCGCCAGGTAGGATTTTTCAGGAATCCCACCCAAAAATACGGCATTGGGAACGATATCGATGCGAGACTTTAACCAACACAGCCAAAGCCATGCCATTGTCAGCGAATCGCAGCCCTGATCAGCATCGATGGATACGAAAAGTTCATTGGTCGCTAATAGTGCTCCGACGCCTTTTTCAATTTCACGGCGCCGTTGTGACATCATATTTTCTTCAGCGCTATTATCGTTTTTGTCGTCTTTTAAGCGCCTTCCGCAAAATGCCGACCAATCCCGGGATGGTAGTTTGACCTGCCCGATATCGGTTTCCAGCTGCTTTAAATCCGCAAAATGTCCGGAAGTGATATATTCGATCTGCCTCCAGGTCTCTGAAAACACAAGGGGCAAAAGATCCCAGTTTTCTTCCCATCCCGCAAGTGTTCCGACCCCCATAATCATCAACGGATAAGGCCGACCCGCGCTATCACTGCTGTCACGCCCGACCCCGCATGCGATATATCCTTTTCGCATGCCTTTAGCCCAGAAGCGCCACGAGCAAAACGCCGGCCGTGTGCGGTTCTTGGAGACCAGTTTTTGGTAACCTTTCTCGATCCAAGCCGCGAAAGCACTTACCAAAGCTGCACTGGAGCCCACCTGAAAATAGTCCATCACGGTGGGATGTTTTCCCATAGCAGACCATTCCCAGGAACGCTTCAGCTTTATTGATCCCAGCACGCTACAATTTCCTCCGGTACTCTTCCGGGGCCGGTACGCAAGAGTTCGAGAGCCGGCCGGTGACCTTCAAATTGGTATTTGGCTTTGATGTATCGAATCCCCATCCGTTTGAGATCCGCAGCTTCGTTGGGGAATTCACTGGGATAAAAGGTGCGGGCGCCTTTTTGAAAATCGTTCAAAAACTTCGCAAATGCCAGATTCCCGCCGTATTTCTTGGTCAACACCAGGTTAGCGATTTTGATCCTCAATGTAACATCGCCGCAGTCTTGCGGCGACCACTTAAAGCGTTTTCGAATCGGGTAATTCTGATTCACCAGCTTCAGGGTTTTATCGGCACATTGCATCTCCAGCTCCGTGGCGTGGGGTATCATGGATGCTTCTTTGTTGGCGCCGGTCGGTTCGCCCTTTATGGTGACCGTGTAACTGGCCTGGACCGGTTGCACCGATCGGGACCCTTTGTTTAAAAAGGGAAAAAAGTACTTGTCAAAAGGAACCCTTTGTCCCATGATCTCTTTATCATAGAAACCTTTTTTGAGGCTACTGGCAATAAACGGTTTGGCAGGTCCTTTGACAAATTTCTTGGCATAGCCGTTCTGATCCAAAAGAAGTTTAATGAGTTCGTTTCTATCGGAGACCCCCTGTACCTCTAAAAGAACGTCTCTTTCCCAGATTTTCTGCAACTCGCATGCGGCTTCTCTGGATACAAATACCAGAAAATAATCCAGAGGCCCCTGCACCAGCTTCCAGAATAGTTCCTGATCCGGGCCGGGCTCGGTCATGGCCGCCTGGAGCTGCTCCAGGGCTCTCCGTCCGGCAAAAAAAGGGGTTTCGCTCGTGGCCGGGTCATCGTTATAAATGGCCGCTGCCGTCTGATAGGCTGTTTCGCGCGAGGCGGATACCGGTGCCATTTCCGCCAGCGCGTCCTGATAATCCCGCAATGCTTGAGCTGCAATCAGCCGTGATTCCAAATCGCCGACATTAACTCCGGTTTTCTTCTCAAGTTTAGCAATCTTGGATTGCACTTTTTTGGTTGCCTTTTTAATGATCCCGGCTTTTTTTCCTTTTTTCTCTAAAAGCTGTTCGGCCTTAAGGTTTGTAGCCTTGAAATCGTAAACAAGTCTTAGCCATGATGGAAGCTCCGGGCTCTTAAAAAATGGCATCATCTCTTCGGCGATGCGATTCATCAGATCGAAATAGGGATTATTTACGGTGCCCATTACTGCGGCCAATTGGCGCCATTCCGCTTTGTCCTTGAGCCGTTGGGCCCCGTTGGGATATGCAAGTCCAAAATCACGCCAGGAGGTAAAATATGCATTCCGGTACCATGTTTGAAATTCCAGTTTCTTGCCGGCAATGATCATGGGTTCAATAAGGGCGGATTCGATCTCTTTTAGAAAAGAATCGATCCTCGTTTTGCCCGCAAAGGTAAACGCCGGTGAAATTTTGCGCTCGTCCGCAGCGGTCAGACTTCCGCCCCAAAAATCCTGCATGCTAAGATGGGAAAGACCTGGATCAAGATTTATCCATGTGGCAATCCAATTCAAATTGGCGTTTTCAATCATCAGGATATGCCGTAACAACATTCGCAGTTCATTCATCTCCTGATTCAAAATGTTGGCATCCTCACGCCAAAAAATGTAATAGAGATATAAGCCGGTGAGTTTCTGGCCGACTTCCGGAATGACCTCCTGGCCGATGGCCTGCAATGTGCGTTCATAGGACGGCTGGGGCCTTGCGCTGAGGGATGCCAATTCTTCATTTTCCAGTCGGGCGCCCAAGAGATTAATACGACGGACGAGTTGGGCAACATGGACGCCGATAACCTCTTCCGGTGTCGCCGCTGAAAATTGGGTTATTTTTTCGGTCATTTCCCGGTTATTATTCCTTAAGAGCCCGTCGTAAAACTGTTTGCAGTATTGGGTTTTAAGTTCATGTTCGACTTTCAGGCTCTCAGATAATCCAAAGCGGGGAATCCACCACCCGCGATTCTGCTCCTCCACTTTGAGTATTGTCTGACGAAACTGATCCATGCTGATGACATCGGCGACGATTTCGTTCTGAAAAACGACCGGTTTGGAAAGCGCCTTGGAAACCGCCTTCATGATCATCATATTTTTAGCAAACGAAAAACTCAGTAACCCGCAAATTGCAATGGCCACCGCCAGCCACGCCGCCAAACCGAGATTTTGAGTCAGCCTGCCCCACTCCAGCGTACGCTGGGTGGGGGCAAACAAACCTCTGTCAGCCGGCAGAATTCGCGAAAAGAAGTCATGCAGGAATAATCCCTTGCTGGTTCCGGGCAAGACATCGCGTTCTTCGATCAGTCCGAGCTCTTTCAAAAAATGGGAATAAGGACTGCCTTCCTGTTTCCCGCTGCTGAAAAATAACCCTCTTACAATGGGCTTTTCCTGGTAGGGCGTTTCCTGAAAAGCGCCCTTCATAAAAGACCCCAGCCCGGGTTTCAGTCGCTCGAACTCATCCGGGAAAAGAAGAAGGCCGGGATCGACGGCTTTCGATCGGGATTTATGAAAAAGGAGCAGTCGCAGTTCTTTCAATCGTTCCACGAGTGATTGAACGGAATTTTTCGTGAAGTTTTCGACATCGGTTGATACATCCGGGTTCATGCTGCCCATGGCCTGAGCCAGTGCTACTTCGGGAAGCAAATCGCAGAAGCTCGTCATTCCTTGAACCAAATCACACTTGGTTACCAACACATAGACCGGGAATTTGGCTCCCAGCACGCGCATCAGCTCATCGACCCGCCGGCGGATATTGCGGCCGTCTTCCTCCATTTCGTCCGGACCGACGGATGCCAGTTTATCGGCCGCAATGGTTACGACCAGCCCATTGATGGGCTCTTTCTTTCTGAACTTTGCCAGCAGCCCAAGAAACTTCTGCCATTCGTCCTTATCCCGACCGTCATCAACAGGAATGGCATACCTGCCGGCGGTGTCCAGGACAATGGCCTGTTCAAAAAACCACCAGTCGCAGTTCCGGGTTCCGGAGATTCCGGACGTCCGGCTGACCTCGGCAAATGGGGAAGACAGCCCCGCACTTTGAATCGCAGTTGTCTTGCCCGAGCCGCTTTCGCCGATAACCAGATACCATGGCAGAACGTAAAGCGGATTGCCGTATTTCTTGAGGTGAGACCGCCTCAGCGCCGCCATGGCCTGCTTCCACTTTTCCTGCAGTTCCTTGGCGCCCTCCTTATCTTTATCACCGAGAGTGGTGCGGTAGGCGTCATCTTGCTCAATGACTTGCTGTACGAAGCGCCGCTCACGTCGCCGAATAAAAACTTTTCTCAGCAGCACGAAGCCGAGGACCAGCCCCAATAGTCCCAAAAGAATGAAAACACCCACCCACCAGGCCCACCCGCGGCTCGCCACCAGACCGAATACCAGCAGGACAAGTGCCAGGATCACCACCGTGACCCCAAAATATTTAATCAGTTTCCATATCATTTGCTTCATTTACAGCACCGTGCTCAATAGATTCTCGCCGATATTATTGAGAATAAACCGATAAATCAGAAACAACACGACATAAAGCACAACCGGAGACCCAATACCCAACAGGATAATCGGAGAAAGACTGCGCTCACGCTGTTGGGGTTTGAGCTGAAGCGGTTGCCGGGGGTAGGCTTCCGCAAACAGTTCGCCCTGGTCGAGGGCAGGCAGCCCAACAGAGCTGCCCGTCAGAACTTTTAAATTGGACGTCTTCAATTGCTCCAGGAGAAAATCATCATCCTCATGGATATATCGCCCGCTAAATCCCATGGCGAGACACAGGTAATACACCTCCCGCACATTATTCTGATGAGGGCCGAGCGTATTTAAACGCTCAAAAAAAAGCTCGCCGGCCTCGGTGGTCTGAAAGTGAGTTCGCTGAAGCTGCTGCCCCTGCCACTGCTCTTTCTGATTCCATGCAGAGCTCAGAATCACTTCGTCGATCCACGCAAAAATGGCAAACCTGGCATGATCGCCATCTTCTTTGGGCATACCTTTGCTCTGCAAATAGGTATCGGCCTGGGAGGCAAGGCGATCGATATCCGCCTGGACCTGGTCGAAAGCAGGCTGCCTCGCATTGACGGTTTTCTGGAAGTAAGCCACATAAGCCAAAAGTTCCATAAAGCAATCGACGATTCGCATGGCTACGATCTCCCCACGACCATGAGTTCAACTTTTAGATCTTCCGGAGCTGTATCCCAGTGCAGGGCAATATTGCGGCCCTGTTGGACCTGCGACCACTGGTCGCCGTGATGATCAATCTGGCAATAAATGGCGCCCGCTCGGCGGGGCAACTCCTGGGGCGGCTCTGAAAGATGCGCCATTTTGATGCCCGGAAGCGCCCGGGCGATCAGCAGTGGCAATGATTCTTTTGAACTCAATTTTGAGATACCCTCTAAGGACTCCAGCACGAACTGGGGGGCCGCCTCTGTTTTAAAAACCAAATAAAAGCGATTGCGGCCTTCAAATATATCGGGTGCCAACTCGGCAGCATAGTAGGTTCCATCGTATAACAGCTGAAAGGCATACTCGGGCCCCGCTGTTATCTCGTCCAGCAGTTGTGTTATCGTAGCAGCGGCCCTGGAAAAACAATCCCAGATGCTGCGGTGGTCATAATCCGGAACACTCCGGCTGCCGTCCGCCACCTCGCCCAGGACATTGAACTTTTCCGAAAACGCGGAAAGTTCTCCGACAATCTGTCTTAGGGTTCCATATACATTCCAGGGATGGGCGTGACTGGCGCCCAATATGTGCTCCAGGAATGGAATGTAACGGTTGAGAGATCTGAGCGCCAGTAAATAGACCGTATCCCTGGCGCTGAATTCGGCCGTATGAATCCCCCGGTCTCGTTTAAAAGATTCGAGCTGGCGGCCACGGGATTCGATTTGATTTCTAATATCTAATATCAGCCGCAACAGGAGATCCGAACTTTTAACCGTTATAACCGGAGGGATGAATTTTTCCGAAAGGGCAACCCCCTCGCCGATCCTTTCCAGCTGCGCTACCTGAATGAGATCATATTCTCCGAGTTGATCTTTTTCCGTCTCCCAGAAAACCTTCACCAGATGGTAAAGCCGCTGAACCTTCGCCGGAGGCCCGTTGTGGTGTAAATCCTGAATTTCTTCGGGGTCAACCGCGGTGACAAACCGCGTATTGACGTTAACAAGGTTGGATAAATGCGATGTCACCGTGACATTTTCCCCGCTATCATTCCATTTTTTTATGCCGATATATACGGCAAACGGCCGGCCACCTTCCACCCAGGCTTCGTCAAACGAAC
The DNA here is from genome assembly GCA_030145015.1 of Desulfobacterales bacterium. Next base: position 25,667 of record JAQYWI010000016.1, read on the forward strand.
GGGCTTCGATAATCCCGTTGTCCGGCACAGAGACATAGGTCATATCCGGGAATATGAAATTACCGCTCAGCAAATTAAAGCTACGGTTATCCAGTGCAGCGGTCTGGATTTCTGCCTCCCCGACGCCCCAGGGATGCGGGCAGAGATACCTGTAAACAGGGGTCACCAGGGATTGCATGTGCAAATCCGCCAGCTGCAAGTGCTGGGGCTGTAAAAATAAGCCTTGATGCCAGAAAAGTGGTCGCGCCATAATGAGATGCCTTTTCGCTTATTGGATTTGTTGAGATCCCAATTCCAGATCCACTTCCAGGGAATCCAGTTTTTTCCGTTTGCTACGCCGGATAAGCCCTTTTGTCTCGATGACCACCGGGATTTCGTACAGGCGTAAGACCCGTTCCCTTTCGATCTGGTAATATCCGGCCGCGACGGCCACATAGCGAGCCCCCTGGGTTCGGTCCAAATTGAAGGTGGTATTTTGACCGGGTTGAACAATTAATTTTTTGGCTCCGGCCACACTGCCATCGAAAAGGTCGCATTCCAACAATCGATAAAGCCCTTCCTCATCGTCGGCAAGCTGGTTGAACCCATTGGGGTCATTGAGCTGGTAGACACAAACCAGAAGGGTATGGGGTTTGCCGTCACTGAGATTCAACTGAGGATCGGCCTTCACGTTGATTTTAATGGCGTCTTTCTCATATTCCGATTCAGGCGGTGGAAGCTGTTGGGCCGCACAGGACCACATCAGAATAATCGATGCCAACCAACTCAATGAAGAGATTACCTTTCTCACTTATCCGCCTCCTTCCTGTAAAAATATTTGTTGACAGTTATTTTCAAATTCCCGCAAGAGCTCTTGGATGTACCGGCCGGAATCCACCCACTTTTTGAATACCGCATATTTTTCGGCATACAGCTCAAAATGTTTTGCCTTGCGCGGGCGACCGAATTTTAAGCCGCCGCGGGCGGAGGCTGCAATCCGATCCGGATCCAGTTCTATCATAATTTCCTTCATTTTTTTTTCGGCAGCATGTTTAAATGCCTGTTGGGCCGTCAAAAACGCCTTGGTAATTTGGCCGAGATAGCTTTCAAGGGACCTTGTGTGATCGTCGTTTTCAAGATGAAATCCGATCACCTGCCGAATAGTTTCCGCTCCCTGACCTTGGCCCAAAAACGCCATGTTGATGACGCTCACCAGCTGGTTTAACATGTCGAATATCGTGTTCAGGGAGTCGGCCAGCCGCTGCAAAAGTTCGCCGGATGAGAGTTCGGCTTGCGAAACGGTTCTTCCCAAAAGAAACGAAAAGATCTGGGCGACAACTTCCTGATCTAAATTTAGCTTCCCTAGGGGTAAGGTTCCATCTACTTCAAATTTTCCTGTGAGTTTATCTATCACTTCCAACTTGTCGTCATGTGAAATGTCGCCGAGGGTATTTTCGAGAAATTGTTCGACCAGATTTTCAGCCTGCATCCGGTCGGATATGTAGATCTGCCGGATTTCGTCCGCCAGTTTATCCGGGTTGAGGTGTTCAGCCATGATTTTAGTGCCTGTTTTTAAGTTTCTTGGTGTCAATGATCACCGTCTCAGGTATTTCATCGTCGTTGGTTTTCATTTGGGCCGGTTTTTTCTCAGGCCGCTGCTTTTTAGATTTCTTTGAAGGGCCTTTTTTTGCTGGTCCCGGGCTGTCCTCTTCCGCCGAGTGTTTCGGATCGGTATTCCTTTGCCCAGACACAGGTTTCCGCGGTGAAATGATGACCGTTTCCGGAATATCACTTTCGCGGAGTTCTTCAGGAGCAGACCTTTGGGTCTCAGAAACATTGTGAGCTATAATAACCGTTTCAGGCAGATCTTCTTCAACCTGCGAAGCAGAATCCGATGTTTCAGCCTGGGCAACATCTTGCGGTTTTAACAAAATCTTTTCATCGAGCTTATCATCCGAGCGTTTTTTCCCGCCGAAATTCGCCGGTGACAGTATGACCGTCTCTTTGGTCAGTAAGTCATCTGAAATGCCGGCACCCGCTCGAGCAATTTTCGACTTTTGTGCAGGCAAGCCCCCGGCGCCCTCTTCCGGTGTACGAAATTTGGCCCCAAGGTCGCCGCGCCATTTCGAGCTGATTTTTATGAGGATGTCGTGAATCGCCGCTTTGTCGTCCGCCGGCGAGGACCTTGCAACTTGCGCTTCTGTCCCAAAGAGCGTATTTTTTATCGTATCTCTGAGATCCTCGAATTTTTGCCAAAATTCGGTTTCCGACCATTTGGATATCGGACTCATGCCATGCCTGAGCAATAAAAATCCCAGATTTTGTGCCCCCTCCCACAGCGTTGTCCAGCCGGAATGGACGGTCTGTTGATTCGGATGCCAAAAAATATTCCGGGGAGAAAAAACCGCTGGCGGGAGATGCTCCAGAAGGTTTTCAGAAACAGCATTGTCCTTCGTGCCAATCTTATTAACCGCCTTGGCAACTTCGCTGTAAACCTCCGCAACATCCTGCTTCGCGTTTACCAAAAGCACATAAAACCACACGGATCCGAGAAAATAGAGCCCATAGGACGGCGGCAATTTCGAAAGAGACGGCGTCGGAGCTGTATCAAGCCCGATACCCAGCAGCTGCAATTTAAAATTCCAATACTGGGGCAGCATGTCGCTTTGTTCGGCCAGATTGGCCCAAATCCGATTTATGGATAGCCCCAGATCCGGGTATTTGAAGGTGTTCAGACCGGAAAAAATAATTTGGGATAGTTCTCCCAGCAGTGAAAGCTTTAAATACAAGACCTCCAGGAAAAATTTTTCATCCTTATTAAAGAAAAAGCGGGTTTTCCGCGAAGTGATCTTTCCAAACGTCGTCAAATATTTCAACCGACCCCGCTGACCTTCTGCGCCAAGACGGCTTGCCGGCTCATCAACGTCAGCTCCGGCCAGTAACGGTAAAAGATCGAGAAAATGCACCGAGGGAGCAGGCAGGGCTATCATATAAAAGGGATAAAAGGAAATAGGAACGATTCTTGTCTTCGCCAATCCGTCTGTTTCGTAGCACTGCTTGAAACCATCACATTTAAGACAAGGTATGCTAGCATTCGGATTCGCATCCTCTACCAATTGGTCGAATCCACCGATAAGATCCTGTTGATCCCTTAAATTTGCCGGATCTGACGAAGTCAACCCGCGCACATAAAAATTAGATTCGCCGCGTGTATCGTAACAGTGCGCACAAAACAGGTATCGTTTGAGTGACATTGAATAGGGTTGCAGGCCTAAACCGGACAGCAGGTCATCATCACGGGTCAGCTCTAGCGGAAACCCGCACGTGGGGCATGGCGGCTGGAAAAATTCCTTGCGGTGTTGACAAAAAAATAAGGGCGACCAGGGCAGAAGCGTGTCTTCATCGCCGAGTTGATCCTTAAAAAGAAAGATCGCATCATTTTCATTCCGGGCTTTCAGAAAAGCAAATAAGTTTTGCCAGGCACGATCTATGTCAGGATTGGTAACCGGATATATCTCATCCTTCACCACATGATATTCGTCTTTCTGGGTTAGAAGAAAAACAGGTTTGATGTTCGCTCCGGCATCGCTTAAGACCGCAGCCTCCATAATTAATGCAAGTGGATCCGTGTCACTCACAATGAGAAATGGGAAACCAGGCGTCTTATGATAAGGACTCGCATTTGCGGTCATGGACAACTTCAAATAAAACATGGCATCGGTAGGCTTTAAATATGGGATCAAAGAAGGTTTTCCCAGGTCGGATTTCATTTCAGAGCCCCCGAGTTAATTTTCTAATCGTCGATGTAAGGTCGATTTTGAAGTAACTTATGAAAATCTATATGAATGTTGACCAATAGTCAAGGATGTTATGTTTCCACTTTCAATATACAGAGGCTCTCTGGAGAATGTCTTGTTGAGCATTAATCGCCAACATTTCACATGCACTGGTTTCGAAAATCAATCTATTACATCGTCTCATTTAACATAAGCAAAAAGTCTTAAACCTGGTTGACCGACTTGCTTTTCAGATCATGATACCATGTGAAATATGAGATTTCTAGAAATTGCAGATTTACAAAATATTGATTTGAAATGACCGATACTTGACGTGACGGAATAAGAGGGCCGGCTTAGATATTACGGAGATCTCTTACCAAATAATCCGGTGCCTTCAAGCCGCATAACAACTTCCCCGCTTTGATTGAGCATTTCACTTTCAATCTTAATAATCCCGACATCGGGGCGGTTGGGTGAAGGTTTCGTTTCCAGAATAGTGATCCTGCCTGAAATGGTATCATTTGGAAAGACGGGTTTTAACCAGCGGACATGATCGACTCCGGGAGATCCCAGACTAATGGTTTTGGTAAGAAAATTATCCACGTATAACCGCATAAAAATCGCACAGGTGTGCCAGCCGCTGGCGATTAATCCACCAAAAATCGAATCCTTGGCTTCTTCTTCGGAGATGTGAAAGGGCTGGGGGTCAAATGCTTCGGCAAAAGTGATGATTTCCGCCTGGGTCACTCTTTTACTGCCGATTTCAATTATCTCGCCCACCTCGAAGTCTTCAAAATACCGCGTCTTCATAATCTCTGGCTTCACTTCGTAAAATTTAAAAGGGCCACAACTGCTTGCGTCTCTGTTTTTCCCAGGGCGTGCTTCATATATTCCATCATTAATACAGACTGTTTGGCTTCCGTGGACATCTGAAACCAGGGGCTTTGGTCTTTAAAAATTTTAGGAGACCATGCGCGCGGCGGACGATAATCGTGGCCATAACGATTTTCCAGGATGCTTAAATAGATTTTAATTCTTTCCGTGAGCTCATTTTCAGGCATGCCTTTTATTTTAGAGAAGGCCGCGCTAAAGGCATTGATGGGCGGTAAGGAGGGATATTCCATGATCTCCTTGAAGGATTTTGCAAAGCGTTTCATGCCGTCGTGGATATGATGATTTTTTACGGCGTTAATTTGAGACCAGCCGGCCCGCAGCCACTTAAATGTCCCGCAGCGCAGCAATGCCGCATCAGGGTCCATTTCGTAATAAATGTTAATTCCAGATGATTCATACATGTAGGATCGTACCCAGCCCAACCCGGCTACCGCCAGCCCCGGCTTTCCGGAGTAAAAATAATCCCAATTATCGTCCGAGCCCAGGACATAGCCTTTTTTGCCCACATCCGATCTGTCCTTTTGTTTGGATATCGATATGATCACCTTGCGGTTTTTGAATTTAAATACAATAAGGGTGCGGTATAAATGATAACTGTAATAGGCGCCTGAAACGATATCCGGTGTGTTTTCGGCAAATTCAAGCCCTTTTAGTATGATCGGCTCGTCCAGTGTATCGATGACATCCCACAGCACCGGCAACTGATCGCCTGAACCCTGCACCTGCTTCCAGTGCGACAACCGGATAGAAGAAGGCGTTATTAAATAGCCAGGTACATCCGGGTTGAATGCATATTTAAGAAAATGCTCAAAATTCCGGTGAAGATCAAATTCATGGTAAGCCGAGGGGGAGCCGAATTGGTCCGCAACGTAAAGGGCATTTGTGTCTTTGGGTTTTTCGATATAATCCAACAGGTTCTTGATTTTTGCGGGGTCAAAGGATCCTTGATGATGCGGATCCGCTAGATTTAATAAATGCACCAGGTCCGGCGATAGGCTAGCCGGAATTTTGGTTTCAGCGAGGCGGTCTTCACCGCAGGCCGTCGCAGCCGTAATCAACAGGATAAAAATTATCAGAAAGTGCCGGCAGCCTGTTTGCATACGTGTTGTTATTTTTTTCATTGAAACTTGTTTCCGCATGGGTAATAAAAAAATTTTGTCTCCGGTCCAATCAATAGTTATCTTAACCTAAATTGAGCGTTTCAAATTTTAAAATTAAATCATTTTTTCTGATATTCAATAGACTAATTTCAGATACGGAAATTTTCAGCTGTTTTCTCAAAAAATCTCCGGCATTCTTTTAGGAAATGAAATGAAAAACCAGATGATTCGGATCAAAGGCGCCCGTCAGCACAACCTCAAAAACCTCGACATCGAAATTCCCTTAAACCACATCACGGTGGTCACCGGGGTCAGTGGTTCCGGCAAATCCTCACTGGCCTTTGATACACTCTATGCCGAAGGGCAGCGCCGCTATGTAGAAACTTTTTCGCCCTACGCCCGTCAATTTATGGACCGTATGGATCGGCCCCAGGTGGACAAAATCGAAGGTATCCCGCCGGCGATTGCGATCGACCGCAAAGATCCGGTGCGAACTTCGCGGTCAACGGTCGGCACCATGACCGAAATTACGGATTATGTCAAACTATTGTATGCCCGCCTGGGACAACTGCATTGCAAATCTTGCGGCCGACCGGTCGTACCCGAAACTCCGGCGAACATATGGAATTTCATAAAAAAACAGCCGGCCGGCACGCAACTCATTATTACGTTTCCTTACCGGCTGGAGGCGGCTTCCCACGATGAAGTTCGCAAAATACTGATGCAGATGGGCTTTGACCGCCTTTATCTTAAGGGCCAAATCGCCCACCTGGATGAATGGCAGCCCCGTAAGAAGGAGACCGAAATTCCGGTTCTGGCCGACCGCGTGATCCTGCGATCCAAAGACCGTGAACGCATCCTGGATTCGCTTGAATTGGCCTACCGCTTCGGCGGCGGTCGATTGGATGTCTGGCTCCCGCCGCACAGGCACCATGCCTTCAGCAATCAACTGGCCTGCGCCGCGTGCGGCATCCCATATAGTACACCGCTGCCGAATCTCTTTTCATTTAACAGCCCTTTGGGCGCCTGTGATACCTGCCGGGGATTCGGGCGCACCATCGGAATTGATCTGGACCTGATTATTCCGGACACCTCCCGCACCCTGGAAGAAGGGGCCATTAAGCCCTTTGGATCCGTTGAAGACGGGCGCATGGAGTTTGATGACCTGATGGGTTTTTGCCGGGGCCGCAAAATTCCAACCCGCATCCCCTTTAAACGCTTAAAAAAGGCCCACAAAAACGCGATTATCGAAGGCACTTCGACTTATTACGGCATTAGCGGCTTTTTCCGCTGGTTGGAAACCAGAACCTATAAGATGCGGGTGCGGGTATTTCTTTCGCGCTACCGCAGCTATGACATCTGTCCGGACTGCAACGGCGCCCGCTTCAAAGATGAAACCCTGCTTTACCGGCTGGCAGGCCGCACCATCGCCCAGGTATATGAAGGCAACGTGGATCAGACCATCGATTTTTTTAACACCCTGGCGGTGCTTCCCCAGGATGAAGCCAGCCTTTTGGTACTGGATGAAGTTCGCAGCCGCTTGGCCTACCTCAAGAATGTCGGCCTGGGCTACCTGACCCTTGATCGGCAATCGCGCACCCTTTCGGGCGGTGAAGTCCAAAGGGTGGCCTTGGCCTCGGCCTTGGGATCATCTCTGGTCAATACCCTGTATGTGTTGGATGAACCCAGTATCGGCCTTCATCCGCGCGACAATCATCGGCTGATTCGCATTTTAAAAGGGCTTCGCAACCTGTCCAATACGGTTGTGGTGGTTGAGCATGATCCTGAAATCATACGCGAAAGCGACTTCTTGCTGGATCTGGGCCCCCGGGCCGGAGAAAAAGGCGGCGAGGTCATGTATTTCGGCCCCACCAGCCGTGTCAACGGATCCCTGACCGGCCAGTATTTAAAGGGCCAACGCCGGATTCCCCTTAAAAAAAGGCGCCGCCGGCCTCAAAAAGACCAGTGGATCAGCATCCAGGATGCGGCCGAAAATAATTTAAAAGATATCGAGGTTCGCATACCGCTGGGACTGTTTGTCTGTCTGACGGGCGTATCCGGATCGGGCAAATCCACCCTGGCTGAAGAGATTCTTTACAAAGCGGCCAAACGCGCTCTGGGAGATCCCAAGGGACGACCGGGCCAGCACAAGAACATAACGGGAATCGACACTATCGATGATGTGGTTCTGGTCGATCAACGCTCCATCGGCCGAACGCCAAGAGCCAATGCCTTAACCTACACTAAAGCGCTCGGCCCCATCCGGCAATTGCTGGCCGCCACGGATGCGGCCAGGGCAAAACGTTTTGGGCCGGGTTATTTTTCATTCAATGTCGCCGGCGGGCGCTGTGAGACCTGCAAGGGGGAGGGATTTGAAAAGGTTGAAATGCAATTTCTTTCCGATGTGTATATCACCTGCCCCGATTGCAACGGCAAACGCTTTAAGGCGGCGGTGTTGGATATTGACTATAAAGAAAAAAACATACACGCTATTTTGGATCTGACGGTCAATCAGGCGCTTGAATTTTTTCAGGATCAGAATCAAATCCTGGCGGCGTTACAGCCGCTGGCAGATGTCGGTCTGAGCTATATTCGTCTGGGTCAGCCCATCAATACCCTGTCCGGCGGTGAGGCCCAGCGCCTGAAACTATCCCGCCATGTGAAGCTTAATGGTAAAGGCGCTGACCACAAACTGTTTATCTTTGATGAGCCCACAACCGGTCTGCATTTTGATGATATCGGCAAGCTGCTCACCGCCCTGCAGCGTCTGGTGGATAGCGGGAATACGGTTTTGGTCATCGAACACAACATGGATGTGGTCAAGACCGCAGACTGGGTCATCGATCTGGGGCCCGAAGGGGGTGATGACGGCGGCCGGATAGTTGCCAGTGGACCTCCCGAAAAAATTGCGCAAAATAAATTATCGCACACCGGACAGTTCTTAAAAGTTTACCTGGAAGGCAAAGGACGTTTAAAACCAAAAAAAGCGGTCACCCGCGGGGTGGCCGAGTCAACGACCACCCGCTCAGCGGGTGGCTTGGATTTTACCGCCATAGGCGGTAAAAGACAGGGGCGCGAAGTGCCCCAAATCGTTGAAAACAACGCGGTGGAACCGGGTGCGAAGCACCCGGTTTGGAAAACCCAATCGATTTCCGGCTTTTCAGCACCCGCGCAGTCAGGGGCCATCGCCTTGAAAGGTGCGCGCGAGCACAATTTAAAAAATGTCGACCTGATCATTCCCCAGAACGAACTGGTGGTGCTGACCGGTGTTTCGGGATCCGGCAAATCCACATTGGCCTTCGACATTCTTTTTGCCGAAGGCCAGCGACGCTACCTCGAGAGTTTAGCCCCCTATGTTCGCCAGTACATGAAAATTTTAGAACGCCCGGATGTGGATCAGGTCACCGGTTTGGCCCCGACAGTGGCCATCGAACAGCGCGTCAGTCATTCCAGCCGACGCTCGACCGTGGCCACCCTCACGGAAATTTATCATTTCCTCAGGCTTTTGTTCAGCAAGCTGGGCAGCCAGCATTGCACTGGATGCGGGCGCCGGCTGACCGCCCAAACCCGGGAGGCGATTGTCAAACAGATCGGTAAACGCTATTCAAAAAAACCGGCCACCGTATTGGCCACCAAGATTTTCGGGCGCAAAGGATTCCACAAAGAAGTGCTTTCCAGAGCACGCAACAAAGGGTTTAAAAAGGCCCGCATCGATGGCAAAATCAGCACCCTTAAAGAAGGCATGGCCTTGAGCCGTTATCACGAGCACACCATCGAACTGGTCATCGGAAATCTTCCCTCAAAAAATCTTGATCAGCTGGTCACTAAAGCCCTGCAGGAAGGTGACGGCAGTCTCCTCATTTTGGATCGTCGCCGCAATGAAGAAGTCTTCAGCCTTTCCGGTGTCTGTCCGACCTGCGGCATCGGTCTGGAGCAGCTTGACCCGCGGCTGTTTTCCTTCAACAGCAAACAGGGCGCCTGCCCCAAGTGCGGTGGATTGGGTGCCCATGGCCACACCCGGGATGAAGAACCGACCACCTATACGCTATGCCGCAAGTGCGGGGGCAGTCGTCTGAAACCTCAGGCGCTGGCGGTGAAGGTCGGTGGTCATTCCATCTGGGACCTGGTGCAGAAACCGGCCCGGGATGTATTTGATCTAATCAAAAAATTGAACTTCAATGTGCACGCAAGGCCCATTGCCGAACCGGTCGTTGCCGAAATACTGAGCCGGCTGTCTTTGCTGAATCATCTGGGTTTGTCCTATCTGTCCCTGGCCCGCAGCGGTGATACGCTTTCCGGCGGAGAAGCCCAGCGGGTTCGACTGGCCGCCCAGCTGGGATCCAATCTCACCGGGGTTTGTTATATCCTGGATGAGCCCACCATCGGTCTGCATGCCCGTGACAACCGCATTTTGATCGACGCACTCCAAACCTTGCGTAATCGCGGCAACAGCATTCTGGTCGTCGAGCATGACGAGGAAACCATTCGCGCAGCGGATACGATTATCGACCTGGGGCCCGGTGCGGGTCAGGATGGTGGGCGGGTTGTCGCCAGCGGTGCGCTGTCCGACCTCAAAAAAATCGGCGCGTCGGTCACCGGGGCGCTGATAGACGGACACCCCAAAAAGATTTCGTCCCGTCTCAGACCCTGCGGCCATCAACCCGGGCTGACGGTTATCGGCGCAAGTACCCATAACCTGAAAAAGATCCGGGTGGATTTTCCCCTTGGCCGTCTGATTTGCGTAACCGGTGTTTCGGGCTCGGGAAAATCTTCCCTTTTAAAAGAAACGCTGTATAAAGGATTGCGCAACCGCTTGCTGCAAAAAAGATATCCGGCCGGCGCGTGTAAAGATATTAAAGGTTGGGATCGTCTACAGCGGGTGCTGGAAGTGGATCACAGCCCGATCGGCCGTACACCGCGATCGGTTCCGGCATCCTATGTCGGCTTTTTAGCGGATGTCCGTAAATTATTTTCGATGACCCCGGCCGCCCGGGCCCGCGGCTACAAACCCGGCCGTTTTTCATTCAATGTGGCCGAGGGCCGCTGCGAGGCCTGCAAAGGTCAGGGTCGCCCCAAGGTGGAGATGAGTTTTTTGCCGGATGTATACGTCCCCTGCGATGTTTGCCGGGGCCGACGCTATAACAAGGAAACCCGGGCAGTACAATATAAAGGCAAAAATATCGCCGATGTCCTCGAAATGACTTTTGCAGAGGCGGTTCGTTTTTTTGCGGCCATACCTTCGATCCGCCGCGCCGTGCAGTTTGTCTGTGATGTCGGCCTGGGATATCTGTGTCTGGGGCAGCCCAGCCCCACCCTGTCCGGTGGTGAAGCCCAGCGCATAAAACTGGCCAAGCAGCTGGTCAAATCATCGAACGGGCACACCCTGTACATTTTAGACGAACCGACCACGGGTTTGCATCTGGCCGATATTCAGCGTTTGATCGGCGTACTGCAGGCCCTGGTCGATGAAGGCAACACCGTGGCGATCATCGAACATAACATGGAAATTATTAAGGAGGCCGATTATATTATCGATTTGGGTCCGGAAGGCGGTGATGGCGGTGGCCGTGTGGTGGCATCCGGATCTCCAAAAGAACTTTTAAATTATACCGCCACATCCCATACGGCCCGGTGTTTTAAAAAGTATTTGAAGGGAAAGTGATTTTGAGAAGACATTAACCGCGGACAAAAATTGTAAAACATACATTACCCTGATATACTTTTAAATATAATTATAAGTGGAAAATGCCTAAAGTGAACTAAAGTGCCTAAAGTTTAAAATTTAAGGGTTTACTTCTGAAGAGGAGCCAATTATGCCGCAGAAGTTCGAGTTGAAAATCTCGGATTTAAGACTGATTTGTGACCCGAAGATCTTCAAATTTAAAAACACGTCTGAAGTCAAGCCATTGGATACCGTTATCGGGCAGGAGCGCGCCGTTGAAGCCATTGATTTTGGCCTCAACATGAATGACCCCGGTTACAATATATTTGTTACCGGTTTGGCCGGTACGGGCAAGTCTACCATTGTCAGAGATCTGGTGACCAAACATGCCAAAACATTATCCACGCCCAACGAATGGTGCCTGGTGAATAACTTCAAGGATGAATTCCGTCCCAAAGCCATTGCAGTTCCCCCCAAAAATGCGATTCGATTCAGCAAAAAAATGAAACGGGCCATCGAAAGTTTAAAAAAAGACCTGCCTGAAGTATATGAAAACGAAACCTATTTAAAAAAATTATCCCAAATTAAGAATAAGTTTGCCGACAGGCAGCAGCATCTTTATGAGCATCTCGAAATCTTTGCCGCCGGAAAAAATCTGCAAATCGAACAAACCGAAGAAGAGTTTCAAACGATTCCGATCGTTGACGGCCAACCGATTACACCGGAAGATTTTAATACGTTGCCCGGAAAGGTAAAATCAGAAATCGAGGAAAATCTGCGCTCAATTCAATCTGAAATTGAATCAACCGCCATGGAAATGGATAAAAGCAACCTGTCTCTGCATGCCGATATCGAAAAGCTGATGGATGAGTATGCTTTGTCGGTGGTAAAGAAACGATTAGATCCGATAAGAAAAGAATTCAAAGCCAGCGAAGCTATTGTTGAACACCTCAATGCCGTTCAGGAACATATCGTCGAAAATTTCAATCTGTTTATTCCATCGGATAAAAACGAACCGCAACCGCAAGGCCAGGCACCTCAGAACGCAGCAGCTTCATTTCAGCAATATAAAGTAAACGTACTGGTCGATCAGGAGTCAGCCAGAGGTGCACCGGTTATTTTTGAAAGCAATCCGACTTATTATAATGTCTTCGGCCGCATCGAGAAGCGTGCTTTTATGGGAACCGTCAACACGGACTTTACCATGGTGCAGGCCGGCTCCCTTCTAAACGCCAACGGCGGTTTCCTCATCATGGAAATCGATGCCGTTATTATGAACCCCTATGTATGGGAAGCCCTCAAAAGAACGTTGCGAACCAAATGTCTTCAAATCGAGGATATTCCCGAGGAAACCGGATTCGCCATGACCTCGCTCAAGCCGGAACCGATTCCGTTGGATGTCAAAGTGATATTGCTGGGCAGCTATGAGGCCTTTGAAATTATCCAGAACGAGGATCCTAGATTTAATAAAATCTTTAAAGTCCGGGCCGATTTTGACTCTGAAGTTGATAGAACCCGTGGCACCATTCAGCAGTATGCCCGTTTCATCGCCCGGGTCTGCAATGAAGAAGGTCTGCTGCCATTTACGGCCAAAGCCGCCGCGGCCATCGTGGAATACGGCGAAAAATATGTTTCCAACAAAAATAAACTTTCCATTCGCTTTGGACCCCTGCTGGGCGTTCTGAAAGAATCGGACTATTGGGCCCGTAAGAATAACGCCCGGCAGGTAACAGATAGATTTGTCTTTAAGGCCTTCAACGAATATCGATTCCGCTATAACCTGTATGAACAAAAAATGCATGAATCGTATTTAGATGACACGATTATGATCGATGTCCGCGGCGAGGTGATCGGACAGGTTAACGCCCTGGCCGTTTATCAGGTCGGCGAATTCTCATTTGGCCGTCCGGCACGAATTACGGCCGAAACCTATCTGGGGAAACAGGGTGTCGTCAATATCGAACGCGAAGCTGATTTAAGCGGCAGCACGCATGACAAAGGCGTGCTAATTCTAACCGGCTATCTGGGAAGAACTTTTGCCCAGCACTACCCCCTGAGTTTATCGATCAGCATTACCTTCGAGCAAAGCTATTACGGCGTCGACGGTGATAGCGCATCGTCCACCGAACTGTATGCCATTATCTCCAGTCTTTCGGATATTCCCATCAAACAGGGGATTGCGGTCACCGGATCCGTAAATCAAAAAGGCCAAATCCAGGCCATCGGCGATGCCAACCAAAAAATTGAAGGGTTCTTTGCCGTCTGCAAAGAAAAGGGCCTGACCGGCAATCAGGGAGTTATGATTCCGCGTGCCAACAAACAGAATCTGATGCTAAAAAATGAAGTGCTCGAAGCCGTCAAACAAAACAAATTCCATATCTACCAGGTCGCCACGGTTGCAGAAGGCATCGAGATTCTGACAGGCGTTCCGGCCGGCAAACCCAATAAAAAGGGGAAATATCCCGAGGGATCCGTCTACGGTGCGGTTCAGAGAAAATTAAAACAATACTTCGAGCGCTCATATAAAATCAAAAAAGCATTAGGAGGCGAAGAAGTAGAAGAATAGACACACGTTATCATTAATCAAACGAGCAACACCCTGCCGTTACGAATCAACTATTTCTGAGAAGTGCGGATTTCATGCTGGATGTCCGCCATTTTATTATACTCATCACATTATGTAAGCAAGCACCGAAGACTCAATTACTGACCCACTAAAAATCTTGCGATATTCCTTTCGTATCTGTAAAATTGCCAAAATGCATGTATTCTCAGAGACTGTCGAAAAACCCTAAGTCTGCAAATTTACTGCTTGTAAGTTATTGATTTTATTACATACGAAATTACTAAAATCGCCATTTTTGGACTTTTTCGACAGTCTCTCAATGTATCTGTAGCTGAGTGATATTTGGAATTTTTGGCAAGAAAACCTCAAATTTTGAAAAATGTCAGATTTGCCCACAAAATTCCAAATCCTGTTTCCATCTGAAATAAAATTTGACTCGTTATAATACGATGTGGTATTCATTTGGCCGTTCTATATTTCTTTCTCCACCTGACCAAAAGCGACACTTCATCTGCCCAAACGAACCTGTCCTCTCATCTGATTTCGTCTTGTTTCGGTTCCCACATTTTTAAAATTTACTTTTTTTAAAACTTGGATGGAGGGTAATATGATTTGAAAGCCTAAATTCTACTCGGTAATAAACCGGTCAACAAATTAACTGTTCTTGAAGAAAGGAGGGTGCGACCAAGGCCCGGAGTGGCCACCCCTTTGGAGGTAACCGTATATTGGAGTCTCGGTGGGCGCGACTGAAACGGGAGGCGTTATTACGATTCCATCTCCAACTTATCAGAAGGTTTTTAATGCCATGAATAAGAATGGTGTTCTTCTGAATATGCTATCGTCACTTTATTCGGCATTAAAGTAAAAGGTGAAATCATGAAAAATTCAATAATCTTATTGCTAGCCGTTTTTATTTTAAGCTGTGCCACAGCGCCACAAATTTCAGATGATGGATTTATATCCAGCCAACCTAATTTTCAAGTCCAATTCAACAAACCAATTGTAAAAAAATCTGTAGATTCTCGGAGAATCAAGGATGGCAATATAAAGGCTTATTTATTTTCGGTCAATAATACGGAAGCTATTTTGATTCAGAATCTAACCTTTTTCCGAAGCCCAGGCACGGTCGACTATTATGGCGCCGAACAGGTTTTAACAAGAATGGGACGTATGATTTTGGATCCTGTAGTCATTGATGGCCGTCAGTGGATAAAATTCGTTGATGTTTTCAATAACAAGGCTCTGTTTACAGGCTATTTTAGATTTATGGATCAATCATATATCAGCGTGGGTAGAATTTGCAATGCAAGCGCATTTGCAGAGGAAATCGGATCGTTCCGAGAAGGTGCGTCATTAAATTATGGACAAGGGAAATTATGGGATGAAGCCTTTGCTCATACGGATCAATTATTTTCACTTGGGATCGTAGCACCAGCGGAGTCGCAGAGTGAAAAGCCGCTATCGACTAAAGAAATTAAAACTACACCAGAGAAAACCAAAACAGAGGCTGAGAGACCACCTCTGGGAAAAGATAAGCCAAAAATAGCCTCTATACCAAAAGATGTATCTGATGCTGGGGTCGCGTTACGGAAAGAGCCGATGAAAATTACTAATGAGATAAAAATAATAAAAATGCTGGTGAAATACGACTTTTTTGACATCTCGAAGAACCCTCTCGGCTCTTTTGTGAATGACCTAGTTGATAACAACGATGGCACCGTAACGGATAAAGCAACAGGATTAATGTGGCAGAAAAGTGGTTCTTCAACGCAATTAATTAACTGGCATGCAAAAGTTCATATAGAACGGTTGAACCAGGAGCGATTTGCAGGGCATTCAGACTGGCGAATGCCCACTGTAGATGAATTAGCATCCCTTTTAGCGAAAAGAAGAACAAATGGTGTTCACATAGCGCCAGTATTTGATTATAAACAGACCCGGTGTTGGACTATTGATACAGGTGACTCACCCGCCTCACACCTTATTGGAGGTTGGATTATTGATTTTCAAAATGGAGAAGTTAGTCAAGCCTCTTGGCGGAGTAAAGCGGTACTTGCTTCTAATTATAGTAAAAACCACCAGAATTACGTAAAAGCAGTTCGTTCGGTTAAATAGTATACTCCATAAAATTTTGTAAACCCCATTCTTTAACACCGAATAAAATATCGATATTTGTGGTTTCTCTTATTGCCTTAAAACTGTATGTACCTGCAATAGAAAACAGCTTTCTTTGCAGCTTCGAAACCTGTGATTACTCCAACAAATCAGTACTTTTGAAACCCTTAAAAACCTGAGATATCTATTTCATATCCCAACGTCCCCCACCCTTTTAAATATCCAAACAAAATTGGCGACTATTTTTTAACTAATTCCCTAAATGGATACTTTTGAAATTTTCTGATTTTTTAAGCCGGGCAACTAATTGCTTCAATGCGTGTCAGGGTTCAACTTTGGCTTTTAAAATAGCAACCAATTATGAAGAAAAAATGTTGGGATTTTTGAAGGTCTAACACCCATCGAAAAATTCTGCTTTTTGACTCATTTTCCTGCTTGACTTTCATTTGGTTGATAAACATTTTGTATCAAAGTTCTGCTGATTGGCAACGATCTGTTGCAAAGTAGAATTATTATCCACCATTAAAAAGTTCTTTCGGCTATTCTTCGCTTTTAATAGCGCTTTCCATAATAATGTTCCGAAATACGGAATTGCGGCATAAATGGTTGTACGGTTGTAGAAAAAACGTTTGAATACCGGAACGTTTTTTTGACAACCACTATAAGGCGAATTTTCCTTCGCTTAATTTGCCGGGGCGGTGAGTAAATTTATGCCAGCTTCAAATCCTAAGGGATAAAAAAGGAGGGATTTATATGTCTTTGAAGAAATTGTTTATCATTATTAGTTGTCTTGTTGCCACCAGCGCATTTGCGCAACAGGATTTTAGCAAGGTGCAAATTAAAACAATCCCGGTAGCAAAAGGAGTTTACATGCTGGTCGGGAGCGGCGGAAATATCGGGCTGTCTGTTGGTCAGGACGGCGCTTTTTTAATCGACGATCAATATGCGCCCTTAACCGATAAAATCCTGAAAGCCATTTCCGCAGTTACGGATAAGCCGGTTCGTTTTTTAGTAAATACCCATTGGCATTATGACCACACCGGCGGCAACGAAAACATTGGAAAAGGCGGTACCATTATTGTTGCGCACGATAATGTCCGTAAACGATTGGCCAAAGGGCAATTTATGAAGGTGTTTAATGCCAACATTCCGCCTTCCCCGCCAAATGCGCTGCCCGTCATTACTTTTGCTGACAGTGTCACCTTCCATTGGAACGATGAGACCCTGGAAGTATTGCATCCCAGACCGGCACACACCGATGGCGATGCGGTGATCTATTTTAAAAGTACCAACGTCGTGCATGTCGGTGATTTGTTCTTTAATGGCATCTATCCTTTTATTGATGGAGAGAGCGGGGGCTCCATGGAAGGGGTGATTGCCGGTGCGGAGGAAGTGCTGGACCGTATCGATGACAATACTAAAGTTATTCCGGGCCACGGCCCGCTGGGCAACAAGACCGACCTTAAGGCCTACCGGGACATGCTCGCCACAGTTCATGAGAGAATGACAAAACTGATTAAAGCGGGAAAAAATATTGATGAAATCGTGGCGGCCAAACCCACGGCAGACTATGATGCAAAATGGGGCGCCGGTTTTTTAAAGCCGGACCAGTGGGTTCAAATTGTTTACTCGGTAATGCAAAAATAGGTAGTACAGTGATTAAAAAAAACATCGGCGGCGAATCGCTTAAAGAACGACTATTGGCCAGCGCCAAAGATCGCTTATATAATTTCCTGCTGGCAGACGGTGCCATCCGCGGCGCGATCTTAAACGGCACCCGCATGATCAATGAAATGCGCGCCAATCATGAACTGGGAATTTTAGAATCGCTGGTGCTGGGTCGTGCGTATCTGGGTGCCGGCTTGATGTCGGCTAATTTAAAAGGCGCCGACAGCACCAGTTTAAAAATTGAATGCTCGGGACCCATAAGAGGGCTCACCGTGGAAACAAATGCATTCGGGGAGGTTCGGGGCTTTCTTAAGAACGTTCCGATTCCCATTGACAAACCCATGCAGGATTTTGATCTTGCGCCCTTTTTTGGTGCCGGATTTCTCTCCGTTATCCGCTATTTAGAAGACGCCAAGCAACCGTTTACGGGAAAAGTTGCCCTGAAATACGGCAACATTGCCCAGGATCTCGCATACTACTATTTAACATCCGAGCAATTGCCCACGGCATTTAATCTGAGCATTAAATACGATAAGGAAGGTGAAACGACCGGTGCCGGCGGGCTATTTATGCAGGCCATGCCGGGCGCCGATGATGCCTTGACGGCCGAACTGGAGGAATTGGTGGTTACGTTCCCGTCTATGGGTGAAGTTTTTACGAATGGACGGGAGCCTGCGGCTTTGATTCAGGAAGTTTTTCAAAAATACGAACCCCGCCTTCTGGCCGATCGGCGCATTGAGTTCATGTGTCATTGCAGCCCCGAACGGTTGCGCCGTATTTTAGCGATGCTGCCGGAGGATGAGTTGAAAGATATTCGCGTTAACGGCCCATTCCCGCTTGAAATGCGCTGTCATTATTGTAATACGCTGTATCATTTTTCAGAGGAAGCGGTCCAAGAAATCTTCGCCAAGCAAAAAAATAGCGCATAGCAGATTGATCAGCAGCATCAATAATATCCGCAGATTAACGCAGATTAAAATATAGGTTAAATTCTTATGCACAGACTGCGGAGAAATTTATGCTGATGCTGATAGTACGGCGCTTAGAAGCCAGAAAACTTTTTAGCCTCCAGGCCTTATAGTTTCCCAGCATCCCAGCCTTATGGCTACTATGTGAATACCACCAAAGAACGCGCCCACTGTCAGCTGGAGGAAAGCCTAAATCAATTTAAGCTATTGTGATTTCGGTCCCTGCCCCGCCTGCTGCTTTTTGAGCTGAACAACCATCTCATCTATCGAGGCACCGTTGGGCGCCATGGCAATCGGGTTGACTTCGAGCAGGCCTTCCCATGCGCGAATGGCACCATCAAAGTCATTGAGATCATGCAGGAGGACAATCCCTTTATTCATGCGTGAAATCTCATGTTTGGGGTCCGCTGCAATGGCTTGATCAAACGCTTTGATAGCGTCTTCGGGCTTGCCGCTGCGCCGATACATTACGCCCATGTCGGTCCAGACATTCGGGTTGCCCGGATCCAGCTCCAGGGATTTTCGATAGGCGCTGATGGATTTTTCGAATTGACCGGCATCAAAATAGGCATTTCCCAGCTCCGTCCAGGCTTTGGTATCGCCCGGGTTGGCCTCGGTTTGGCGCTCGAGCGCCGCAACCCGATCAGAGTCCACCGGCGCAGCGGCTTGCGGCTGCGACTGCATGGGGGCGGATTGACCGGGAATTTTTGAATCGGATTTAAAAACCGAAAACACCACCCCGCCGAAAAAACCAACGGCTAAAGCCAGGAGCGTGACCATTAAAAATGTCTCTTTTCTAACAAAATTTCCTTCGATTATCTTTTTTTGACTCGCCATTTAGCCTCCATATACTTGCAAGTTAAAAAAAATATAATCACGAAACACGAAAAGTCGAATTTTCGATGGCGGTGTTAATATCAAATAAATCCAAACGGATTTTGACATATCCTCGGGAATACTTAGATTGTTCTCAAGTGCCTAACGGGCGGTCATCCGACGATTGCGGAGCGAAGGACATTTCTTTTGAAAACAAACCCATCACACTCAATTCCGATAAATTGGCGTTACCGGTTTGGTTGCCCAATTAAAACCGCAACGACAGGTACGATTTTATTGCTCGCGCTTGTTTTGAGCGTGTCGGTTTCCCCGGCGGATGAACTCGATGCCCGGCATCGGCTCCAGGTCGAAATTTTCCCGCAAGAGCAAAAATTGCGGGCTATTGATGAAATATCGCTCGAAAAAAGCCCCGGCGATGGATTGGATTTCAAGCTCTCCCGCCGGGCCGAACAGATTGAGGTAACGGTCAACGACAGCCCGCGTGAAATCGATTTTAAAAACGGAAGGCTGCATGTGCGCCTGGCTGCCGATGAAAAGGATAAAGAAATCCGGATTGCCATTCGTTACGCCGCCGTCTTTGACGATCCTGTCCCCGTGCGTCCCGTAAATGCCGACAATCCCGGATTCGGTGTCAGTGGGACGATCTCTGAGGTTGGCAGCTTTTTACTGGCCGGTTCGGGCTGGTATCCGGAATGGGCGGCAGGGCATTCAAATTATACGTTGAAAGTGATTGCACCCGCGGGCATGATCGCTGTCACCGCCGGAGAGCTACAGGGGCATGTAACCCAAAACGGCAAAACAGAGTCCACCTGGCTGGTAAATGATCCGGTCAGAGGCCTGTCTTTATCCGTCGGCCCCTATATTGTTCGCGAAAAAAAGCTGGGTAAGATTACCGCCGCCACCTATTTTTTCCCGGAAACCGACCATCTGGCCAATACGTATCTCGAGGCGACCGCCAAATACCTCTCGCTCTATCAGAATCTTTTTGGACCTTATCCCTTTAAAAAATTTGCGATTGTGGAAAATTTTTTTCCGACCGGATTTGGATTTCCCTCCTATACCTTGATCGGCGGCAGCGTTCTGCGGCTGCCCTTTATCATCCATACCAGTTTAGGGCATGAAATCGCCCATTGCTGGTGGGGCAATGGCGTGCTCGTCGATTATCAAGAGGGTAACTGGAGCGAGGCCTTAACGACCTATGTGGCCGATTACCTTTACAAGGAAATGAAATCCGCAGAAGATGCCCGCGGATACCGGCGACAGATTTTGCGAAACTATTCCACGCTGGTCAAACCGGGCAAGGATTTCGCCCTGAAACAGTTCCAGGGCCGGTCTGATCCGGTCACCAAAACAGTTGGCTATGACAAAGGCGCATTGGTTTTCCACATGCTTCGCAAGCACCTGGGAGAAGAAGCTTTCTGGGGCGCTCTCAGGGATCTTTACCGCGATCGATTGTTTAAAGCGACTTCCTGGACGGATATTCAAAATGCGTTTGAAATCCGGGGGCAGCGTTCACTAAAGAATTTTTTTGATCAATGGGTATTGCATAAAGGCGCCCCCCGGTTTTATCTGGACGCGGTCCAATCCATACGGACAGACGGCATCTGGAAAATTGAAGGGCGCGTCGTCCAGGAAAGCCCGGAGTTTGGCTTTGATCTAAAACTCAAGCTGGAAAATCGCGACCAAGCAGTTTTAAACACAATCCGGATATCCGCAAAAGAGACCCCTTTTCAGATTGTCAGTAAATCCAGGCCGCTAAGGCTTGTCGCCGATCCCGACAGCGATACCCTGCGGCGACTTTTTCCGGCCGAAATACCCCCCGCAATTAATGCGCTCAAAAGTTCCGCAGCGGTGTTGGCCCTGCTTTCAGATGGTCTGGAGCCCCAGGTTAAACAGGCCGCCGGCATACTGATTCGTTCCCTGGGATTGAAAAATTACACATTGGCCGAAGAAAACAAAATCAAGCAGGAACAGCTGCCTGGAAAAGATATATTGATGATTGGTTATCCGCATAGAAAAGATATTTTTCGGAATTTGCCCGATCAAATTGCAATCAACCAGAATTCGTTTAACTTAAATACGGTGGTCTATGACCAATCATCGGATGTCTTTTTTGGCGTATTTCCGCATCCCTTTGCTGAAAATCGGATCGCCGCCCTGTTTTTACCGCTATCATCGCTTCAAGCGGAAATGGTTGCCCGCAAGATCACCCATTATGGGAAATACAGCTACCTGGCTTTTCAGAATGGGAAAAATCGGGACAAGGGATTTTGGTCGTTAAACCAATCTCCTCTTGAATTCCGATGGGATCCCGTGGATAAATGAACGAATCGGAATCACAGCAAGAAAATGAAATTACAAAATTTTCGCGAAGTTTAGGTGTTTATTCGCAGAATTCAATAAAGGGGCAAAGCCCTTACGGAGATTTGACGTGATCAAAAAAATTATCGCCGCCATATTGTTGGTGGCTGCTCTCAACACGACGGGTTGGGTCAAACAGGATAGCTTAAATCATCGCATGTTTGATCTCAACCAGGAAAAAGAGTTGTTGATGGCCCAGGCGCTGGCCGGGCTCAAGAAAAACCGCATTATCCTGGTGGGCGAGCATCACTCAAATAAACAGCATCACCAGGCCCAATTGAGTGTCATTCAGGCCTTGAACGACGCCGGTCTCCAGGTGGCCGTCGGCCTGGAAATGTTCAGAAACGACAGCCAGCCCGACCTGGATCGATGGGTTTCAGGAGATCTCGACGAGAAACGTTTCGAGAAAATCTTTTATGACAACTGGCGTTATCCCTGGCCGGTCTACCGTATGATTTTTGAATATGCCCGCGACCACAGGATCCCGATGATCGGACTGAATGTGCCGCGGGAAATTACCCGGCAGGTATCCCGCGATGGGTTTAAATCGCTTTCGCAAGACCAAAAGGGAAAGCTTGCCGAGGTGAGCTGCATCGTGGACCAGGAATACATGAATTATATCCGCAAAGCATTTGGAGGGCACGCCCATGGCCAGCTTAATTTCATCTACTTTTGTGAAGCCCAGCTGGTCTGGGACAGCGCCATGGCAGTTTATTCCCTAGACTATTTAAAACGGCATCCGGAGGCGGTCGTTGTGATTTTGACCGGCACCGGTCACGCGCAGAAAGGAGCAGTCCCGCGACAAATTCAGGCACGCTCAAATCTCCCCTATGCGGTAATTTTACCGGAAATAACCGGCAGAATTGATCGGGATACCATCAGCAACAAGGATGCGGACTATATCATTCTGGATCTGGACTGAACCGGGTTGCGGGTTACGTTGCGGGTTGCGGGTTCAAAAAAGATTAAACTCGCAACCCGTGACCCGGAACGCGCAACCCGTAACGCGATAGCGCCAAGGAGAACAAATGAACTACTGCAGCAACTGTGGCGATACAGTG
>JAQYWI010000302.1 GCA_030145015.1 Desulfobacterales bacterium
AATTGTCCGTTTTTTAATGTTTTAAGCCAACATCCAGATTATACTTCTTTATTTTCTGATTCAGGCCACTTTTACCAATACCCAGCAAGGCGGCCGCATGGGATTGGACGTTGTTGGACATTTTTAACGCCCGCTCGATCAGGGTTTTTTCGATCACCGCCAGCGTGTCATACAGTTTTGCATCCGCCGGGATTCCCTCAAGATGCAAGGTATTGTAAACATTATCTTTAAACCCTTTCGGAAGATCCGACACCCGGATAATTTCCCCGGGGCACAGGATCATAACGCGCTCGATGACATTTTCAAGTTCCCGAATATTTCCAGGCCAGCTGTAGTCATAAAACAGCCGATCCACCTCCTGGTCAACGCCTATTACGGGAACAGCCGATTCGCGCTCGGATGCATATTTTTTTATAAAATGATTTACCAAAATACGAATATCCTCCTGACGCACCTTCAGGGGCGGCAACACAATATGAACAACGTTCAATCGATAATAGAGATCATCGCGGAATCGACCTGCCTGCATTTCCTGCTGCAAATCTTTGTTGGTTGCCACAAGAACGCGGATATCCACTGATATGGTTCGGACTCCCCCCACACGTTCAAAAACTTTTTCTTGAAGTACGCGCAGCAGTTTGACCTGCAGGTTCGGTGATAGTTCACCGATCTCGTCCAGAAAAAGGGTGCCGCCGTCCGCCAGTTCAAAACGGCCCTTCTTTGTTGCCACGGCACCGGTAAACGAACCTCTCTCATGACCGAAAAGCTCGCTTTCCAGCAAATTTTCAGCAAGTGCCGAACAATTTACGGCAACGAAAGGCTTTTCGCGTCTGGGGCTGTTAAAATGAATCGAGCGGGCGACCAGTTCTTTTCCGGTGCCGCTTTCGCCTTCGATTAAAACAGTGGCAGCGGCAGGCGCAACTTTCTGAATGGTATCAAAGATATCTCGCATCTTTTTACTTTTACCGATAATGTTGCCGAAACGATACTGGGATTCAACCGCATCACGCAGTCGCCGGTTTTCTTTGACCACCTGATACATGGATATGGCTTTTTTTACATAAATGATCAAGCGCTCGTTGTCGAACGGTTTCAAGATATAGCTGTAAGCCCCTTTCTGCATCGCCTCGACGGCCTTGTCTACCGTGCCATGGGCGGTCATCATGATGATCGGAAGATCCGGATCGACAGACTTTATGTTCTCAAGCAATTCGATGCCGTCCATGGCGGGCATTTTCATATCGGTGACAATCAAGTCAAGGTCAGATGTTTTGTGAACTTCAAGCGCCTCGCGCCCGCCAGGTGCCGTCATGACTTCAAATCCCTCATCTTCCAGAACAGCGCTCAAAATGGTCAAATAATTTTTCTCATCATCCACAATTAAGATGGTTTCCATGACGATATGGCCCTATGTGCTCAAGTTTTAATTGCTATCTGCGTGGGTTGCGCTAACCTCTTCGTTTACATCGACCTTGGGTTTAACCGGCAGTTCGATGGTGACACGTGTTCCGCGGACGGGTCGATTCATAATCAGTATACTGCCGCCGTGGGATTCGACAATATTTTTAACAATTCCCAAACCCAGACCGGTTCCCATTTCCTTGGTCGTAAAAAACGGATCCCATATTTTTTCTAGATTTTCGTTTGGAATTCCTTGCCCCTCATCATCAAAATGAACCGTTACGAGCTGGCCGCTTGAACTGACCTCAACCAGGATTCTGCCGCCATCGGGCATCGACTGCATGGCATTGATCAAAATATTCAGAAAAGACTGATACAGCATGGTCCCATCGGCCATGATTTCCGGTAAGGAATTCTGATAATTTTTTTTGATAACATAGCCTTGCGCTTTAACCTGAGCCTCAAGAAATGTGATATTTTTTTCGATCACCTCCTCCACCCGACAGGCGGCGATATTCGGGCTCCTGGGCTTGGCATAATTGAAAAAATCGGTGATGATACTATTTAAGCGACTGGCTTCTTCGACGATGATATCTGGAATTCTGTTTTCGGGGTCAACTTTGGCGACCTTTTTTTTCAAAAGCTCAGCCGAACTCCTGATAATGCCCAGGGGGTTGCGAATCTCATGCGAAATACCGGCTGCCATTTCACCCAGCGATGATAAGCGCTCTGCATGGGCCAGACGTTCTTTAAGTCGCAACCGTTCCATTGCGCGCTTTTGAATGATACCTTCGCCCCGTTTGACAACATACACCAGCACGACAAAAAGCGCCCCCATCAGCACGGTGCAGGTGATAACAACTAAAATTTGGATCCCAAAAATAACCTTATAATCTTCGGACAGATCCTGCACAATTTCGAAAACACCAAGGACCCCACCCGATATTTTTCCTACTTTGGATTCCTGGCGTAACGGCGCAAATGTAATCAGTTGAACTTCTTTTGGAAAGCCGAGCAGAATCTGTAAAAAATTACCCCGTTGAGCCAGCCTAGAATTCCATTTGCCCATCCGGGCCTGCAAATAGCCGGTGCCGCCGTAATTTTGGCGGCCGATCATAATCTGATCCAAACTATACGAAACCTTGTTGTCCATGCTGTAAATGTTGACGGTTTCAACCTTGAAGCTATGCATCGCGCTGCGCACAACCTTATCCAGGCGTTCAAAGTGTTCCCGTTTGCTAAGCTGAATTTTACCGTCCCTCATAACGACGGGAATAATAAATTGTAAAAAAACCTGATGATTCAGATTTTCAATCATTACGCGGGCATAGTCCTCACTCTTTTTGCGTTGCATGGACTTGACCCAATGCGTATTGAGCACCGAAAGGATAATGGTCACCAGAAAAATGACAATTAGTCCGGTGAACGCAAAATATTTGACGAGTCGAAACGGTTTGATTCTTTCTTCGGGTAGCCTGGGTGCCATTGTTCAAAATTACAATAAAATCAATAGTTATTCTTATATTCTCATAGCATATAAGAATACTAGGTTTTAAAGTCAAGTTAAAGCTTTTTTCACTTAAGTTTTAGAAATTATTTCTCCGATTCTTTCAATAATTTGACGCTTTATGTGCAATTATTTGCCCAGTAAAAGGCAAATGATGCATATCATCTGAATTTTAATCATGACACCTGCAGCAAAATTATCTTTAATATACTGTATTTATTATTATTTTTAATATTATCGCGATTGGCCTATTTATCTATATGTATTGGCGCAAAATTTGCATTACTTCCTCAACAACTCGAGACTTCAACTTGAATAAAAGTATGGTTCGACGGCAAGTCGGGTTTTAATCATGCAAAAAAAGCCTGCGTAGGGACATAAAAAGGAGGGATGCCGGATAAAAATGAATTTCAAGGAACAATTATCAAGTAGTTGACACATTCACACCATCGTTGAGGGGTTTTCCTACAAGATATAGTAATTAGAATTAATTATACCACAATATAAAGTAAGTGATTGTAATTATATGTAATTGATATATAATTATCTTGACTCTGGGGCCATTTTATGTAGATAATTAGATAATTAGTATCAATTTATAATTGAATTAAATTTAATTAATTCTCGTCGTAATTGAAAACAGTATCTTTTACAAAGGGAAATCCTGATCCATGGCCAGCAACAATTATGTTAAAGAAGCCAGAGAGTCTCTATTAATGAGCAAAGCCGAACTCGCCAGAGAAGCGCGTGTTTCCCCAATTACGATTGCCCGGATCGAAAAAGGCATGTCGTGCCGGATGGAAACCAAACGCAAAATTCTTTTGGCATTGGGTCTGAAACTAACAGAAAAAGATAAAATCTTTAAGGACTGAGAACATCTTATGGTATTTAGCAAAAAAGACACCCTGGTTGGACTCGACATTGGATCCCGGTCGATAAAAGCGGCCGAAATTTCCGAATCCAAACGTGGCCGCGAGCTAAAACGATTCGGCATTACTGAAATCCCCCACGGAGCCATTGAAGACGGTACCATCAATGATCCGGAGAGCTTAGCCGAATCCATTCGCCAACTCTTCAAGGCTTACAACATCAAAGAACGCAACGTGGCCATATCCATCGGTGGTTACTCGGTAATCGTCAAAAAAATTGCCGTACAAACCATGGACGAAGCGCAACTTCAAGAAACCATTCATTTCGAAGCGGAGCAATACATTCCCTTTGATATCAGTGATGTCAATCTTGATTTTCAGATTCTGGGTGAGAATGAAACCAATCCAAATCAAATGAATGTGTTTCTGGTAGCTGCCAAAAAGGAAATGGTCAACGATTATGTGAACCTGGCGAATTTGGCCGGGCTCAATCCTTGTATCGTTGATGTCGAGGCCTTCGCCCTGCAAAATATTTTTGAAGCCAATTACGACACCGGTGATGTTAATATTGCCCTAATAGATATCGGTGCCAGCAAGACCTCATTAAATATTCTCAAAGGCAACAATTCGGTGTTCATGCGCGACGTTTCCCTTGGCTGCATGCAGATCAATCAAAAAGTCATCTCATTAATTGACTGCTCCTATGACGAAGCGGAACAATTAAAATTCGGCGCTGATTCCAATCGCTTATCGGCAGACGATTTAAAAGGAATCACTTCATCCGTCGTTGCCGACTGGTGCACGGAAATTCGGCGCGCACTTGATTTCTTTTACTCCACTTATCCGGATGATCAAATTAAACGCATCATTTTAAGCGGCGGCGGGGCGAATGTGGCTGACTTTCGTGACTTGTTGGCCGTCGAAGCATCCGCCGAAGTTGAAACCATCAATCCGTTTAAAAACCTGTATGTTGATGATGATCAATTTGATCCGGAGTTTATAAAACAAATTTCCCCCCAGGCTGCCATCACTGCAGGGCTGGCAATAAGAAGAGTGAATGACAAATGATACGCATTAATCTGCTTCCCTTTCGGACAGAACGCAAAAAAGAAAACGTTCGTCGCCAGGTATCTTTATTTCTGCTTTCGTTGATTCTGGTTTTGGTGGTGTTGGTTTACTACAATTTCAG
>JAQYWI010000303.1 GCA_030145015.1 Desulfobacterales bacterium
TGTCTTTGAGAGCGAACCTCCCGGCGTGTGCCCGCTTTTTGAAATTGATCGGGTGATTTGCACGCCGCATCTGGGTGCCTCGACTCTGGAAGCCCAAACCAATGTGGCCGTTATGGTAGCGGAGCAAGTCATTGCCTATCTTAAAAACAAAACGGTTATTAATGCAGTCAATGTTTCTGCGGTCAGTGGTGATCTGCTTGAAAAACTCAGCCCTTATTTAACCCTCGCCGATCGGATGGGCTGTTTGTTGACACAGCTTTCCCAGGGGCCGATTAAGGAAATCCTGATCGAATATACGGGTGATTTCTACGATCTGGATCTTTCTCCGGTCACAACGGCAGTTTTAAAAGGCCTCATGACGCCCATGATCAAAGACGATGTCAACTTTGTCAACGCCCATGTTCTGGCGAAAGAAAGGGGTATAAAAATAACGGAAACCAAAATTGCCGAGTCCGAGGAATACCTTAATTTGATAACCGTCACAGCCGTTTCCGATAAAGGTAAAAATAAGGTCGCCGGGACGATATTCGGCCGAAAAAATCCACGGGTGGTGAATATCAACAATTTCCGGCTCGAATTGGAGCCGGTCAATCGCTTTATATTAATCCATAATCATGACAAACCCGGTGCAATTGGAAGTATCGGAACCCTTCTGGGCGATCATGTTATCAATATCAGCCGCATGCGTGTGGGCCTGGAAGAGGACAGTGACAAAACCATGATATTTCTGCGGACCGACACACCCATTCCGGAAGATGTTATCGATAAAATGAGAGATTTGCCGTTAATTATCAGTGTTGCTGCATTTGAGCTGTAACGTGTTGCGGGTTTCGGGTTACGCGTTGCGGGTTGCGAGTTGCGGGTTGCGTGTTTCGGGTTACGCGTTGCGGGTTACACGTTGCGGGTTTGACGAGGGGCTAAACCGGGCTGAAGCGTAATTATCAGGTGTAAATAGTCAACGATTCTTGATTTTTAATTTGTTTCTGCGAAATTAATATTGAAACTAATCGTGGTGATACGGAAGAGGAATTAGATCAGTGAGTAAAAGCAAAAGACGATTATTACTGGGAAATGAGGCGATCGCGCGCGGCTTGATCGAAAGCGGTTGCAGCATTGCAACCTCGTATCCGGGGACACCGGCTTCCGAGATCCTGGCAGCTGTGGCCTATTTTCAAAAAGAAGCGTCGCTTAGTATGCACACCCAATGGGCGGTTAACGAAAAAGTTGCCTTTGAGATTGCTTATGCCGGGTGTCAGACCGGTTTGCGGGCCGCGGTCAGCATGAAACAGGTTGGTTTGAATGTGGCTTCGGATCCATTGATGAGTGCAGCCTATATGGGGGTAAAGGGTGGATTTGTTTTGATCAGCGCCGATGATCCCGGCCCCCACTCTTCACAGACCGAACAGGACAGCCGCTTGATGGCCATGTTTGCCAAAATACCGGTGCTGGATCCGGATTCACCCCGTCAGGCCAAAGATCTGATAGCAGTTGCCTATAAAATATCCGAATCTTTTAAAACGCCTGTGATGGTGCGCCCCACCACCCGGGTGTGTCACTCCAGACAGGATATCACGCTGGGATCCATCCCCAAAAATAAACGCGAAGTGAAATTTGAAAAAAATCCGGCCCGTTGGGCGGCAACACCCAAATTTCGACTGCAATTACACAAAGAGCTGGAAGAAAAACTTTCCGCCATTGCGGACTACAGACCGACAGCCCCCAAAAAACTCAATCCTAAAGCAAAATCCACCAAGGCGATTATCGCCTCGGGTGTCGCCGCCGCCCATACCAAGGATATTTTGAAAGAATTGAAAATCCGATCAAAAATGCCTTTTTATCAGGTAATCCAACCTTTTCCGCTGCATCGCAAATTTATTGCACATATTATCGACACCTATGAGGAGGTGTTGGTAATCGAAGAGACCATGGGTGTTATTGAAATGCAGTTGGCCGACCGCTATCGCGTCAAAGGCAAATTGTCCAACACGGTCCCAAAGGTCGGCGAACTCAGCCCTGAAAAAATTGAAGAAATCGTCAGTAATTTTGCAGGACTCAAATCCGAGGCGCTTTCCATAAAATCTGCTCCGGGCAGGCGCCCGACGCTGTGTCCGGGATGCCCGCACCGGGCCAGTTTTTTTGCCATCAAGAAGGCCGCTCCCAGGGCTATCTACACCAGTGATATCGGTTGCTATACCCTGGGTCTCAATCTCGGGGCCGTTGACACGGTGCTTTGTATGGGCGCTGCCATCAGTCAGGCTTCCGGATTTTATCATGCATATAAAAATGAAGAAAAACGACCGGATATAGTGGCGACTATCGGTGATTCAACCTTTTTCCACGCAGGTGTGCCGGCCCTCATCGATGCGGTGGTCCAAAAAGTCGGTTTTGTGCTGGTCATCCTTGATAACCGCACAACGGCGATGACCGGCAATCAACCCACTCCGGCGACGGGACATGGGGCCTGCGGCGAGCCTACCGATACCGTTGATATAGAGTCACTGGTTCAAGGATGCGGTGTTAAATTCATCCGCGAAGGAAATCCTTACGAGCTCGAAAAATTTATCCCCCTTGTCAAGGAAGCCGTAAAATACAGTCGCAAAAGAGGACCGGCTGTCATTATTTCAAGGTATCCATGTGTTATTCACCGGGCGCGCCAAGGCGGATCCGGTGAAACCATACCGGTAGATATTAATGAAAAATGCGACGGTTGTGGATATTGTATCAAGCATTTTGAATGTCCGGCCCTTATCTATCATGACGATAAGGAAGCAAAACACGTTAGCATTGATCCCATCCTCTGCACCTCATGCGGCGTGTGTCTCAATGTCTGCCCCAAAGGGGCGATCGTAGCAAAAGAATAAAATTCGTGTTTTCCAATAAGGGTATAACAGCAACGAGGGAGCGATGCATAAGACAATTAAACAGCAAATCCTTATCAGTGGCGTGGGAGGGCAGGGGGTCCTGTTTATTACAGGCCTGCTGGCAGAAGCAGCCATCAATAAAGGCTTGCCGGTTTTTACTTCGGAAACCCACGGCATGGCCCAGCGCGGTGGAACGGTGGTGTCGCATTTAAAGGTCGGCAATTTTTCAAGCCCCTTGATCCGACCGTTTAAGGCCGACGGGTTGCTGGTTTTGAAGGACGAAAATATGGCCCAGCATGGCTCCTTCCTAAAAACGGGAGGCTGGGCGGTAATAAACAGCGAGAATGATTTAAAAGTTGAGAAAAAAATAGCCGCAAGTGCTATTGATGCGGACCAACTCGCTCAAAAAATTTCCAATCCCAAGTCGGCCAACCTGATTGTGCTGGGGTTTGCTTTGGGCAGGGCCGGGGACCGGCGAAATCTGTTTTGCTCATTGACCGATATTAAAAAGGTTTTGAGAAAAAAATTCGGCCGCCGCAAAAAAATGCTGGATGCCTCGTTACTGGCATTGCAGACCGGGTACAAAGCATCAAGAAAAAAGGCAGCCCAAAAGGTTGTATAAATTGCCAAGGGTTTGGGCAAATCGGATCAGTTTGCTGAAGCGATCGATGAATGGCGGCATGACCGGGAGAACGATCGATGGTAGAGACATCGGTTTTTTTGTTGGATTGATGAAGGGTGACTCAAAACCCATTGAATTCTGGGCTTCTTTGGTCGATAGCGATACGTTGCCGGTTATCTCCATGCTGACAATAGGTGAATTGCTGTATATCTCTTTTCGGATAGGGCAACCGGACAAGGGTAAGGAACTGGTGGATAACATCGATAAATCGGCCCGTGTAATGCCTGTGGATCGGCCAATAGTTGAAAAAGCCGCTTCCTTAAAAGCAGGCCGGGGCATACCGTATATTGATTCTATCATTCTATCCACATTCATGCTTGCCGGTTGCACGGAGATTCACACAACCGACCGAAGCCATTTTGCCGAAATAAAAAATAAAAGCATATCGTTTATTTTCTATTAGCCATGCGGCAGGTTTTCCCAAAGGAAGGAGATTAGGCAATGACAGAAAAAATCATACCGGGAAGCTCGCAAAAACGCATGGTTACTCCTGCCTTCATGTGGACTTAAACAAAGTTTCAACGGTGAAGCATGGATTTGAAAGATGTGTTTGACCATGGTATCTACGTGCGGACCCAGGGGGCAGAAGATCTAATTGATGAGTGATAAAATTTCAGACAGGATCCCACCTGACAATCTGATGGGTTGCAATATAAAACGAGTATACTAGATTTTATTAGAGCGGTTGTAGATAAATGGATGTTGGAGATATCACACTATTTTGAACCCTTAAAATTTGTGATGAAAGAAGCTCAAATCACTTTGTTCTCACAAGGCGGAAACCGATAGCATAATGCCAAATAGCGGGGGATGCCTTATCTCGAGTGCTGCAACGGACTCTTCTCGAAGGATCCATAAAGTTGCCTCTTCTCATCACTCGCTCATCGCCCGAGCTGCTATATTTGGGATTATTGAGACTATGAACCTTATAGGCATCTGGCGAATATAAGTCTTCGCACCATTCGTTTACATTGCCGGACATATCATAAAGACCGAGACCGTTTGGTTCCTTAGTGCCGACAGGATGAGCCCTAAGGTCGCTATTTTGACGATACCATGCAAGGCGATCTACATCACTCCCACCAGCATACATCTCAGGTTTGCCGCCGCTCCTACACGCATACTCCCATTCCGCTTCTGTTGGCAATCGGAAATGCTTACCCGTTTTGCCCGACAACCATTTAGCAAAGGCCACAGCATCATTCCAGGTCATGTTAGTCACCGGTTGGGGGCCACGGCCCCATCCATCTTCATCCGCGGGCTTTTTACGATCAGTCTCTTCACAGAACCGGTCATACTGATCAAAAGTGACCTCAAACTTTCCCATCCAAAATCCATCTACACAGACCTCATGGACTGGTAGTTCATCGTTCCAACAACGAC
>JAQYWI010000304.1 GCA_030145015.1 Desulfobacterales bacterium
CACCTCGGAAACCTGGACCTTGACACAGCTGCTGGCCGAGCTCAGCGCTGAACGCCGGGCGTTTCAAAAACAAAAACGCTGACACCTGCGCGCTTCAAAAGGGTTAAGTTTTTTCGAAATTTAATCTGGAATTAATCTTATAGGAGCAGTTGATGGAAGATATTCTGAAAAAATGGCTTTTTGACCCGACTGTGGGCAAAATCGTGTTTACCATAGCGGCGATTTTATTCACCCTGGCCGCGGTGCGTTTTGCTCAACGGATTTTAGCCCGGTATGTGCAGAATACCGAGCGGCGGTATCGATTGAAAAAAATCATTGGCATTTTGGGCTTTATACTGGCCACGTTTCTGATATCCATTATTTACAGTGAAAAATTATCCGGTTTAACGGTGGCTTTTGGCGTGGCCGGAGCCGGTATCGCATTTGCCCTCCAGGAGGTCATTGCCAGTCTTGCCGGATGGGTTGCCATGTCTTTCGGTCGATTTTACAAGGTCGGCGATCGCGTGCAGCTTGGCGGTATCAAGGGCGATGTCATTGATATTGGAATGTTGAGAACCACCCTTATGGAGTGTGGCGGCTGGATTAACGGTGACCTCTACAATGGACGGATTGTCCGGGTTGCCAATAGCTTTATTTTCAAAGAACCCGTTTTTAATTACTCTTCCGATTTTCCCTTTCTGTGGGATGAAATTATGATCCCGGTCCGCTATGGAAGCGATTATGCGCTTGCACGCAAGATATTTGTAAGTATTCTTGAAGAAATAACCGGTGAATACGCCGCGGGATCCAGGGCCATCTGGCACCAGATGACCGATAAATACATGATAGAGGATCTAAACGTGGCATCGGTTGTCACCATGTTCACCAACGACAACTGGGTTGAATACACCCTTAGATACATTGTGGACTATAAGAAGCGGCGAACCACCAAGGATATAATCTGTGAGCGTTTACTCACCCGAATCGATGAAACGCAAGGACGGATCAAATTGGGTTCGGCAACTTTCGAGATAACGGCCACACCCGAGCTTGACGTGAAGATTCATAAGACGGATGGAAATCATTCATAACCTGCATATGGTATGGCCAATGGAACAAATTGAGAAAAAGCTACAACTTTGGCGCTATGTTCCCCTGTCAGACTATGCCGTGCCTCAGACAACCATGTCCCGATCCATCAAAGGCGGTATCAGAGGCTTGTGGCAAAGATTCCGGGTCGCCAAAAAAAAGCCCGGAGATCCGCAAAAACCCGAATCCGACCTTCAGCACATTCCCGATGCAGTCCTTGAAAATTTGGCACCACATCTTGACTGGCAATTGCCGGCCGGATATTTGAAGACCGCCCTGGATCAAAGGATCGGGACAACGCCTAATGAAAAACCCACGTTTCTGGTGGTGGGCCTTCCCCAAGGCGGCAACCAAGAGATCCTGACCGTTTTGGCCGGGGAGCTCAAGTGGCCGCTGATTACCGCACCCAGCGCCGAGCAGATCCTTTCACAGGATCATAACTGGTTAAAACAAATGGAAAATAACGATACCCCCTGGGTGGTTCCGGCGCTGGAAAGGTGCTACTTGCGTCACGTTCATGGTCTGGCCCTTGTGCGTCAACTGTTCGAGAAAATCAACACCGGAGCCATGGGTAACGGCATTATCGGATGTGACAGCTGGGCCCTGGCCTACTTGAAACATGTCCTGCCGGGTCGGCTTCCGGATGCATTGGTGGCGCAAGCATTTGACGACAACAGATTGTCCTGGTGGTTGTATCAACTGGCGTCAAGCCGGTTTCAAAAACCAATCCTTTTTCGTCAGACAGATAACGGTAAGCCTGTAATTCCCATTGAACCCGAGCCTGCCGGACCTGACACGACGGGCACCCAAGTCAGCGCCTTCATTGATCAACTGTCCGCCCACAGTCGCGGTATTCCGGGTATCGCCCTTTGCTTATGGCGAAAGGCCTTGAGAATGGAACCGGACAAAACAATGGCCGACACATCGCTTTCACAAACACCATCGGACATGAAAACCACCATATGGGTTTTGCCATGGGATAAATTGAATCACCCGGCCCTGCCTTCCCCTATCAGCCCCGAATCGTCGATTCTATTGCACAGCCTGCTGCTTCACAACGGCCTTTCCCAAGCGGTATTAGCGGAAATTTTACCGTTTTCTCCCAATGTGATCACAAGGACGGCACTGGTGCTCAAAGATGCGGGCCTGATAGAAGAACATCAAGGCCTGTGGAACGTATCGCCGGCCGGATATCCCATCGTAAGACAGTATCTGAATGGAGAGGGATATCTAACCGACCAGTTTTAAAGGATCAGGGCCTTATGCAAATATTACATAATCTGAATCAGATGGTTATCAGCAAGGTGATGATCGTTGTTGTGGCGGCGTTGCTGCTGATCACCCTGTCCCAGCGAATATTGCCATGGTTAGCCGAGAGGTTCTCCGGACGTCACCGGTTATATGTTCTTGCCTCGGTGCCATTTTTGCGGCTGATGATCATCGTGGTCGCCGTGTGGATGATCATCTCCAGCATCATTGAACCCACCATCAAAAATCTTTTTGCCCTGCTGGGCGCTCTTGGCCTGGCCCTGGGCTTCGCCTTTAAAGATTACGCCAGCAGCCTCATCGCCGGTATTGTAACGCTCTATGAAATTCCCTACCGGCTTGGGGATTGGGTATCGGTGGAGGGCGCTTACGGCGAAGTCAAGTCCATCGGCATGAGATCCTTTGAAATTATCACCCCGGATGATACGGTGGTGGTAATTCCCCACTTGAAACTTTGGGACAAAAAAATATTCAATGCCAACGATGGCAGCCGCAATCTACAGTGCGCGGCGGATTTTTATCTGCATCCTCGCCATAATCCAAAAGCCGTGATTGAAGCGCTGCTGGATACCGCATTGACCAGTTCATATTTGCAGGTGCTAAAACCCATAAACGTCGTGGCTTCGGAAAAATCATGGGCAACGCAATACCGGTTAAAGGCATATCCGGTGGATCCCCGGGATCAGTTCCGATTCATCACCGATCTGACGGTAAGGGGCAAAGAGGCCCTTGCCGGGTTGGGGGTGGATTTTCCCGCGCCATATGCCCAGCCCCCCGATCATTTTTCATCTGCCACATGAAAAACGGACAGGAGTTTTATTTAAATGATACTCTAAGATTGACCCGTTGGGAGAAATGAATTTTGACCCCCCAAAGTTTTAGAAAAAAATCTGACGTTTTTAACAAAAATGGTTTGTTTTTGGGTTAAACGTTCAAGAGGCCCGGAATTATTTTTTAATCTTTGTAAAAATACGGCTCACTAACGCCTTTATCTCCG
The DNA here is from genome assembly GCA_030145015.1 of Desulfobacterales bacterium. Next base: position 3,332 of record JAQYWI010000304.1, read on the forward strand.
TTATGCCCAGCACGTATCCGGCCGATAACACCATGACCACAAATACCAGCGCGGTCAAAATTGAAACCGCGAGACCTCCTGCAAACGTGGTGGAATCAAAGCCCCATAGGAGGGTTGTCTTGAAAAATTCCAGAAACAGGCCCAAGGGTATGCTCAACAGGATCGTCCACAGATAAAACCGATACACCCGGTAACAATCCGTGTTTTCACTCTTTTTGTTCCAAAAAACGTATAACAAGGCCACTTGAAAAATGGCTGAAAGGGATATGGCCAGGGCCACCCCTGTGGCGCCCATCTTCAGCATTCCGGCCATGTAAACGGGAATACTCAGGACCACGGCCACGGTTCCGTACACCGCGGGGAAAAGCGTGTTCTGCACGGCGTAATATCCCCGAACCACAATGGTCTGGGCGGCAAAGGCGAACGCTCCGATCATCAAAAACACCAGCACCTGGGACGTTAAGGCCGTTGCGGCGGCATCAAACCGGCCCCGCTGAAACAAGATCACAACGATTTCCTGTCTGAGCGCGATAATCAGAACGGAAAACGGAACCACCAGCGCCAGATATCGCAGGGTATCGTTCAACAGCCGGTTCATTTCTTGTATTTTATTCTCTGCCGCCAGACGCGCCATAAACGGAAACGACGCCATGCCCACGGCCTGGCCGAAAAAGCCCACGAGGATAAACATGGTCCTTAAGCCGTAATTAAGACCGGCAATGCTGCCTCGCGGCAAGTACGAACCGAAAAACCGAAATAAAAATTCCGTTGAAAAGCTCATGGTCAAGCCGATCATCAAGGGAAGCGTGACCCGAACATAGAGCCATAGATCCGGGTGTCTGAAATCCAAAGCCATTGTGAACCGCATCCCGACTTTTTTTGCACCCCAGAGCTGAACCATGAAATTTCCGATAAAGGCGCCGCCCAGAACTCCCCAGGAAAACCCTTCCATGCCCATTCGCGTACCCAGCAGTAGCCCTCCGCAAATAATTCCCAGATTATATAAAAGAGGAGACAGGGCCGGGATGAAAAATTTCTCCTTGGCAAACTGAACGGCCATAAACATCCCGCCGGAAAAAAAGAAAAACTGGGCCGGGATTATAATCCGTGTCATCCTGACGGCGCGTTCGATTAATACGGGATCATCAAGCCCCGGAGCCAGAATCTCGACCAACCCCCGGGCAAAAACGCAGGCAATGGTAATCAATAGCAAAAGTACGCTGCCAAAGCCGGTGAAAATGAGTGAAAAGACCCGCCAGCCTTCCTCTTCCTTGTTTCGTACCAGATAGTGAGAAAAAATCGGGATAAACGTAACCGAAAGGAACCCGCTGGCAACGATGTGATTCAGAATTTCGGGGATGATAAAGGCCACCTGATAGGCATCGACCCCCCCGCTGATTCCGCCGATATAGGCAATGACCTGCTCCCGGATAAGACCGGTAAGACGGCTTAAAAAAACCGAAGCCATCATAATCAGCGAAGCCAAACCCACTTTTTTATACATGGATGACATATTTTTGTGAATGTTTCAGGTTTGGGCCGAGAATCCGGGATCGGTCCTGTCAGCGTTTATACGTTTCTTAAT
>JAQYWI010000305.1 GCA_030145015.1 Desulfobacterales bacterium
TCATCGGCATAGTACACCGATGCCAGCTCTTCAGGGTAAAAGTCGAAGTCCGTCTTGCCGATAAGCTCGTCGGATGTTCCGGCCCCCATACACTCGGCAACCGCCCAGTTGCAGGCGGTAAACCGGCTTTGAGCGTCCTTGATATAAATCAAATCGGGCAGATTATCTATCAACGTTCGCAATTTCTGATTGGTAGTTCTTAACTGCTGCTCGCGTGCTTCGAGTTGCTGATTAGCTGCCATGAGTTGCTGCTCGTGGGCCTGCAACTGCTGGTTAGCGGCCCTCAACTGTTGCTCACGCGCTTCAAGCTGCTGATTTGCGGCCATGAGCTGTTGTTCATGTGCCTGCAACTGCTGATTAGCGGCTCTGAGCTGTTGCTCCCGCGCTTGCAGTTGCTGATTGGCAGCGGTGAGTTGTTGCTCATGTGCCTGCAACTGCTCGTTGGCGGCCTTCAACTGTTGCTCGTGGCTACGTAGCCGCTCGATGGCAGAGGCCCGTTGCGGATTCTTTGTTGGTCGTAGCTCCTCTATGACATGTTTTTTGGCCTCTTGTCCCTTTTTTCGTGTGTTTTTCATATCATTCACACAATATTTCTCGATAACAATACAATTATACCTTCAGGCAACTGTTTTTCAAGAAAAATGTCGTAATAAGGAAGGGCAAATTCAATACCCCGACCGGCAATATCAGGTTCTTGAGCCAAAAAGGGCGATCAAGCAGCGAAGATATATATTAAAATACGGTTTAATTGGGGTATTTTGACAATTGGATATTTGAAGATTTCCGCCGATCCATCCGGCAAATCTGATATGTTACAATTTGCCTTTAGCACCGGCCAAAATCGCACGCTCCCATTGTTGGAAAGACGATGACGCCAAGAGACTCTCCGTATTAGCGAGTTTAGCCCCCCTTTCTCGCAACAATCGGAGTGTTATTTCTCCCACCCTTTTGTTATATGAGCCGGTTGCATCTATCAACACAGTCACCTTTTTGTGCCTGGCCAACAAACCCAGCGCAGTGGCTTTTACCGCCCCTTCGGTTGCTGCGCCGATTAAGATGAACTCATCAGCCGCAAATTCGCTGAGCATTCTATCGGCTCGCGGCTCGGCGAACGGGTCAAAACATCGTTTACAAAATATGACCTGCTCATATTCTTCAAATATCTCCGGAAGTAAATCGGTACAGTCGGTAGCATCGAAACTAATGTACCTTCTCCATAGCGTATGGCGGAGCTTTTTTTGTCCCTCGCTGCCGTTAATCAAAAGGTTGTAGTAACGCCCCAGAATCTGAACGGTGGAAATCATGTGGATATTTTTCAAATGTGCCCAGTGTATTACCCTGAGGATATTTGTCAAAACCCGACGATGGTTTTGAACGCAGACTTTGCTGCTATTTAAGAAAAAGTGTTTTTGAGTATCAACATCAACAACGAAACGTACCTGTCGTAATTTGTCTATGGGCGCAATCATTTTTCACCCTTTCGGCTGTGAATCCAATTTTTTCGCCCGCATGGAAAAACAAGATTGCAACTCCGTTATATTTCATCACGCGTGTCCCAGAGAAAAAAACTCGTCTTAAAGTCAATACATCGTTCAGCCTTAGTTGAAACGTGCATACTTTTCTATGCCGGGTCTGCCGCATCTCGCACAAACCCGGCAAGAAGGAGAAAGCTGTTACTATATGTTATCTATCTTCATCAAAGCGGTTTCAAAGCCCTGGTCATTTTCAGCCGGGCTTGCTGTTGCCCTTAATCTCAACTTCAAGCCCAGCCGTGGGGAAGATGAGTTGTTCACTCTCAACTTCCTTTATAATAATCACGGCCACACCGTGCCGATTTTAAGCCGGACTTAATGGCTCAAATTCCCGTACGCCGTCATTTACAACCCATTAAGCCCGACTCGCACGAAACACCTTCCCCTCTTTTGTGAGCTCATCGTCAACATTAGTCTTTGGTGTTCTCAAAACACTCTTCTCCCATCACGCTCGCCACCAAAGCCATATTAACCTTTCTATATAAGCAAAGCTTGTGCCAGGTGTATAATTGGCGATTATGACCTCTTATAAACTCCCGCCGCCTTTTCGCTGTCAATTTGATTTCGCAGATTGAGAAAATTATCATTTTTATTCTGTCATCCCGGGCTTGACCCGGGACCCAGACCCCTAAGCGCAAGCGCCCGGGCCACTTCACGAATTGCTTTCTCACAGTTCCTCTTGGATACCCGATACTGGATACTAAAAAGTCCCGCGAAGCGCTTCCATACAAGCCCCAAGGGGGCGAAATAATATAGCCCAGGGTAAGCGAAGCGCAGCCCTGGGTGCCGGATCATCCCCAAAAACAAAAAGCCCCAACGGGGCGAAACAAAACGCCACCCCGTCAGGCATTGGGGAAATTGAGGTATGCAAACTCTCCAAATAGTTCTTTTGCCTTTTTGTCATAGGCCTTGGCCGCCTCGACCTCGTCATCGAACCAGCCGAGGTGGAACCGTTGTTTGTTACATCTGATCGTCGCCGCATATTTCTTATGGGATTTGCTCCAGCTAACCCCTTTATATTGTGAAGTACCACCACGGGGAAGTTGATTGCGGTTGTTCTCGCCCTTTGTGCATATGCGTAAGTTGCTCCTTCGGTTGTCCAGTCCGTTATGATTTCTGTGGTCCACTAACAGACCAGGCGGGGCCTCAGTAATCACACGGTGCATTATGATTTGCCGGCGTGTGCCACGTTCCATTCTTTTGGCATAATAGTCGCCGTTTTCATTGCGGCTTGCATACCATTTATATTGGTTTAGCCGGTCATAATCGTCGGCATCCACAATCGCGAACTTGTCCTGCGTCAAAGGTATCAGCTTTGCACCCTCGGCCAGGGCCTCCACAAGCTCGGGTGCGAGGATCTCTTTGTCTTTCGTAAAATTCACGCAGCCGTCCTCGTCCGGCCCAACGATACAGCTTCGGCCGACAAAATCCGCCTTGTTACGACAAGCCAGAATCACAGCCGACCCGCCTTTTACCCCAACCGAATATACACAATCTTCACAGCAATGCCTTTGCATTGAGCATCCAGTATCCAGCATCAAGCATCCAGTATCTTTCTTCTGTCCTCTTTTCTTCATTTCCTTCTTCCTTTCTACTTTTGAATCTTCGTGCCTGAAGGCACTTCTCAACTCCAATTTTCAATCTCAAATCTACAATCTAAAATTACTTGTCCCCCCACCCTTTGCACAAACTTGCAGGTTTGATGCGAAAATTCGTGATTTTTTTGACCGCTAAAATCGCTAAGTGCTTGCAGCAAAAGGAGATAAATTTTTTTATTTTTTTCGCCAATAGCAAGATAGTGCAAGCGTGTTTGGTGTTATCTGGATATTTCCCATCTTTTATTTGCGCAGAAATTATTAGTATTTCTCCCTTTTTTTTAGCGAGGAATTTTGTCCCAAATGCAAGGCTTTTGCCTTTCCCTATACCGGAGGCGTATTGAAATACGTCGAGGATTAGGGACAAGGCAAGTAACGCCGCAGTTGGACAAAATAACCGCTAAAAAAGGTGTTGACAGGGGAATGATATGGCTTTATCGTGTGGTTTTGCGAATTCGCTTATGATTCATAGCAGGAACGGAGGGGAGAAAACTCGATTATGAAAAAAGGGTTTAAGGAGCAAAAGTGGCGAAAAAGGCAACATCGATAATCCCGATTGAGCGAATCCAACAGTGTATATACCTGGTTCGCAAACAGAAGGTGATGCTTGATAAAGACCTGGCTGCTATGTATGGAGTAACCACCAAGCGCCTTAATGAGCAAGTTCAGCGCAATATTGACCGGTTCCCATTGGATTTCATGTTTCAATTGAACGATGACGAGACTAAGGTTTTGAGGTCGCAAATTGCGACCTCAAGTTGGGGTGGCAGGCTCTTTTCAGGATAAGAACTCTTTCGAAAGGGCAGGGAAAATGGGAATAGAAGAGCTTAGTAAGACAAAGATTATGAACTGGAGAAATAAATGAATTGTTATAATCATCCTGAGTATCCCGCCGTTGGGATTTGTAAAAGTTGCCATAAAGGACTTTGTAAAGAATGTGCAGTTGATACCGGAAATGGGCTTGCATGTAATACTAATTGTGAAGAGGAAGTGAAAGCTATAAACGAACTCTTAACCAGGGGTATGAAAGCATATCAAAAAACCGGTAAAGCATATAAGCGAATGGCTCTGATATATGGCCTCATGGGCTTCATCAGTCTATTATTGAGTATATTATTATTTGTGAAGTCTAAAAATTATGCCGCTTTTATGATTATTCCATTAGGAGTAATATTTCTAATCGGCGCTTTTTTGACCATTAAAAGCGCTAAACAGATCAGCAGCGTAGATTGATAATATATCGACATGGAAAAAGGGCTAAGTATGTGTGAATTCCAAGTGTCGTGGTTGAGATAAATTCTTTTGAAAGGGCATGGAAACGGGGACCTATTCTGAGAAATTCCATTGCTTGTAACTCGCGGTTTCAGTATTATACCAACAATCGGCCGGTTTCAAAACAATCTGTGGGAATTCAAGAAGGGAATAACATGGAAGGAAAAGCCAAAAAAATATACTGTGCGGGTCCTCTCTTTAATCCGAAGGAACAAGAAGAGATGGAAGAAATTGCCTCTGTCTTGGAGAAAGCTGGATATTCCGTTTTCTTGCCTCAGAGAGATGGGCTCGAATTTGCCAAGCTACTGCCAGTGCTCATAGATCGAGACGTCAAAGTGGAGAACGCTACGAAAATATTAAGTATGGCCATTTTTGCCTTGGACGTGTTTGAGATCGTGGATAGCGATGGGCTGGTTGTTAACATGAACGGACGGGTACCAGACGAAGGGGCAATGGTAGAAGCAGGAATTGCCTGGTCTCATAATAAAGCGGTGGTAATATTCCGAAACGATACCC
>JAQYWI010000122.1 GCA_030145015.1 Desulfobacterales bacterium
GACGCGGAAGAACAGGAGATAATGGATCTGGGTAAAAATGAATGCGCCGCCAGCGCGCAAACTGCGCGAGGATGATGGCAGATGCTCTGCGGGTTCATTCGGGTGGTCAGTCGATGCCAGACGTACCTGACAAATTTTGTCAACGGACTTTATAAATGAGCAAAAATTGACAGGTTAGATCAGCACGTTAATTTTGCAGTTAGTGAAATATTTATCATAATAACAAGTATATATATATTTTTATGAATTAATTCGATCGTGGTACAAATTTTGCTAACTAAATACGGCGAAAATTTTTGATCATTCTAAAAGGGGGTGGGAACCGAATCGTCAGACGCTGCAAAACAAATTATTAAAGCGAATTAAAGAAGAAAAAAATACAATATCAAAATCGTCTAAAGGAGGTTTTGACATGTTACAAAAGCTAAACAACAGGAATTCAAAAGGTTTTACACTCATCGAGCTGATGATCGTTATTGCCATCATCGGCATTCTGGCGGCCATCGCGATTCCGAACTTTTTGCGGTACCGTGACAAAGCTTACTGCGCCAAATCCGAAACAGATGCCCAAAATGTTCTAGCCGCGCTTTCCAGTTATTTTGCGGATCCGGATCACACTGCCATACCCAGCCTGGCTCAGTTAACGAGTTCGGAAGAGCTGATTTTGAACAATCCGAGCTCAACGACCATAACCACATCCGGTAACGGCGCCATCGTTATAGTCGGAGACGACGCAGACCGCTGCCCGTATGTCGCCAAAGACAGCGAATATTATTATACCTACTTTGGTACGGATACCGGAAGTGACCCGGGCTGGGGATAATTTTTTGTTGACCATCCATTAAACCCTTAAAGGGGGAACCTTCTGGTTCCCCCTTTTTTCGTTAATTGAGAATAACAACGTTTTGCCAATTTTACAGATACATCGAGAGTACATGCAGAATCTTAAAATTGCAGTATGATACATAGCGCATACAAGATGTTTGACCATGAGTTCTATCCTATCTACAGGGCATTTATTTTTTTAAGGGTTGTCTTTTTACAACACTTACCTCGAATCCGGAATGTTTCTTTTTTCCGATTGAAAAACCCGTCTGCGTTTTAAAAAATCTTATATAAATAAATTGGCCGACCTTTTTCCATCCCATTCGATACATTGATTTCAAAGAGCTGAAATTATCAAAAGCGACAACGCTGATAAAGCTATTAAAACCAAGTGTTGACAGTTCCCTTAACGCATTTGAAATCCCGATGGCAAGCAGTCTCCGGCCCCTATAATCAGGATGCGTATACACGTTATGCACATATAAACAGTTATTACTAAATTTTAATTCCAGCTCTCCTTCTAATAACAAAGAGGGTTTATTCGAATACCAGCTAAAGGCTGCAACCATACCGTTGTTTAAGATTCCAAAACAAATGTCACCCTTACGCTGAGCTCTATTTAAAAAGCTTTTACTCATTTGATATTCTTCTAAATCAACATGCCGGGATAACCAGTCAGGCTCTAAACGTGTAATCTGAAATCTGTCATCGACGGCCAAATCCTCGCTGTTTAGCGCTTTTAAATCAAATTTTATCAAATATCGAATTTTCAGGGTGAATAATTTATTAACGGATTGACTAAACAATCTGAAAACGGTTTTAAGGACCCCGTGTCTTTTTAAGTGCGATTTGTAATAGTGGATATTCATGCGTCAACCTTCACGCCTACAAGGATATGCTGCTGGACGGTCTGAAATGAGCAGGACTGAAAATACCCTAACCGGGTCCTCAGGCCCTGCCGGATAAGGCCGTTTTTGATTGGCCCCGGGGAACGCTCGATGCGGTCTGCCAGGGATTAGAATATTAAGTAGGCGCATGTCCAAAGGATGGATATGACAAGGTGGTATTGAGGTCAAGGTATTTTTGTCCTGCAGCATTCTGGTTGTTTCAGTTTATGATTTCATTTATCCCGACCCGCCTCGTTTGTTAGATAGAAGAGGGTCTAAATAACATTAAAGTTATCTGGCAAACAATCCGATATAATTTTTGGATCCATTGTTTTTGGTAACACAATATCCGGGATGGGGAAATCTTTTGTATTCTTTTGAGACCCCTTTGAAACTAAAATTATGAACATACATTAAAGGTCTCTTATATTAAACAAACACTTTTAATATATTTAAGTAAAAGCCTGAATTTTCAGTTAATTATTATTTAGAAAACCTAGGTTTGTATGAAACCCGCTTCAGAAACATTAAAAAAATACAACGTCGTTATTCCTAAATTATTTCAGATTATTTTAAATATATCTGAGGACAAGCAATCGCTGCTTTTGAAATATGCTGAGGAGTTGCTTGTAAAAGAAAGGCGCGCGTTTATACGCAAAACATGCTCAATCCCGGTAAGCTATGCGACCTATGATCGTGTTTATTCAAATACAATAAAAAATATCAGTCAAAAAGGAGTGTTTATCGAAACCCAAAGGCCTTTATTTGTTGGGGAAGAACTCCTCCTAACGTTTTCGATGGCCGGCATTGACAAACCCCTTAAGGTTAATGGCGAAATTGTTCAAGTGAACCGAAGTGGAATAGGGGTCGAATTTAAAAATATGAGCCCCTACGTTGAGGAGATGCTCACAACACTGATTAGCCGGATGAAACCGGATGAAAGAGGAACTCGATTAATCTCGTATTTGTGAGTCAACTAAAAGCCAAGCCTTTCTTTGTGGACACTTTTCTGCTTAATCGTTTTCCGGGTTCCAGGGCTGCAGTCGGGGGACCCACCGCGGAACACGAGCCTTATATTTCCGGTAGTCATCACCGAATCTTTTTTCCAGACCTTTTTCCTCTATAAACCGAAAATAGACTGTATTGCCAATAAAGAAAACCGCCATCCAGACAGATAGCGGCCAGGATTGGAACAATAAGGCCTCAGCTAAAAGGATAAGCAATGCGCCGGTGATCATCGGGTTTCTAACATGTCGGTAGGGACCCCGAATAACCAATTTTTTAGGAGGATCCCAGGGAGCGGGTGTGCCATTGCCAACTTGCATAAATAACCTCACCGTCCAGACCGCCAATCCAAGCCCAACACCGCCAGGTAAAAGTGCGAGCCAAAATAAACTCTGATCAGGAGTCGCGAATTGATAAGAAACACCTGAATTTTCAGCCAATGTGAGGATAATTGCAGGAACAAAAACAAGCGCCGTGCCGGGTAACACGATAATGGCTTTTACAACTCCCGGATGTATTTTGGGATTCTTCCGGTAACCTTCTTTGCGAAATACGATTTTGTTTACCCCCGAGGTCTCGTCAAAGTATCTTCTATTTTCTGCCCATCTAATGTTTCGGCTACCTGGTTTAAATGGAGTTCCAGATGCCTCAGATAATCGGTCATCAATTCAAATAGTGTAACCCTGGTATCTGCATCAAGCTCCCAGACGTAGTTAAGGCAGGATGGATCCACCGAGCGGATGATGTAAGCCAGTTGTGTATTGAAATAACGCCACAATTCCAGCAATTCTTCCCATGTTCGGTGCTGGTAGTCCTGGATTCTGACCCAGTGTATGTTGTCTTGTCCATAGTCGGGAAAGGTGAGTTGTTCAACCAGCTGAAGCCGGACAAAGCGCTGGTGGTTGTTGGAGGCCGAATCAATCAAATGGCCAATAATTTCCTTCACCGACCAGGCATCTTCTGAAGGTCGGAACGTTAAAGATTGTTGCGGCAAATTACGCCAGCGATCAACAGCGGAGTCGACCAGCCGCGCGATTTTTCCAGCAACCTTATTCAGCTCATCAATTTTCGGGCTCATGATGGATCCCTTTTTTACCTTAGGGTTTATTTGGGGCCTTGTCAGTATCATAAATACTGATCCAGCCTCGGTTTTCGTCATAAACGACCTCAAACCATTTTACCCTGAATGTGCCGATCACAAAATCTTCAGTGCTTTTAACTGTTAAAACGGTTCCTTCGGGTATACGGCTGATGTGCCGGTCCGGCCCGCAGCCTGGATGCGGGCAAAGCCGGGCTTCAATGCCGGGGGTACTAATGGTCACCTCATCGCCCGGTTTGATCTCGTCGGCATAGATGTCAGGCGCAAACCCCGGCCCCAATACCAGAAGGCTTAGGAGCACAAAAAAGCGGGTAAAAGCGGTGCTATAAATACGCCACCTGACTCCAATTTGTTGACCGTCCAGTCTAATTTCTCGCATATTTAAGGAAAAGCGCCTGTTTGGCTGTGTGTATCATTATGAGTTTTATAAATGACTTTAAGGGCTTGTTTATCAGTTAACACTTTAGGTGTAGCAAATTTATGTTGATTCTGTCTATTAGAAAACGATCTTAAAATTCTGTCAACATGCAAAGCAAGAAAAAAACGCTGCTCCATTAGCACCTGCCGGTCTTAAGAAAATCGTCGTTGCGCCCAAAACAATTGTTGACATTTGTACATTGTATACCGTATACAAAAACCTGCTGAATCCATACCTTGCTGCAACGGCGGCCCTGGAACAAACGGCCTCACAACTTTAGACCCCAACTCAAATGTTAATGGAGAGACCATGGATTTTTTCAAGGACCTTACCGTGATATCCCTGGAACAGGCGACGGTGCTGCCATATCTAACCTATCGCCTGGCCCAGGACGGAATGAATATCATTCGACTGGAACATCCGGTTTACGGAGATCCCAATCGATTCATTGGTGAAAATGTTCTCAATGAAAAACGCATGAATTCCTATTTTTTGTGTATCAATGCCGGCAAAAAAGCGTTGACGCTGAATCTTGCCGATAATGATGGACAAAAGATTTTCCACGCATTGATTAAGAAGTTGAATGTGGATATTTTTGCCACCAATCAACTTCCCAAAAATTACGAAAAGCTGGGGATCGATTATGAGAGCTTAAGATCTTTGAAGCCGGATATCATCTGGCTGGGAGTTACCGGATTTGGCCCTGACAGCAATGAGGCGGCCTATGATCCGGTATTGCAGGCCCGATCGGGCTTAATGGAGCTGACCGGTGAAGCCGATGGCGACCCCCAGGTCCTGGGTATTCCCTTGCCGGATATGGGCACCAGCGAACACGCTTATGGACTGGTGATGAAAGCCCTCTTCAAACGCCAGGTTGCCGGGGAAGGCAGCTGCATCAACATGGCCATGTTTGAATCTGTCGTATCATGGCTAACGGTGCCCATCACACTGACCGGCAGTTTCGGAAAAACCATCACCCGCAGAGGCAACACCCATGAATTTTTTGCGCCGGTCTCTGTTTATCGAACCCGGAATGGATTTGTTTATGTTGCCGTCGGCAACGACCGTCAATGGAAGACAATTATTTCCCAGGATATCTTCCAATCCCTGGATAAGCCGGAATATGAAACAAATGCGGGCAGGATTGAAGACGTTCAGAACCTAAATCAGGCGATCAATGCCATCACAAAAAATCACTCCACCGCAGAACTGCTTGAATTGTTCACCTCCATTACGGTTCCCATCAGCAAAATCAAAACCGTAAAGGAAGTCATCGAAGACCCGCTGGTGGATCGAAGACTGTTGTTTTCCCGGGATCCTGTTAGCGGCCAAAGAATAACACTGGCGCCGCCGCCGAATATGACGCCGTTTCTTGAACGATCCGATCGGCAGCTTTCGTTTCCGCCGCGATTCGGAGAGCAAAACAACGAAATATATGGCGAAAAATTGGGTTATTCGGAGGATGAGCTTGCCCGTTTGAAAGAAAATGGCGTTATTTAACCTGAATTTTGCGCAATTTAGGGGACCGAGCATGAGGAAAAAGGCTGAATTAAACGATTTAGATGTTGGACCGCTGCAGGCCTTTCAGGAACGCAAGTCTTTAGGCGAGCATGTTTTTGAAAGTCTTAAACAGGCGATTATCCATGGAAATATCACAGCCGGAGAATGGCTGGTAGAAAGCCACATTGCCGAAACGTTAGGAATCAGCAGAACGCCGGTGCGAGAGGCGATTCACAAGCTTGAGCGCGAAGAGCTCATCGAGCGGCAACCCAGAGGCGGATTTACAGTTTTGGGTCTAAACCGCAACGATATTGAAGAAACTTTCGGTATTCGCAGTGTACTGGAGGGTTATGCTGCCAGGCTGGCAGCCGAAAAACATAAAAAAGAAGAATTGGAGCCATTGGAAAAGAAAATTAATGAATTTCAAAAGGCCCTGGATCGTAAAAAAATGAATGATCTGCCCGAGATTAATACCGAATTTCATGATTTGCTCTATGCTTTGAGTAAAAGCCCCAAACTCATTAGCATAATCAATGGCCTGCGCGACCAGATATACCGCTTTAGAAAAGTAAACCTTAAAGAAGAAAAATTTGCGACCACCAGCAACCAGGATCACAGGCAAATGCTGCAATCCATCCGCAATCGTAATGCTGAAGGCGCGGAGCGGTTGGCAAGGGAGCATATCTTAAGGGGCCGGGAAATCGTTTTAAAGGAATTTGACAAACAGCGGCCGGACCGGAGGAATGAATAATAGAGGAAATTCAACATGAGCGCAAAGAAAATTAAAATACTGATCGGCAAACCCGGGCTGGATGGGCACGATCGCGGTGCGAAGGTTATCGCCCTGGCATTGAGGGATGCCGGCATGGAGGTCATCTATACCGGGCTCCATCAAACCGTTGAGCAGATTGTCAGAGCTGCCGTGCAGGAAGCCGTGGACGTGGTCGGCTTGAGCATCATGTCCGGTGCCCATCTTCCCATCTGCCGGACGCTTTTAAAGATGATGAAAAAAGAAGGGATTGAGGGGATTCCGGTGGTTGTCGGAGGCGTCATCCCCAAACAGGATATACCCAAATTAGACGAACTGGGCATTGCCGGGGTTTTCCCCGGTGGAACGCATTTTGATGAGATCGTGGACGGCATTAATGCAGTCGTCAAATAAATGTAAAATGCCTTCAAAAACAAATGAGCTAAAATTAAAAATGATCTAAAATGCCTAAAATTGAGGAATTCTGCCCGTCGAGAGCCTCCCTTCGAGAGCCTCCCTTCGAGAGCCTCAGGGTCTAACGACAGGGTCTAACGACTGGGTCGAACGATCCCTTTTATTAAAAAAGATGGAGCATAGCGACACCACAACTTTAGGCACTTTAGCTCATTTTAGGCAATTTTAATTTTAGGCATTTTCAAAGGAGCCATTATGGGGGTCGCAAAATACATTAAAGATGAAAAAGATGGAATTAAAGAGGTTATCTATCAATCCGGCATCAAAGTCAAACCGGTCTACACGCCGGAAGATCTTGAAGCGATTGGTTTTGAGTATGAAAGCGATCTGGGGGATCCCGGAGAATATCCGTTCACACGCAGCCTGCACCCCCAGGGCTACCGCTCACGGGCCTGGACTACACGTCAGTATACCGGTTTTGGTACACCACAGGAGACCAATCAACGCTTTAAGTTAATGATTTCCCACGGGCAAACCGGTTTGAATGTCGCCTTCGATTTGCCGACCCAGATGGGATACGACTCCGATGATCCCAAAGCCCTGGGCGAGGTCGGACGGGTAGGGATGGCCATCGATTCGCTGCGTGACTTTGAAATCGCCTTTGAAGGGATACCGCTGGATCGCATTGGATCGGGATTAACAATCAATGCGGTCGCTTCAATTATGCTGGCCATGTATCAGGCAACGGCGGAAAAATTCGGCTACCCTAAAGAAAAAATCAGCGCAACGCCCCAAAACGATATTCTCAAAGAAATGGTCGGCCGCGGCGCCTGGATATTTCCGGTCGAGCCAGCGGTGCGCCTTGTGGGAGACAGCATCGAATATTCGGTCAAGGAACTTCCGCGCTGCAATCCGGTGAGCATTTGCGGTTATCATATCCGCGAATCCGGTGCCACTCCGGCTCAGGAAATCGCCTGTGCGTTTGAAATCGCCAAAGCGTATATTGAAAATGTCAAAGCCAGAGGAATTAAGGTCGAAGATTTCGTTGGACGGTTTTCATTTAATCTGAACGTTTTCGGTAACCTGTGGGAACAAATCGCCAAATTCCGGGCGGCACGCAAACTCTGGGCTAAACTGCTGAAGGAAGAATACGGCGTTCAGGAAAAGAAGAAGCTGTTTCTGAGAGGACTATTCGGCGGGGGCGGTAGCGGCCTGACCAAAGATCAGCCGGAAAACAATATCATGCGGGGGGCCTTTTACGCTCTGGGAGCTGCGCTCAGCGGCGCACAAACAACCGCGCTGTGCTCCTTTGATGAAGCCTATACAATTCCGACCGAAAGGGCCGCTCTTTTATCTTTGCGCACCCTTGAAATCATCATGGATGAGGTCGGCCTGCGCGATACGGTAGATCCTCTGGCAGGTTCGTACTTCATTGAGACGCTGACCAAACAGATGGAAGAAAAGATTCTGGTTGAAATGAAACAGATCCAGGATGCGGGTGGGATGGTACACGCGGTTGCCACCGGTTTTATCCAGAGAAAAGTTGCCCGGCAGGCATACGAGTATGAAAGCGGCATTCAAAAGGGCGAATATATTAAAGTCGGCGTCAACAAATACACGGAGGGCACCGAATCGCAAACCGATGTCGAGCTTCACGAATACAATGAACAATGGGTCGACAAGCAGATTGCCGGGCTCAAAGAGCTTCGCAGGACCCGTGATAACCGGGAGGTCACGCGCCTGCTCACAGAACTGGAAAAGAGTGCGCGTGACGCTAAAAATGTAATGCCGATTCTGGTCGACTGTTGCCGGGCCTACGCGACTGTGGGAGAGATGGCCGGCGTGTTTAGAGATGTTTACGGTGAATGGCAAGAACCAAGTATTTTCTAAATTGATAGCTCTGTGGATCGGCGGTTAGAAAAATATACTTGTTTGACCTTAAATATATTTATTAAAAATCCGAAACTCGAAATCCGAAATCAGAAACAAATTCTAAATTCGAATGTTCAAATGTTTCAAACTTCAACGATCATTTAAAGAAAGTACTAAAACTATTCGAATTTTCATTTAATTTAGGATTTTTGAATTTATGCCATTTGATATTTGGATTTGTTTCGACCAATTTTATTAAATCAGGCGAGATTCGAAATTCGAATTTTGATACTAATTGCGCATTACCAATAGGGTTTGGTTTATAAAGGGAGGTTTTGGTGCAAGACGGATCATATCGGTTAGGATGCGACATCGGCGGGACCTTTACAGACTTTGTGCTGGTCAATGATGAAACCGGAGAATTTCAGATCAACAAATGTCTGACGACACCGGCTGACCCATCTGATGCGGTGGAGGAGGGTATCCGCAGCCTGCTGGAACGGGTTCCGGGGTTTATGCCTAAGATTGATGAAATCATCCACGGCACGACCCTCGTGATTAACGCGATCATCGAAAGGAAGGGCGCTAAAACAGCACTGATCACCACCCGGGGTTTTCGGGATGTGCTGGAACTCGGTCGCGAGATGCGATATGATGCCTACGATATATTTGCCGAATATCCGCAACCGCTTGTGCCGCGATCCCTTCGCAGAGAGGTATCCGAGCGAATTACGGCCGACGGGCGTGTAATTGCGAAGCTGAATTCCGACGAGGTAGACAATATACTTGCCGGGTTTCGGGATGCGGGGGTCGAATCTCTGGCCGTGTGCCTGATTAACTCTTATGAGAACCCAGCGCACGAAGTCCGGATTAAGGAAATTGTGAATAAATGCGCGCCCGATCTATTTCTATCTACTTCTTATGAAGTACTGCCCCAGATCCGTGAATACGAACGAACATGTACCACCGCCACAAATGCCTACGTAAAACCGATTACAGCGAAATACCTGGCGAAGCTTTCTGCAAGATTAGAATCCCTCGGGTTCAAAGGCAAGCTTTTCATCATGCTCTCAAGCGGCGGGATTACCTCCGTTGAAACCGCCCGCGAATATCCGGTAAGAATTATCGAATCCGGGCCTACAGCAGCTGTGATTGCTTCGCAGCATTACGGGAAAATGTTTCAGATTAAGGACATGTTCTGTTTCGATATGGGCGGTACGACCGCCAAATCCTGTCTGATCCAAAAAGGTCAGGCCGGGCTGGTATCCACTTTTGAAGTCGGCCGAGTGCAACGTTTTAAAAAAGGCAGCGGTCTTCCCATTCAGGTACCGGTGGTGGATCTGATGGAAATCGGAGCCGGAGGCGGGAGTATTGCCCGTATGAGCAAAATGGGGCTTTTGCAGGTGGGCCCGGAAAGTGCCGGCGCCGATCCCGGACCGGCCTGTTACAAACACGGCGGCAAGAACCCCACCGTGACAGACGCCGATCTGGTGCTGGGATATCTGGATCCGAATTATTTTCTAGGTGGAACCATGCCGCTGGACAAATCAGCCTCGGAAAAAGCCATTAAAGAAAAAGTTGCCAAACCCCTTGATACCGGGGTGATGGAAGCCGCCTTCGGCATTCACGACCTGATTAACGAGACCATGGCGGCCGCCGCTAAAACCCATATTGCCGAAAAAGGCGGCAACCCGAACATCGTCACGATTTCTGCATTCGGGGGTGCCGGACCGGTCCACGCTTACGGCCTCGCTAAAAAAATCGGGGCGCGCCGCATTCTGGTTCCGCCCCTGGCCGGAGTCGGATCGGCCCTCGGGTTTTTTACGGCACCGGTTGCATTTGATCTGACCCGCAGCCACCGGGTCGCATTGGATGATGCCGATTTTAAGCAGATCGAACAGCTCTTTGAAGAACTTGAGAAGGAAGGCGCTGCCATCCTGCAGGCAGCGGACCGGGATCAAAAAATCATCTTCGAGCGCACTCTGATGATGCGATTTGTGGGGCAGGGTGCTGAAACGGATCTGAGTATTGGCGCAAAATCGTTTAATCAATGGACAAAGGAGCAAATCAGAGAACTTTTCGATGGCGTTTATCAAAAGCTATACGGTCGAACCTATCCTGAAACGCCGGTTGAATTTGTCACGTTTAAGGTGCGCGCAAGCCTGCCGGAGCGGCCTTTTCGCATTCCGCCATTGAAAAATACGGCAACGTCGATCGAAGATTGCATTAAAGGCGAACGCCAGGCGTTTTCTTTGCTTAAAAAAGAATATATTCCCTTTAAAGTTTTTGATCGTTTCAAACTTTTTCCCGGCGCAAAGCTGATCGGGCCGGCGATTATCGAAGAAAAGGAGTCAACCATTATCGTCGGGGAAGATGCCCTGGCGACCGTTGATGAATTCGGATTTGTCTGGATCGATCTGAATTCAGAGTAGGTTATTGGACAGGATTTACAGGATTTCTTTATCGCTTTTCAGAAGAAAGCGAGAAAACTCAATCCCCGAAAACGGAAATATATAAAAGTTTTAAATGAAGCAATATTATTTAATATATTGAATATACTAATGAATAAGATTTATATAATTTTATAAAATATTTTGTATATCCTGTAAATCCTGTCTAAGAAATAATAAGTAATTTTGTCGATAGGATGGTCTTCGGATACTTAATTAGGAGAAACAGAGAAAATGCCATCGAAGTTCGATCCGATTACGCTTGAGATTTTGTGGCGCCGGTTAATTTCCATCGTTGATGAAGCCGATGCGTCTGTCGCCCGGACCGCATTTTCAAGTCTTTTACGCGATGCCCATGACTATACCTGCATGTTTACCGACAGCCGCGGCCAGGAACTGGTCCAGGGCACATTTTGTACACCGGGCCAGGCCGGGGCCATGGCTCTGGGCGTAAAAGCCATCATCAATTCGATACCGATACACGAGTATCAGCCGGGAGACGTATTTATTGTGAACGATCCCTGGCTGCTGGCAGGTCATTTAAATGATGTCTGCGTGTTAAGCCCGATATTTTATAAAGAAAAACCGGTTGCCTTTACGGCCTGTGTGTTTCACCACTCGGATATCGGCGGGAGGGTGGCCTCTGATAACCGGCAAGTCTATGAGGAGGGATTGTTTATCCCCCCGATAAAACTTTATGATGCCGGTGTTTTAAATGAATCTGTGTTGAATATGATCCGCTGGAATGTGAGGACTCCCGAGGAGGTCACCGGGGACATCCGCTCCCAGGTTGCTGCCAACCATGTCTGCTCCCGGAAAATCGTCGAAATGCTGGAAGAAGAGAGCCTGGATACGCTCGATGATCTGGCTGATGAAATCATCGATCGCACGGAAGCCAGTATGCGGGACGCCATTGGTAAAATTCCGGATGGTGCCTACCCTTACGAAGGTGTTATTGAAGGGGCCGGGAAAAGAAAAGATATCAATATCAAACTTTCGGTGGAAGTGAAGGGCAGTGATATTCATATCGACTTTGACGGTACGTCTGCTCAAGTCGATTGGGGCGGCAATGTGGTCTATAATTTTACCTACGCCTACGTTTTTATGGCCGTTAAAAGTGCTTTTGATCCCGCCATCCCTATTAATGAAGGCGCCATCCGCCCGATTAAGATGTTCGCACCGCAAGGCACCGTGGTCAACTGCAAGTTTCCCGCGGCAGTTGCCGCGCGTATGCAAATCGGCCATTTTATGACGGAGATGGTGTTCAAGGCTTTGGCGAACGCAACACCGGACAATATTATTGCCGAAAGCGGCGGCACCCCGGCTCAGACCAATATTTTTTACGGGAAGCGATTTAATGGAAAATCCTGGCTGACCATGATCATCCGCGGAGGCGGAATGGGCGCCAGTAGTAAAATGGATGGCCACCATTGCGCCATCTTTCCGGCAAACGGCGCCAATACGCCCGTTGAAATCTTTGAAAGCGATACCCCCCTAATTGTGGAAGAGCGCAGCCTGATATGCGATTCCGGAGGGCCCGGTAAGATGCGCGGCGGGCTGGGAAGAAAATTTGTAATCCGGGTTCCCGACGACGACACTGCCCCCGAACCGCCGACTTCGATTGCCATTCAGGCGGGAAGATACCGCTATGCGCCCAAGGGCCTGTTTAAGGGCGGTTCCGCCAACAAAGCGCAATTTGTTGTTAACGATCAGGCCGGTGACCCCAGCGGGCTAACCTTATGTGAATCCGGAAATGTCATCCAGTTTCACAGCGCCGGCGGCGGCGGCTACGGAGACGCGCTGGAAAGAGATCCGCAGGCAGTTGAACAGGATGTATTCAACGAATATGTCAGCATTGAGCAGGCGCGGCACGATTATGGTGTGGTGATTGATTCAAAAACGCTAAAAGTCGATTTAAAGGAAACCGAAAAGCTGCGGGCAGAACGAAAGCAGAAGGGATAAGGGTCCCTATAGTAATGGAGTGGTGGAGTGATGGAGTGATGGCTTTGTTCTTTCGTTGCGTGTTACGGGTTACGAGTTGCGAGTCACACACTGCAGAGTTTTGCTTTCAATATCTTAACCCGCAACCCGGAACACGAAACGCGAAACGCTTTATTTTCGAGGAGACTGATTATGCCCAAAACCTTTATGCCGTCATTTGATGATATAGAAGAGCTCAAAAACCATCAGTTAAATGGCCTTCAGTGGACGGTAGCACATGCCTATCAGGGCTCTGACGTTTATCGCCAAAAACTCGATGAAGCCGGTGTGCAGCCCGGTGGGATCCAATCTTTGGATGACCTTCAGAGGCTGCCTTTTACCACAGCCGATGATTTGCGGGAAGGCTATCCTTTCCCGCTGCTTTCCGTTCCCGAATCGCAGGTGGTCCGAATACACGCGTCATCCGGCACCACCGGCAAACGCAAAATTTTGTCATATACCCAGAAGGATATCGACGATTGGATTTATTTTTTCGCCAGATGTTATGAAATGGCCGGCCTTACACAGGAAGACAGGGTGCAGATCGCAGTCGGGTACGGCGTTTGGACTGCCGGAGCCGGATTTCAACTCGGCTGTGAAAAATTCGGTGCCATGGCGCTTCCGATCGGTCCCGGAAATGTAGATATGCAATGTCAGTTTCTGGTGGATCTTCAATCTACCGCGATGTGTTGCACGGCCTCCATGGGCCTGCTGATGGCAGAGGAAATCAAACGAAGAGGCTTGAAGGATAAAATTGCCCTTAAAAAAATGATATTCGGATCCGAGCGCAGCAGCGATGCCATGCGCAGGCGCATAAAAGATCTGTTGGGCCTGGAGGACATGTTTGATATTCCCGGCATGACGGAACTTTACGGGCCGGGTACCGGCCTGGATTGCGACCGACATGAAGGCATTCACTACTGGGCGGATTATTATATCATTGAAATTCTCGACCCGGAAACCCTGGAATTGTTACCGGCGGGCGCAACCGGAGAAATGGTGCTCACCACCCTTTGCAAAGAAGCGGCGCCTTTGATTCGGTATCGCACCCGGGATCTGACACGTTTGATCGATCATCCGTGCTCGTGCGGCAATATCCTGCCGATGCACGACAGAATTTTAGGGCGATCGGACGATATGATCATATTTCGGGCGGTTAATATATATCCCGGCCAGATTGACCAGGTGCTTTCGGCCATTCCGGACGCCAGTTGCGAATATCAGGTTCATTTGGATAGAAAGGAAGATGGCAAAGACTATATGACCATTCGGCTGGAATGCGGTGAAGAATTCGATCAATCCCGCAAACCCGAACTTGCTAAAAAAGTTGCTACCGAAATCAAGAATAAGATAATGGTCAGCGCCGAGGTGGAGGTGCTGGATTACGGCTCGCTGCCCCGGTCGGAAAGGAAGTCGAAACGGTTTTTTGATAACCGCACGCTATAAAGATTCGTGACATTTAGTGTCAGGTAATAATGTTCATCTCGACCAAGGAGCAACAATTTGCAAATAAATTCGAAATTCGAATTCCGCCTGATTTAATAAAATTGGCCGAAACAAATCCGAATATCGAATGATCCAAATTCAAAACAGTTTTGAGCATTCGAAATTATGGTTTTGAATTTGTTTCGAATTTCGGCCAATTTTATTAGATCAGGCGTGCTTCGGATTTAATTAATTGGTAAGACTTTTGTTTAAAAACAATTCTAAATACTTAAACTCTTGTTCACTTAATCGAGGAACAGAAAAAGGAGGATGTTGAGATGTTGGAAAAAGCGTATATACCGTATGGGGGCTACTTCAGTTCACCGTTTTCACGCTGGCAGGGAACCCTGGCAAATGAGAATTCGATTACTTTGGGTGCAGCGACCGCCAAACGCTGGCTCGAGCAGAAGCATTGGGATCCCAAAATAATCGATTATGTTTATTTGGGCATTACCGTTCACCAGCTGGCCGGATTTTATGGCGGACCTTTGGCCGCCGCTCTAACGGGAGCCGAACGCACCCCCGGTTTACTCGTCAGCCAGGCCTGTTCGACCTCCACGGTAGCTGTTTACCATGCAAGCATGGGAGTTGAAGCCGGTCTTTACGAAACCCCGTTTTGTCTGATGGTCGACCGCTGTTCGAATGGTCCGCACGCCGTCTGGCCGAATCCTATGGGGCCGGGAGGCCAGGTCATATCGGAAGACTGGGTCATGGACAACTTCAGCAAAGATCCCTGGGGCGGTACAGCAATGATTAAAACTGCCGAGAACGTGGCAGCCGAGTCCGGTATTACCCGGGAGCAGTGTGATGCGGTGGCATTACGTCGTTATGAGCAATATCTGGATGCTTTGGCCGACGATCGTGCCTTTCAAAAACGGTACATGTTTCCGGTGGAGGTAAAGGTATCAAAAAAGCAGACCGTGATGTTTGAAGCGGATGAGGGTGTCATGGAAACAACAGCCGAGGGTTTGGCTAAATTGAGACCGGTGCTGCCCGATGGTGTCCTTACCTTTGGCGCGCAGACGCATCCGGCAGACGGCAACTGCGGCATTACGGTTACGACCAGAGACAAGGCCAAAGAATTAAGTGCGGATCCAAAAATAGAAGTCCAGGTGGTCTCTTATGGTTATGCCCGTGTGAAAAAGGCTTTTATGGCTGCGGCCGTATATCCTGCGGCCAAGATGGCGCTGGATAATGCCGGCATCGGCGTCGACGACGTTAAAGCAATTAAAACCCACAATCCCTTTGCAGCGAATGATATCCACCTTGCCGATAATTTGAATATCGATGTCAACGGTATGAATAATTTTGGTTGTTCACTGGTTTACGGTCATCCCCAGGGGCCTACTGCAGGCCGCCTTATAATTGAAGGAATTGAAGAGGTGGCCATGAACGGCGGCGGGTACCTGCTCTTCGGGGGGTGTGCAGCCGGTGATACGGCAGCAGCGCTTGTGCTGAAAATTGGATAATTAAAACGGGTGGCCGCCAAGTTAAAACTCAAGCTGTTAAACTTAATAATTTAGTTTAAGTTTTACATCTAATATTTTGTTTTTTAAGAGGTTTATATGCGACCGTTTACATATCTCGTCCCAAAGACGTTAGACCAGGCCATTTCATTACGGGTATCCCACGGAGAGCGGGCCAAATATATTGCCGGAGGAACCGACGTATTGGTCAAAATCAAAGAGGGCAAATTTGCACCGGATTATCTGATTTCCTTAAAACATATCATCGGCCAAGATCGCCCCTTTTTGAATCATGAAACCGGGGAACTTTTTATTGGTGCTTTTTGCACGCATCGATCAATCGAACAATCGACGCTTGTGCAGCATCAATACCCCATCATTCATGACGCGGTAAAAAACATAGGGTCCGTGCAGATCCGCAATGTGGCGACCATCGGCGGCAATCTGGTCAATGCCGTCCCATCGGCCGACGGTGCCATCCCGCTAATTGCGCTGGACGCAAAGGCGAATATTTACGGCACCAAAGGCCAGCGTTCAATTGAATTGAGACGGTTTTTTCTGGGACCGGGGCAATGCGATCTCGATGAAGGCGAAATACTGACCGAGGTTGTGATCCCGCCTTTAGCA
>JAQYWI010000123.1 GCA_030145015.1 Desulfobacterales bacterium
AAAATGCCCGAGATGTAACCTCGAACAAAAAGAATCACCACAATGCGAGTATTGCGGACTTGTTTTTGAAGCGTACAGGGACTCAACGCCGGCCGCAAAGGTTGTCCGCCCTAACCGGACTGTGTTGTTTGCCATTATTCTGGTTGTAGCAGGGGCTTTGGTTGCCGCTTATTTACTTATTTCCTATCAAGACAAACCCGGCGGAAAACCCGCAAGTGTCGAGCGTTCAAGTGATCTTACCCACAGAACCAACGAAAATGGACTCCAGGCAACGGCAAAAAAATTATCCGGTGGTGTCGGAATTTTAAACGACCTTACCGGCGGTTACACAAAAGGCAGTATTATTGCCATGGTTATTTTCAGCGTTATTGGACTTGGTTATTTTTCTTATGGGAAAAAGAGCCACCAATTTTTAATGCTTATCTGTGGCATGGCCCTCATGGGATATTCTTATTTTGTGGATGGCACAGGTTATATTATTTTGATCGGGATAGGCCTGAGTGTGCTTCCCTTTATTTTTGGCAGAAAATAGGTTGGCTTTGATAGTCATCAAGGCTGTATTGTTTATTGGCAGGGTTTGTTTTAGATTTCCTCGGTGTGAAGTCTGTTGAACAATGAATATTGCTCAAACAGCTTTATAAGCTCGTCTTTTAAGCAGTTGGCATTATCCACTGCCTTCAAGTATTCGGCTTTGAGAGAATTGATTTTATCCACGGCTGTTAAATACTCCTCACGGAAGGTTACGACCCCCATCTCAATATTTCTCTCATATTCATCTTTCAGTGAATTAAACCCGGTTCTCAGCGTTATTAAATACTCCTCTTTCAAGGAATTAAGCTTTGCAAGGGCCTTTTCATATTCGCTCCTTAATCGGCCTGCCCCTTTCTCTCCAGCACACAGGTATTGCTTTTGCAGCTCCTGCAGCAATTCCTTTACGGATATAATATTATCAATCCTAAAAGCATTGCTCCCGGCAAAGGCAAAACCTTTATCCAGAATTCCTTTTCTGGCGTTATCAAGCGCCAGAGAGATACAATAGCGGGCGCTCTTGAGATCACAGCTTTTGAGGCACTTCCAGGCACACTTGAGTTTCATCTTTTTCCCGGACGATACATCTTTTAAAAAGCTGCTCTTGATCGCACGGCCCGGCATGCCGACGGGGCTCTTGATAATTTCGATGTCATCCTCGCTGCATGCAACATATGACTCTTTGAATCTGATATCGGCGTCGCATTCATGGGTGGCCACGAACCTGGTGCCCATCTGGACACCGCTCGCTCCAAGTTTGAAAAGGTTAAAAATATCAGTGCCCGTAAAAACGCCGCCGGCCGCGATTACGGGGATGGTTCTGCGAAATTTATCCTCATAACTCTTTACCTCGGCAACAACGTCGGGCAAAATACGCTCTAAAGCAAAATCGGGGTCATCGATTTGATCCGCTTTAAATCCCAGATGTCCCCCTGCTTTTGGCCCTTCCACAACAACAGCATCGGGGATATCCTCATATCTTTTCAACCAGGAACTGAAGATAAGGCGGGCCGCTCTGCCAGAGCTCACAATCGGAACCACTTTGACCCCCGCTGATCTGAGATCCTCAACCGGAATCCCCTTAAGCGGGAGTCCGGCTCCGAGGAAAACCATATCGACTTTTTCTTCGATTGCGACCGTGAGAAGGGCATGAAAATCGTGCACGGCTACCATGATATTGACACCAATGATGCCCGAACTCAATTCTTTTGCCTTTCTGATCTCTTTTCTTAAGGCAATGACATTAGCATCTTTATGGCCGGCATAATATTCGGGGTCGAGCATTCCGATTGAATTTGCGGCGATTACGCCGATACCGCCTTCATTCGCAACCGCTGAAGCCAGCCCTGAAAGAGATATCCCGACTCCCATCCCGCCTTGAACAATGGGGAGTTTCGCAACCGAATCACCGATTCTCAGCTTGGGCATCCTGGACCACTGGATTTTCGAAAAATCAAATCTTGGCCATTCTATATCACTGAAGTCTAGTTTTGGTATCTGTAATCTTGATAACCTACCAAAATCCATTAACTGACGCTCCTTTCCGGAAAGAAAGCGCATATGTGGCTGGCTTCCTGACCGACAGAGGGGGAGATTATGCTAATTAGGCCTGTGTGTCAAGGATGCATATATAACCGTGGGTTTTATGAGGGATATCCTTGATTATCTGAATGGGTAACTGCGAATTTTTCACTATATATTCCATTATAGCATAATTTTACGGAGAAATCATTTTCATATAAAGCATTTTCGTTTATCTGAGTATTTTATTTTGTTTACGATCAAGGGTCCGGGATGTTTTCGGGGGCTACCGATTTGAGGTGATTTTCTGCGAGCCATGCCGAGATCATCGCTGTCATCCGGGATTTCTCGGTAGCGCTCAGGCCGCGGGGGTCGAAGCGGTAGCGGTAATGAAGTGCAAGCGATTTGCGCGGGATATCCAGGGACACCTTCGGCCTGGCGGTGCACTCGATGCGGCTCAGCCACCCCGAAAGGGTCTCCCATGGATAACGCCTTAAACCCAGTCCGTTTAAGTGTTGCTCGATCCGGTAAAAGGCCGAATCGGCTCCGGCTGTCGGCCGAACTTTTTGGCCGTCCGCGACTGCCGTCTTTCGTAATTTCCGTCTTTTAAAAAATTTGGCGATGAGGCGCCAGGCGGGCCATAAAAAGAGGGGCAGCAAAAGCAGGGAAAAATATTTCAGATATCCTCTGGTTTGCATTTTCTGGCGCCATTGGGCAAACCGAAACTTCAGCCCGGACAAAAAATCCTTTATTTTTTGCCAATATTTTTCCCAATGCGGTTCCTGTTCGCGTTCAATCTCCTGCCAGGTGCCGGGGGTTGTATCCAAATTTACCCAGGCGTCGTCAACATACGCCACGGCCCAGGCATGCGCGTGGCGTGTGCGCACCAGGCTCCAGCCGTCCATGCTGTCTGAGGGATCAACCGAATAACCTCTGGCATAACGAGCGGGTATACCGGCTTGCCGTAGCAGCAACACCGTTGCCGTCGCAAAAAATTCACAATGCCCCGAACGGGTATTGGTTAAGAAATTTACAATTGGTGTTGAATTTTTTTGTTTTGATTTTTGTTTCAAGGAATACGTGAATCGGGTCGTAAAATATGCGCTAATTTTTCTAAGGATCTCGGATGGCGGCAATGACCGCAGATTGAGTTGAGCGGCGATGCGTTCAATGACCTTTGATTCGCGTTTGGGGATTTGCAGGTCATGGATGCCGGGCGGTAAGATTAACGGTGAGCCGAGGCCGTAACGGATATGGTAGGTCTTCAATCCGTCCCCCAGGACTTTAACCGCTCCAAAATCATTTTTTTCGGCCTTATCAACATTGAGACTGTCGATCCGGAATGCGCCATTGGGCATTTTTAACAAGGCGTCTTCGCTTTCCAAATATTGCGCAATCGTACAGGTTCTGGAATCGCCGGTTCCGGTTGCCAGGTGCCATGAGGCCTGCTTGGTGCTATTTTGCAGCCGGTTGAAATTTTTGCGTGAAACACTCCAGATGGATGGGCTGGACCTGAAAGTGTCATAAGTGGCTTCACGCAACAATAATGAACGTTCATCCATGCCGCCGGTACGCGCCCGAAAAACGATCCGCCCGGATAATTTTCCATCCAGGATTTCGCCAATTGGCGTATATTTTCGGTAGGAACCATCACCGGGCCTGGAATACCAGTCGATTGCCTTTTGTTCCACCACCGTCTGCAGTCTTGACAAACCCATCTGCCCCAAATAGCCGGCACCGGCGGCCGCAAGCATCAGGGCAATCCAGACACCCGGCGGCGATCTCCGGGATCGATAAGGCCACAGTGCCCAGCCCGCGAGACCCAACATACCGACATAAAACAGCTCGTCGCGTATGTTGACAAAACCGGCGGCAAAGACACAACCCGCCAGGTAAATGTGGGATAAATCAACGTATCGAGGCTTGCTTTGATCGGTTGGGATCTGTTTTTTGCGGAACAAAAACAGAGCGCTGAGGTTGATGCGCCCGGCGGTGCTATAGATCTGAGCCAAAAGCAGGGGCAGCAGGAACCCGGGCAGCCATTTAAAGATCATCCAGGCCGAATGGTTAAACCAGCCCGTCAGAAACTGGTAAAACGCGATACTGATGAGAGCCAGGGTGCAAAGCGTCGAAACTCTCTTAAAATCAGCTTCTTTAAAATCCCAGCGATACGTGATCCATCGTGAGGCTTCAACCGCAACTGCCATGCAGGCCGCCGGCACCAGGTGGCCCACCTCTACCCCCCAAAATAATATGGCGGCGCCGATTAACAGGGGAGGGGTTTTCATATCTGTTCGAGCCCCATTTCGATTTCACCGGCCCGCAAAACATGGAAATTTTCAGAAACATCGCTCATGGGACCGGGATCAGGGAGGGTCGCATCGTCAGGTTCCAATATCACCAGAACAAAAACGGGTATACCCAGTTGTCGCAGAAGCTGCACGAGTTTTTGGCGCTGCTCGTCCCAGGTCACAAAAATACAGATACAACCGGAACAAAACTCCGCTCTTGAAATTACAGTTGGAAATATGGCCTCAAATGGTTTGTCATCACAGGGTCGCACATCCGCCAGCACTTCCAGAATTCTATCGGTATGTCCCAGTCCCCGGCCGGACGTAAAACAATATACCTTAAGCCCCACAAAAATGAGATCTAAAAGCGACTCCTGGGTTTGGAGCGTACAGGCAAAAGAAGACGCTAAAGATACGGCTTCTTCAAAAGCCTCACTGTGGGTTTTCCCGCTAA
This sequence comes from Desulfobacterales bacterium, assembly GCA_030145015.1. Next base: position 4,795 of record JAQYWI010000123.1, read on the forward strand.
AGGTATCTAAAATCAAAACATGGCGAACAAAATATTCTTCCTGGTACTCTTTGACTATCGGTTTGCCGGTCTTGGCCCAGCTTTTCCAGTGGAATTTTCGCAGGGAATCACCCGGCCGGTACTCGCGCAAAGATACGAATTCTTCAGATTCGCCTACAGAAGTCGTTAAGGCAATGCCGCCCGAATGGTGTTTGCGGCCGCCGGGCAGATGGACCGCAGGCAGGGCATAGCGCTTGGGCAGCACTAGAATGGATTGGGGGAGGCGCATAAATTTGCGGGCATAGCAGAGTCCGAGGGGATCGGAACGTGCAACTGTGATCCCGGCGAGCCGGATTCGGCCTCTGCGCACCGGCAGCATCTCCAGGCGCACATCTTTGCTTTCGTTGGGTTGTAAATCAGCATGCAGAGCCGGTTCTTTTTGGGCCCCATGCTTGCGTGCGAATAGGGTGGACCACAGAGACGGTCCCGGTTTGTGGCTGAAGGGCATTTTGCGCAAACGCGCGGCTGCCGTTGCCCGGGAAAATTCCGGGTAGGTGAGTCGCTCAGGTTCAAATTCGTCGATGATATACAGATTCCGGCAGTGTCGGTTGAGGGGGTTTTTGATGCTGACGTCATACTTAAACGGCCGGCCGGCTGTCACAAAGCGGGGTAATTTTCGCTGAACGTCGAAGCGGGCACGCATTCTGAGACTGAGCAGAAATGCTATCAAAAGTAAAAAAACAACAAAGGTAAATACCTGGAAAACCATAGCCAGGGTGGTGTCGGCGCCAAAGACGGCCGCAAACACCAACAGGACGAATAAAAAATATCCCGCCGGGGTAAAGCGCCTTGAGAGGTACGCGATAACCTTAAAAAGCCAGCGGTAAAACCAATAGAAAATCCGTTTCATTTAAAGTTTTTGTTTGCGGTAAATCTGAGTCAACGACCACCCGTACAGCGGGTGGCCTGTCTTTTACCGCCATAGGCGGTAAAAGACAGGGGCGCGAAGTGCCCCGATCGTTGAAAATAACGCGGTGGAACCGTGGATTCTCGTGCGAAGCACCCGGTTTGGAAAACCCAATTAAATCAGGAATTTATTTGTCAGGCCGGCACGGCAATGCTTTTTACAATATCTTCAACCAGCTGCTCGGCGGTCAGACCTGAAAAGCGCGCCTGGGGATCCAGCACGATGCGGTGCGCGACTACCGCTACCGCAATTTCTTGAATATGCTCAGGCGTGACAAATTCACTGCCGTCGAAAAGGGCAATCGCCTGTGCGGTTTTCATCAATGCCAATGACGCCCGTGGACTGGCACCCATGGCCACGTTATCAGCCGATCGGGTTGCCCTGACGATTTTCACCGCATATTGCCTCAACTCATCACTAACCCGCACCTGTCTCACCTGGTTTCTTAAATGCACGACATCGTCCCGGGAAATACAGGGTGAGAGGTCTTCGATGGGATGGCTTTGGCGTTGATCGGCAAGGACCTTCATTTCTTCTTCGAGCGGCACGTACCCCAGTGAAAAGCGCAGCGCGAACCGATCCATCTGGGCTTCGGGCAAAGGGTATGTGCCACCGGTTTCAACGGGGTTTTGGGTCGCGATGACGAAAAATGGTTCTTCCAGCGGTCTGAGTTGCCCATCAATGCTCACCTGAGACTCAGCCATGGCCTCGAGCAGTGCCGATTGGGTCCGGGGGGATGCGCGGTTGATTTCATCGGCCAACAGCACGTTTGTGAAAATCGGGCCTTCATGAAAATAAAAACTTTGATCTTTTTGATTAAAAATAGAGACACCCAAAATATCAGAAGGTAAGAGGTCCGGCGTAAACTGGATGCGCTTGAACTCAACCGCCATCGATTTCGCCAGACATTTTGCCAGCGTGGTCTTGCCTGTTCCGGGATAGTCTTCGATCAGAATATGGCCGCCACTCGCAAAGGCCCCCACGATTTTTCGGATAGCCGCAAATTGACCTCGGATCACCTTTTCAACATTGGTTACAACCCGTCGGCAGATTTCCTTGGCAGATTCCATTTTTTCCATACCCCGTTATGGCGTGAAGTTTTATAATACGGGTTTTTAGCCCAGGCCGGGCCCGCAATTCCAGTGAGGTAATAAATAAAGCTTGCTTTAATCATACCATATTCCTTTTTATTTGTTTGAATTTTATGCGTGGCAAGAGGAAGGGGACACCGGTTCTTAAAGCCGCGACCATATTTGAAATCAATATAGAAAAAAGGCCGTGAAATATATATTGACACTTAAATATCATGGATTTATACAAATAGAATCAATTTTGAATTGGTCTAATAAAATTCGATTTATTTTTTCCACAAGCTAGATTGGGTTTTCCAAACCGCGTTATCCAGACTAATCCCTTTTTTTAAGCCCTCAAAGGAAACCAGATCATGTTTGAAGCAATTCAATTTAGAACGCCGGAGACGTTTTTTGGCATGGATACCATAAACCAGGTGGGTTTACAGGCCAAAAAACTGGGCGCGGGCAAAGTGTTAGTTGTTACAGGGCCTACGGTTCAGAAAGCCGGCATCCTTGATAAAGCCATGTCATTTTTAAAATCAGAGGACCTGACCGTTGAAGTGAATATCCAGGAACGCGACACACCGGAACCTGCCACCGATGTAGTGGAGGATACTGCCGAAATTGCCAGAAAAGGGAATTTTGATGTCCTCATCGGCCTGGGCGGGGGCAGTATCCTGGATGTGGCCAAAATGGCATCCGCGCTGGTTATCAATCCCGGTAAGACAACCGATTATTTTGGCAAGGAAAAAGTTCGCCAACCTGGAAAACCGGTCATCATGATCCCAACGACTGCCGGTACCGGCGCCGAGATGACAAAGCATGCAATTTTTCTGGATCGGGAGAGCAATGTTAAGAAAGCGGTCGCATCCAATGCGTTATTGCCGAATGTTGCCATCATCGATCCCATGTTGACCGTTTCCTGCCCCCCAAACGTGACGGCCAGTGCGGGCATAGATGCATTTATCCATGCGGCTGAGCCGTTTATTTCCAAAAATGCCAATGCCGTTACCGAAGTCATTGCGCTCGAGGCTGTCAAAATCATTACGCGATGGCTCGGGCCTGCTTTTGCAGACGGTCAAAACCTGGATGCGCGCTATCATATGTCTCTGGGCAGTATGATGTCCGGCATGGTTCTTAATAATTCCGGCACCAGCCTTGTGCATGCACTGGCCTACCCGATTGGCGGGGAGACGCATTGCGCTCACGGCGTCAGCCTCACCGCCCTGCTGGCGACCTGCTTTGAATATGTTGTCGTGGCCAAACAGGAGAAAATGATCCGGTTAGCAGAAGCCATGGGTGAATCGGTTGAAGGACTTTCTCCGAGGGATGCCGCGATGCTTGCCCCGGAGGCTATCAGACACCTGGTTCGGAGCGTTGAACTCCCGGGATCTCTTAGAGACCTTGGCGTTAAAGACAAATCATTGCTGCAGTACTGGGCGGAAGAGGCGCACAAAGAACAAAGACTCCTGGGGAGATCACCAAGGGTTTTGTCTGTGGATAACATCAGAGAAATATATGAGAAATCATATTAATATTTTTCCGGCTCGAGCTTATCAAGAAATAACGTAAGTGCAAAAATTCACGGGAAAAATTTTTGCTAAAAAAAGTCATCAACCCATATTTATCAAGAGTTGTTAAATGGAACGAGGCCTGGACGAAAACAGGCCGTTTTGTAATAGCCATCACCGTAACAGACGGCAACACGTATTTTAAAAAGGCATTTAGGTGCTGGCTAGAATGTAAACCTTTACAAATAAGGAGGATCTTTTAATGAAATGGCAATTAAGTAAAAACAAGAAACATGCAGCGTTGACTCTTGGCATAATTTTGGGGCTGGCGGTTGTTCTGGCAGTACCCATGGTTTCTCTGGCAAAAGAGAATATTTCTTTCGGCGGTTCATCACCCGGCGGCATGATGTATTACCTGGTCGGTGCGGCCGGCAACGTCATCACCCGTGAGCTTCCCGAGTACAATATTACCCAGGTGACCACCGGGGGATCCACTGAAAACTGTAAACGGTTACTGAAAGGCGAGCTGGATATGGGGATCGTTTACGGTCCACATGTTTATATGGCACTGCATAACCAGGGGCCTTTCAAAAATGATCCCACCGGGACCATGCTGCGCGGCGTTTCAAAGGCTTATGAAGGTGCATCCTACGCCGTAACCCTTCCGAATTCAGGTATCAAAACCATGAACGACCTGATCGGCAAAACCGTGGCGCTGGGCCCTCCGGGCTCCGGAACGGTTTTCAACAGCTCGAACGTTTTGAGAGCACTGGGGTTGCTGGACAAGGTTAAGCCGCGCATGATGTCTTTTGCAGACGCAGGGCGCGCCGTGGAAAACAGACAAATTGATGCCTTTTTTCAGTCTTCTGCACCTGCCGGTGCTGTTACCAAATTGGCCGAGACCAAAGGCGCCTATTGTATCCCGTTTACAGATGCAGAAATGGCGAAAATTGTTAAAGCATATCCGTTCTATTATGCCGCAATCATGAAAGCGGGTGTGTATAAAAATGTTCCGCCCACCCAGATGCCCTATCTGACCGTTTACTGGGTTGCGCATGAGCGCGTTTCGACCCAAGCGATCTATGACATTACGAAGTTGGTGTTTCAGCCGAATATCAAAAAAGAGCTGGGAGATGCGCATAAAGGCTGGAAACAGATGGCTCCCGATACCAAGCGCTTTCGGAACCTTGGCGCGCCCGTTCATCCAGGTGCGGAAAAATACTATAAAGAGAAAGGACTTTGGGAATAATTCCCTTACCCTCCCATACATAGACCCCGGTACTGCCGCGGCGCCGGCTGCGGCAGTGCCTCAATCATGATGTTCGTTATATGAAGAATATATCTGCCTGATTCTCGTGCTGGAAATGTGTTTATGTTAAATCTGGGTTTTTTAAGCGAAGTTAAGGGAAAGAGTCGAACGCTTACAGGTTTCTGGGCGGTGTTGTATTCATGCGCTGCAATTTTCATGGCGGCGTGGTACATGTACACCTCAGGTTTTGGCGTCGTTTCGACTGAAACCAACCGGGGGTTCTATCTTTTATTTACATCTGTTCTGGTATATCTGCTTTTTCCGGCATCGCGCTGGGCGCCGAAACATCGTCCGAGCATATACGATATTATCTGTGTCATCCTGATCTCGGTCTCCATCGGTTACTGGATCGACCAATACATGGATTACGCCATGTTCCGGGTTACCTATCCCAGTTTCTGGGATTTAACCATGGGAACGATCGCTATTGCCATGATCCTGGAAACGGCTCGTCGAGCCCTGGGACCGATTATGATGTTTTTGTCCATTATATTTCTGGCCCAGATCTATTTCGGTCCATACTTGCCGGGGAAATTAAGTCATGCCGGCATGCCGCTATCCCGTATTATCGAATTTACGTTCAGTACCCAGGAGGCGATGTTCGGGGTCATTACCGCTACGTTTGCGACCTTTGTCTTCCCTTTCATGGTTTTTGGCGCTTTTTTGGAAAGAAGCGGGGCCGGACAGTTTTTTATGGAACTGGCCAAAGCTCTGACCGGTCGATGGCGTGGAGGACCGGCAAAAATTGCAACGGTCACTTCCGCTCTTTTTGGTTCGATATCCGGATCTTCGGTAGCCAATGTTGTCGCCACCGGAACTTTTACGATCCCGATGATGAAGCGGATCGGGTTTCGGCCCAAGATCGCCGGTGCCATCGAGGCTATCGCCTCCACGGGCGGTCAGTTCATGCCGCCCATCATGGGCGCCGGTGTTTTCATACTGGCCACGCTGATTGAGATCAATTATTTGAAAATCGCGCTGATAAACGTTATTCCGGCGCTGATTTATTTTATCTTTGTTTTATATATGGTTGACCTGGAAGCCGTGCGTTCCGGCCTGAAAGGGCTTCCGGCTGAAGAAATTCCGAAAGTTTCGGTGGTTTTAAAACAGGGCTGGCATTTTTTTCTTCCGGTTTTGATTGTACTGGGGCTGCTGTTTTACGGTTATTCTCCCGAGGTCGGTGCGTTCTGGGGGACCATGTCGGCGCTTTGTCTTTCCTGGCGGCGGAAGGAAACCCGGATGTACACCGATGATGTACTTGTGGCACTGCGAGCCGGTGCATCGGCAAACAATTCCGCGGGTTCCGCAATCGGGGCTTTAGGTGTCATCATCGGCGGTATTGTTCTGTCCGGCCTGGGTTTGAAGTTCTCGGCCATACTGGTTGAATTGTCAGGCGGCAGCTTACTGCTGTGCGTTATCATGGTCATGATTATTTCGATTATTATCGGCATGGGCAGCAGTACGACCGGCTCGTACATCATTCTTTCGGTGGTGGCCGCACCGGCTTTGATCAAATTTGACGTGCCGCCCGTTGCAGCGCATCTGGTGGTTTTCTATGCCGCCTGTCTGTCCAATATAACACCACCGGTTTGTGTATCGGCCTTTGCGGCCGCGGCGCTGGCTAAGGCCGACCCAATGGAGACCGGCTTTGCTGCACTGAAATTCGGTTTTGCACTCATCTTTCTGCCCTTCGGTTTTGTCTATTTACCGCCGCTTTTGATGGGAGGATCTGTTTTTGATGTGATCTATACGACGATTATTTTATTAATCGGCTTTATGTCGCTGGCCATGGCGATTCAGGGGGCCGATTTTATAAATGCGAAAATCAGCCTCCATCAGCGGGTTATGCTCGGACTTGCCGCGATGTTGATGTTGCTTCCGGTACCCAAATGGTTAAATTTTATCGGAATTGCGCTGATGGTTGGAGGATGGCTGCCGGGCTTTCTTGTGTATAGAAGAGCCCGGATGGAATCAAGATTGCAGTCTGTGGATTAAAAATTAAGCTGGAAAGCTGGGAGGCTATAAGGCTGAAAGGCTTTCAAATAATTCAGCTTTCCAGCTTCCCAGCTTATAGCTTCATAGCCTATCCGTCTTCATGGGGCGATTCTACCGTTGTTCGGGCCATATCTTCAAGAATCATCATTACGCTGCAAGAATCCATATCGCCGTTACCCCGGGTTTTGGCCGCCCTCAGAATATCCCACGAAATACTGGTTGCGGGCAAGGAAACACCGCATTCATCCGCCAGCTTAATGGCGCTGGAAAGATCTTTGTACATATTATTGGTGGAAAACCCTGCGGTAAAATTCCGGCGTACCATTTTGGGACCTCGGGTTTCCATGGCACCGGTTCTGGCGCCGCCCACGGACGTAATATCAATTACTTTCTGGGGATCGATGCCGGCCTTGGATGCCAGTACCAGCGCTTCGGATACGGCCTCGATGGCAACCCCCATGATCAGGTTATTTATCAGTTTTAGCGTTGTTCCCATGCCATTTTTGCCGGCATAAACGATCTTGGCTGCCATAATTTCAAAAATCGGCAAACATGATTCAAGAATTTCTTCGGGTCCGCCGACCATGATCCCCAGTTTCCCGGCAGCGGCCACCTTTGGAGCACCGGTTACCGGCGCGTCCAGCATAGAGACGCCTTTGGCCCGGGAGCGCTCGGCGATAGATCTGGACATTTCAGGCGCAATACTGCCCATGTCGATGAGTATCATACCTTCACGCGCACCATCCAAAACACCGTTTGAACCGCAAATGACTTCTTCGGAGGCGGCCGAATCGGTGACCATGGTAATTAAAACATCCGAATCCCGGGCAACGGCTTTGGGAGAATCGCCCCAGGCCGCTCCGGCTGATAACAATTCCTGTGCTTTGCTTTCGGTGCGATTCCAGACGGTCAAAGGATGTCCTGCTTTTAAAAGATGAAGAGCCATATGGCGGCCCATCAAGCCGATTCCGATAAAACCAATGCGTTGCATAAAGCCTCCTTTAAGATGTTCTGTCTTTGATTGCAAAAAAAAGTTGTTATTTGGCTGTCATAACCCAAATACCATCCCATACTTCCGGTGTGGTTTCAATGAGTTCCTGACATTTTCATTCATATGCCGCCGCTGGGTCTGATTTTTCAAGGCTGAAAGCGCGTGATCAAAGAAGGACGAGCTTTATTGAAGGGAGGAACCACATTGAAATCGACAGACAGAGTGCTGCGGACCATGCCGATGAAAGGTGCGGGCGCACTTTTCCTCTGGATAAAAGAATAGAATAAGAAGGAGTTTGGCTGTAGGTTACAGTCTGAAACCGGACATCAGATGAAAAAACAAATAGTAGACAGCGCCTGCGATCCCTATCAGGCTTGCAATCGAAAGGGCAACTCGTTTTCGGTTCGCGCGCTGTTCTCTGCGGTCCTCTTTTTCATTTAAATACTTTATGGCTGTGTCAACTACCGTTTTGCGAAGTGAAGTGATCGAGGGTTTCCGGCAATGTGGACACAACTCCAGGAAGCTGCCCAGGTCTTTGGTTTCGTAATGGTAGCGGCTGACATATTGATGCGGCGTGCTGATGGTTTCATCGATTCTTTTCTTCGGCCTGTTTTCTAAAAGAATTAAGGACCTTTCCTCATTAATGATCCCGGGTTCGAGATCTAAAACAGTTATTTCCTCTTGATTTATCTTTTTTGCCTCCATTTTCCCACCTTAAGCGTTGAAGTGATGTTGTCTGAATGACTCATCGCTGAGAACGCATAACGAGAAAAAAATATATTCGATTGACTCCAACCCCCCTGATTTCGATCTCTACGCCCTCTCTAACTGAAAATGCAGAAATCATGCCAGTATTTCAAGTAGTTGTATCTGTTGCAATCATAAATAGTTGCGGGTCCAGGGAAAAAAAATCACAGAACCATTTGTGAATTAAATTAAATAAAAATGGGTAGGATTTTTCATATTTTTAAGGGGTTATATAGATCTCCATAAGAATAGTTGCCCGATTTAAGAAATCCCTATTAGGTGCCGATAACCTAATTGATAAGCATCAGTCAAAATTTCAATAGTTAAAAAACGATATCCCGTAACGCGACGCAACAGACCGTTACAATTAATAAATACAGCATGAAACGAGAGGAGAGACATGGCGATTCCCCAGCATCTTGATGTTCTCAAGCAAGGTGTCCCGGTATGGAATGAATGGCGGCAGGAAAACCCGGGTGCTGAGCCGGATCTGGCGGGTGCGAAGTTAACCAAAGCAAACCTCAAAGGGGCCAATCTGAGCGAAACCGATCTGAGATGGGCCGACCTAAGCGCAGCAAACTTGAGCGCTGCGAATCTCAACCGGGCGGACCTTAGACGGGCTATCCTCAGCCGGACCAATTTTAACCTGGCCAGCCTCAGCGAGGCCAACCTCAGTGAAACCTATCTGTGTGGCGCAAATCTAAGTAAGGCCGATCTCAGAAAGGCCATTTTTATCCGCTCGGACCTGGCCAGCGTGGATCTCAGTGAATCCGATATCCGCAGAGCTGATTTTAGATGGTCATATCTGATAAAGGCCAAATTCGATGGTGCCGATCTAAGCGGGGCCAATCTAATTGAAGCAAACTTGAGCAAATCTGAATTGAAGCGGTCAAACTTAAGTGAAGCCTTTGTCGCCTGGAGCTGTTTTGGAGACAATGATTTGAGTCATACCAAAGGACTTGAAAAAGTGAAGCATTTCGGGCCTTCAACGATCGGAATCGATACCATCTATCGATCAGAAGGCAAGATACCGGAAGAATTCCTCAGAGGCGCCGGGGTGCCGGAGCATTTTATCTCATATACAGGCTATTTGAACACCAAGGCATTTGAATGCAATAGCTGTTTTATCAGCTATTCCGGTAAGGATCGGAATTTTATAGAAAAATTGAATGCAGACTTACAAAAAAAAGGGGTCCGGTGTTGGTTTGCCCCGGAAGAAATGAAAATGGGTGATGAATCCCGACAGCGGGTTAACCAGCAGATCCGAATCCACGAAAAACTGCTGATCGTGTTGTCAGAATTTTCAATTGAAAGCGCATGGATCCAACAAGAGGTGGAGGCTGCCCTGGAGGAAGAGCACAATCGAAATCGATCGGTTTTATTTCCTGTTCGACTCGATGACAGTTGCCTGGATGGTGAGAAAGAATGGTTGGTTAATCTTCAAAAGACACATCAAATTTATGATTTCAGTGCCTGGGATAACTGGGAAGCTTATTATGGGCAATTTCTCCATTTACGCCATGATTTAGAAGCAAATGCATCCGAAAACCCTGATAATACCGGTTTAATAAATCAAGAAGATGTTGACACTTCATCGGTGAGGTTGTATCCATAAAAAAGCGCAAGGAAGTATGGAAAGGCTGGAACACCTCCCGGCGCCTTACGGTAGCCGGCTTCCTCACGCCCTCGGTTTTATATCCTACATTGTGGTATAATGTCAAGTTAAAACCCCTGAATTTCATCTAATATTAAAGGACCCCCACCGGTCAAATCGGATTTTACACCCTGAGTAATACCGCCGGCTTTATCAGGTACCCTTTCACCCGCGATCGTATTAAAATTAATGTAAATTCAACAAATTGGCTTAAAGATATATCTATTTCTGCCGATAGTCTAAATTGGAACATACGAACTTCTATGGGCAGCGAAAAATGGATGAAAAAAAAGAAAATGAAACGCAAGCTGAGTTGGAATCCTCCGCGGATGCCAATTCGGTTTCAGGCGATGAGGAAGGCGATCGGGAATCAGGATCATTGGATGATACTCAGAAAGAACCTGAAAGCGAACCTTCTAAGATTGCGCCTGGGTCGCCCGATGATCCCTCTGAAGATGAATCCGGATCAGAAACCGCTGATGAAATAAAAACCGAAAAGAAGCTTTCTGAAATAGAAGCAACCGGTCAACAAGCAGAGGAAGGATCTGAGTCCTCCGAAGCGTTCGAAGGGCAGGGCGATGAAAAAAGCGATGGGTCCGATTCCGATGATGCGTCGGATACTGAAGACACTGTCACGCCGCAGGAAATTGATGAATCTGATGAAACTTCGGAGCCTGCTGCCGCCAAGACATCAAGCAAAGATGAAGAGAAGGATTCAGCCGAAGAAAAGCAAGATGATACCAATAATGACAGCACGGAGAGGGATCCGTCTGAACAACTGCCGAACGACGCTGAAGGGGAAACCGAAGACCGACCCGAATTAGAGCCCAAGAAAAAGATACCATTGGCTAAAACTGCATTGACTGCAATTGTGGTGGCGGCAATTTTTTCGGGATTTTTTATATTTGAAAATAAGTCAAACATAAAGGCCGCTATAAAGTCGAAATCTAAAGAAATTGAAAATGAAGTTGCATCTAAAGCAAGTTATCCGAAAACAAAACCGACCATCCAGGCGGATGATCCCAACTATATTTACAATGCCAAAATCAAAGAAATCAGCATGCTCAGGGAAACGTTGCTGCGTAAGAAAGAAGAAATTGGTCAGTTAAAAAAGTACTACCGGGAAGGCATTGCAGAGCTGGAAAAGGAAATTTTCGATGAAATGCGCAGCGCAAAACCTGATACATTTTTGCAGGCTCTTCAGAATAAACGCATAGAATTCGGACTTCGGACAATTCAGCGCCGGCATGCCTATATGCAGCAGCTTGACCGGCCATCAGAATGGATTTACAAGGCCTGTGAAGAATTGCTGTATCTAAAGCGCAGGGCGACGGTTGATCTTCAGGTGGCTGAAGTTGCCAGCGGCATTGATATGAACATGCATATGCGACACATGAGTACAGCCATCGAAAAATATCGGCCTACAGCAGACCGTCTCGCTGTCGATATGACAGATGCACAACTGGAGTCCCTCGAAAATGTATGGGAACAGATTCAAACCCGGAATTTGCAAACCTCAAATAGCCATGCCGGTTCCAAGAACGGGGTCATATCCGAACAGGTTTGCAGCGGAACCTTTAAGCGTGTGACCGAACTTTCTGAAATTTCGGTCGAAGCGGCAAAATGCATTGCCGAGATGCCGGGCTCTGATCTTTTTCTCAACGATTTAAGCGAAATTTCGCCGCGTG
>JAQYWI010000306.1 GCA_030145015.1 Desulfobacterales bacterium
TGGACATGCTGTTGACCCCACCACCGGAGCCCACAACAAGCACGGATTCGCCGGCACGTAACCCGGCCCTATTGTTCAGCATTCGCCAGGCGGTAAGCGTCACCAATAGAGGCGCGGCGGCCTCGGCAAAATCGACATGATCCGGCATTGCGGCCACGCCGTTGGCCGGAAGCACGATGTATTCGGCCGCACCACCGCGCCGATGCTCGCCGAAGACCTGATACCCGGGACTTACAGAATCTTCCCCCCGGGCGGTAAATTCGTCTTCAAATAGGTTAATGCCCGGGTCCGCTACAACCCGTTGGCCCACTTCCCAGTCTGAGACGCCCTCTCCCAGCTCCACAATTTCGCCGGCCATATCGGCACCACACCAATGCGGCATTTCGAGTTTGAGGCCGGGCCAGCCGCGTCTTACCCAGATATCCAGATAATTCAGGGCGGTCGCCCGCACCTTCATTTTTATCTGGCCGGGTCCCGGTTCCGGATCAGGCACATCCCCGTATTGAATAACATCCAACTCTCCATGCCGCTCAAAATATAACGCTTTCATTACAATAATTCCTTATCTAACTATTTGTCGCTTTTAGAATAATAATCTTACCAATAAAAAGCCAACCAGAAATCAGTTGTGCCCGTTGGCCCGTTGAGCCCGTTGCCCGGTAAAAAATTATAATAAGACCCTTTTCCTTTTTAACAAGACAGGGTGCTCAATCCGCCGGAGGCGGACCGGGATGAGTTCTATTGTTGTGTCCCCTAAATATTGTCAAAAATAGTATTAAGTACTCAGGCGTGCTATCCATCCGTCATTCCCGCGCAAGCGGGAATCCAGGGGTTTTTGGTCCGGACTCCCGCCCCCATCTACACGGCGGCAGGCTCTGCGCGGGAGTGACAATCATTTTTTAACTTATCTGTATGACATGACATTAGAACCCATCTCAAAAATAGTGGCTAAGGGTTCAGGGTAAGGCGTCCCGTGAATTGAAAACGGAGCGTACACGGGCTCAACCGGCTAACCAAAAGCTGTCTTAAAATTGTAGATCACGCTCAAGGGTAAGGCGCAAACCGATTCAAAAGCGGAGCATACACGATAGTATGTGAGCATTTTGAATCTGTTTGATGAACACCTTAATATTCATACAAACAGATGTGAAATCCCGCCGGTATTAGCGGGGCAACGCAGCCCCTGGGCGTTAGATGCATTTTTAAGACAGCTTTTAGATGGAGCCAATATCGAAGGCCTCTCCCCAGGTCTCAATTAATTTCTCGGTCCTGTTTCGAAGCCGCCTGGCAATAATGTCGCTTAAGCGCCGCATGACGATGTAACCCAGGGTGTGGTCCTTATCAAACATGGCTTTGAGCTCATCGGCCGGGATTGCAATAACCCGGCTGGCTTCCGAGCATTCAGCGGTGACGGTTCTTTTCCCGGGGCCCACCAGGGAAGACCACCCGAATACCTGGCCCGGCGCTACCGTGTCCACGACAATCTCCTTTTCTTCATCGACCATGGTGGCCTGAATGGCTTCTTCGTATTCAATATCCGTTTTTAATACCTTGTCTTTAAAAACGAGAATCAAATCGACTTCCCCCTCCAGAAGCCCGTACATATGCGTGGACGGCTCTTCATAGTAAAAAATCACATCTTCAGCATTGAATTCCAAAATCTCACCTTTTTTTGAGATTGCCTCCAGGGTATCGGAATCGACATCAGAAAAGAACGAAAATCCGGTTAGCAAATTTTTCTCCGGCATATTAATCTCCTTTTTCTTTTTGCTTGACCGCGCGTTTGATCTGTCCCAAACATTTGGTGATCGGGATTTCTTTGGGGCAGACCTCGGTGCACCACCGCATGGTTTTACAACCCCAGATGCCATCGGGGTTATCAATTTTTTTCAATCGCACGTCGGTTATTGAATCGCGTGAATCAAAAATGTATCGAAAGGCGCGCAGTAACGCCGCCGGCCCGAGATAATCCGGCCTGGCCCGGTTAACGGGACAGGCGGCGGTGCAGGCTGCACACAGGATACATCTAAGCGCGGGCTCAATGAACTCCTGATTTTCAGAACTCTGGATAAACTCTTTATCCGTTTCGTTTTTCCCACCGATCAGGTAGGGCTGCACCTGGCGGTATTTTTCGAAAAAAGGTTCCAGGTCAACAATTAAGTCCTTGACCACATCAAACAACGGCAACGGTTCAATCACAAAACTATTTCCGGTCTTAAAATCACGCACGAGTTTCTGGCAGGCCAGCTCAATCCTGCCGTTGATCATTAATGCATCGGAGCCGCAGATGCCATGCGCACAGGAATAACGGTAAGCCAACGTCGGATCCTGTCCCCATCTGATTTTGTTTAAACAATCAAGAATCTTGTCGGTCGGTTCGGTGTCAACTTCATAGTCCTGGTAGCGTGGCTTCTTATCCACCTTGGGATCATATCGATAGACGCTGAAGGTAGACTTCATCTTAATATTTCCTCTCTTTGGGCTCAAATTTGGTAACGGCAACCGGTTTGGTGAAAACCTGCGGTCCTTTAGCCGCATCGTGGCGCATCATCGTGTGGACCAGAAATTTTTTGTCATCACGTTCCGGAAAATCCTCCCGGGAATGGGCGCCGCGGCTTTCTTCACGATTAAGGGCACCCCGTGTAATAACTTCCGCCAGATCCAGTAAATGGCCAAGCTCGATGGCATCTAAAAGGTCGCGATTAAAACAATTTCCTTTATCTTGAATAGAGAGATTCAGATACCGTGCTTTAAGTTGCTTTATCTTGTCCAAAGCGGCGGTCAGACTATTTTTTTGACGGAAAACCGATACGTTTTCCATCATGCTTTCCTGAAGCTCGGCGCGTATGGTCCCGCTGGTCTCTTTAGCGCTGCTTTTCATCAACGCCCGAATCATCTCCGCGTCGCTTTTATCCGGTTTGACGGGTAGCTCGGGTTGAGCAGCAGATTGAACAAAATCCTTGATCTGCATGCCGGCCCGTCGCCCGAAAACCAGCGTGTCGAGAAGCGCGTTGCAGCCCAGCCGGTTTGCCCCGTGCACAGATACGCAGGCACATTCCCCGGCCGCGTAAAGTCCGGTATACGGTGTATTTTTTTCATCAACGATTACGCGGCCTTCATAGTCCGTGGCAATACCGCCCATCATATAATGGCAGGTGGGCTGAACCGGAATCGGCTCTTTAACCGGATCGACGCCGGCATAGGTGCGCGCAAAGCCGGTTATTTCGGCCAGCTTGTTTTCGATGACATCCTGGCCCAGATGCGTGAGGTCCAGGTGAAAATAGTCTTTCCCGTCGATACCCCTGCCCGCACGCATTTCTTCCAGCATGCAGCGCGAGATCATATCACGCGGTGCCAGATCTTTGATAACCGGTGCGTAGCGTTCCATGAACCGTTCACCGTCATTGTTGAGCAAAATGCCGCCTTCCCCGCGCGCGGCTTCACTAATTAGAATTCCCAGCTTATAAATTCCGGTGGGATGAAACTGAACAAATTCCATATCTTCCAATGGAGCGCCGGCACGATAGGCGATGGCCATGCCGTCACCGGTACTGGCAAATGCATTGGAGGTGGTCTTGTAGATTTTGCCCGCCCCGCCCGTGGCCAGCAAGACCGCTTTACAGTGGAAGGTATGCAATTTCCCGGTGGCCAATTCATAGGCCACCACACCGCAACACTGCTCCTGGTGAACGATCAGGGACAACATCTGGAATTCATCGAAGAATTCAATATCTCTTTGCAGGCTCTGTTCCCAAAGGGTGTCTAAAATGACTCTGCCGGTTCGCGTCGCCGCATAACAGGCCCGCTTGACCGGAGCCTCGCCATATTTGCGCGTGTGCCCCCCGAAGGCTCTTTGAGCGATCCTGCCTTCGGCGGTACGATTAAATGGAACCCCGAGATTTTCAAGTTCATAAATGGCGCGGGGCGCATCCCGGGCCAGAATCTCGATGGCATCCTGATCTCCCAGGTAGTCACTGCCCTTGACCGTATCAAACATATGCCATTCCCAATGGTCTTCTTCTTCATTGCCAAGTGCAGCGCCAATCCCGCCCTGGGCGGCCCCCGAGTGAGAACGTGTGGCAAAAACCTTTGTCAGAACGGCAACCTCAGCATCTTTTCCGATCTCGACGGCCGCACGCAGTCCGGCCAGGCCCGCCCCCACAATAATCACATCATATTGATGTTTCATGCAGCACCTCATCCCCGATTCAATTGATTTTTATAACCGAAATTTAAAGATGTTCAAAACAGTTTAAGGCTGGTGTATGATTGGATAAGAAAAGAAATCGCATTATTCACTTTCGCTTATAAATCACCCTGGCTGAAATTGTAAAGAATTTTTTGACTCAGGCGCAGCCCTCATCCGGGTTTGCGCGCAATTACGTGATGCGAGGGTTGCCTTTGATAACCGCTTTCACAAAGCAGGCGCCTTGACTTCCGGGCCGGAATAATATCCTTGACTTTGCAGGATCAATTGTTAATTGTATAAATATAAGACCCTGATATTAAATGCACAAGCGCTCGTCATTTCAGAATTACATCCATCACAGCGGCTCATCATACCGAATCCAAAAGTTACTAGAAGCTATCTCAAAATTAGCAATTCATCTTGGAAGACAGAGGAAATAAGCTCCAAAGGTGCGCTATAGTTAGAAGTGCCTAAAATGTCTAAAATGAGCTAAAATGCCTAAAGTTGAGGAATTCTACCCGTCGAGAGCCTCCCTTCGAGGGCCTCCCTTCGAGGGCCTCCCTTCGAGGGCCTCCCTTCGTGGGCCTCAGGGTCGAACGACAGGGTCGAACGACAGGGTCGAACGACAGGGTCGAACGACAGGGTCGAACGATCATATTTAT
>JAQYWI010000124.1:0-14935 GCA_030145015.1 Desulfobacterales bacterium
GTTAAAAATAAAATACCTGTAAAACAATTTTGTTAAGTGTCGACGATGTTGTGAAACAGCTAGTGCCACTAAAAAGTGTCGACGATGTTATGAGATTTGCCATTTAACCGCTAAAAATCCCTAAAGAGATTTTTAACCGAGCGCCTGCTTGATCCTGGCCATGGCTTCTTCAACGTTTTCGTAATTGTTAAACGCGCTGATGCGAATGTAGCCTTCACCGCATTTGCCGAAACCGGCCCCCGGGGTGCAGACCACACCGGCTTTTTCCAGGAGCAGGTCAAAAAATTGCCAGGAATCGGTTTTACCATAAATCCAGATATAGGGAGAATTTTCCCCGCCCGCGCATTCATAACCGAGGGCTTCCATTTCCGTTCGGATCAGCGCCGCGTTTTTAAGATAATAGTCTATCAGGGCCCTGGCCTGGGCCCGGCCCGCATCGCTGTATACGGCCTCAGCCGCTCGCTGGACCGGGTAGGAAACCGCGTTGAACTTGGTGGACTGCCGCCGAAACCATAAATCATGGACAGAATGGGCCTCACCGGCGGCGGTATAGGCCGTGCAGGTTGTCGGCACCACCGTATAGGCACAACGGGTCCCGGTGAACCCGGCGGTTTTGGAAAAGCTTCTGAATTCAATGGCCACTTCCCGGGCGCCCTCGATCTCAAATATCGATTTCGGCAGGTCGGGATCCTGAATAAAGGACTCGTAAGCGGCATCATAAAGAATCAGGGCTTTCTTCTCTCTGGCAAAATCCACCCAGGTCTGCAGCTGAGATTTGGTGATGGTGGCCCCGGTGGGGTTGTTGGGAAAACACAGGTAAATCAGATCAACGTTTTCCCCCGGCAAATCCGGGATAAAGCCGTTTTCACGGGTGCTCTCCAAATAGGTGATGTCCCCATAACGGCCGTCACTGAATGAAGCGGTACGGCCGGCCATCACATTGGTGTCCAGATAGACCGGATAAACCGGATCGGGAATGGCGATGCGGATGTCGGTTGCAAAAAGTTCCTGGATATTGCCCGTGTCACATTTGGCCCCGTCACTGACAAAGACCTCCTTGGCGGAAATATCGGCACCCCGGTCCTGGAAATCGACTCTGGCAATATCTTCCCGCAGAAATTCATAACCCTGCTCGGGACCATATCCCCGGAAGGTGGCATCATCGGCCATTTCATCGACGGCGCGGTGAAAGGCCTCGATACAGGCTTGCGGCAGGGGCCGGGTGACATCACCGATGCCCAGCTTGATGATATCTTTGTCCGGATTTGCTTCTTGAAATTCATCTGTCCGTTTCCTGATTTCCGAAAACAGATACGACGCCTGCAGTTTCAGGTAGTTCTCATTGATTCGAATCATGTTTCTCCCCTTCTTGAAGCCATACAATTTGGAATATTTTAGTTAGTGGCTATGAGCTATCTCAAAATTAGCCATTCATCTTCGAAGCCAGAGAAAATAAGTTCCAAAGGTGCTCTAAAGTTAGAAATGACTAAAATGACTAAAATGAGCTAAAATGCCTAAAGTTGAGGAATTCTACCCGTCGAGAGCCTCTGGGTCGAACGATCCTATTTATAATAAAAGATGGAGTGCCACGCGGCGCACACGCTGCGCGAGCGAAACCATAATTTTAGGCATTTTAGATCATTTTTAATTTTAGCTCACTCTTGTCCGCCATCCCTTTTGGCGGATTAGGCATTTTAGGCACTTACAATTTCAATCGGAATCCTGGCCGTCTCCTTATACGTCGACAACACAATCGCCGTTTGAGTGGATCGTACCGACGCAATCGCCGCGATTTTATCACGGATGAGCCGGCCGAGATCTTCGGTGTCGGCCGCGCGAACTTTGACAAGAAAAGCATCTTCGCCCGCCACATAATGAACTTCCTGTACCTCGGCGATCCGGGCAAGCCTTGCCCCCATTTTTTTTTCATCGCCGGGTTTTTGTATTTTAACCCTCACAAAGGCCACCAGGCTTTTGGCAAACCGTTTCGGGTTCAGCCGGACCTCATATCCGTCGATAAAACCCTGTTTTTCCAGCTTGCGGATACGTTCCAGCACGGCCGAAGGCGCCATGCCCACCTGCCGGGCCACCTCGACATTTGGAATCCGGGCCTTCTTCTGCAGTATTTTCAGTATTTTTAAACTAATAGCGTCAATCATTCTCTATTTTTCCTAATTTACGAATGATTATTCCAATAAAAACCAATTGTCAAGAATAATTTTCGGTTAATTGGTTAAATAGTTAAATAGTCAATTCGTCAAAGGATTTATAACCTTTTAAACTATTTAACAAATCAACTACTTAACCCATGGTTTTTTTGAGTAGCTTGCGCAGTTGCGGCAGGGAACGCGTATTGAGCACATCGTCTTTTTCCAGCCAGCCGCGCCGGGCCTGGCCCACACCAAAACCAAGGTGATCAAGCGCATCCACCTGGTGGGCATCGGAGTTGATGGCCACCAGAACGCCCTGCGCCCTGGCCACCTGGCAATAGGTGTCGTAAAGATCCAAACGCCGCGGGTTGGCGTTCAATTCGAGGAAACATCCGCGTTCCCGTGCTTTGTGAATGAGCCGTATCATATCCACTTCGTAGGGCTCACGTTCATTTATCAAGCGGCCGCTGGGATGCGCCAGAAAGGTAAAATAGGGATGATCCATGGCGCGTAAAATCCGTTCGGTTTGTTTCTGCAGCGACAAACTGAAATGGCTATGGACGGTTCCCACCACCAGATCCAGCTTTGCCAGAACATGATCGGCCAAATCCAGGTCACCGTCTTTTAAAATTTCGACTTCAATACCCTTTAAAATGGTAATCCCTTTAAGCGCGTCGTTAAGCCGGTCAACTTCTTCCATTTGCTTCAGCAGCTTCGGCGGGTCCAGACCTCCGGCAATCTTCAGGCGGTCCGAGTGCTCGGTGACGGCGAGATATTTGTGCCCGCGCGCTTGAGCCGCCAACGCCATTTCCCGAAGGCTGTTGCGGCCATCGCTATAATCGGTATGACAATGTAAATCCCCTTTTAAGTCAGATAATTTGATTAAGTTCGGCAGACGCCCATCACGGGCCGCTTCGATTTCACCCTGATTTTCCCTCAGTTCAGGAGGGATATATGCCAAATCCACCATCCGGTATACGGATGCTTCCGTCTTTCCGGCCACGCGTTTCTCAAACCTGAATACCCCGTATTCATTTATCTTTAATCCGCGCTGTTGCCCCAGACGGCGAATGGCAATATTATGGGATTTGCTGCCGGTAAAATATTGCAGGGCCGCGCCGAAACTGGCCCGCTCGACCCGCCTGACATCAACCTGCAGCCCGCAGCGCAGCACAATACTGGAGCGCGTCGCACCCCTGGAGAGTACATTCTTGACTTCATCATATTCCAGGAAGCGATCCATCACCGGGCTGCCTTTGCGGGCGGCAACCAGGATGTCCAGATCGCCCACCGTTTCCCGGGAACGCCGATAGCTGCCGGCCGCCACCACATCCTTTACACCGGGTACCTTCTGCAAGTATTCGATGAGACTGTCCACATAAGGTTTGGCCTCGGCAATCTTAAAGCGTTTTTCTTTTTGAGCCTGAGCCTCGATGGCTTCCAGAATTGCGTTTTCGATTTTTTCACCGAAACCATCCAGGGCACGGATGTGACCTTTCCGGGCAGCCTGCGACAGCTGCTGCAGGGTTTCGATCTTCAAATCGCGGTACAAAACCCGCACCCGCCTGGGGCCTAGATTGGGCAGCCTTAAAATTTCGAGGACCGTCCTGGGAATGCGCGCTTGAAGCTTGCTGAGCGCTTTCGCCGTGCCCGTCTCCAGGATCTCGCGGATCTTGGCGGCGAGTTCTTTGCCGATGCCCGCAAGTTCGGTGAGATCCGCGTTGTCCGCCACCATATCTTTCAACTCATCTCCCAGACCTCGAACGGTACCGGCCGCGTTTCGATAGGCCCGGATGCGAAACGGATTCTCTCCCTCGATTTCCAGAAAATCGGCAATTTCATCGAACACGTCGGCGATGTCATTATTGTGTACAGGCATAATCTAAATACCGAAATGTTTCGGAGCCACATATTAAATATAAGATATCCAAACATAGTTGATTACTTGAGTAGAGAAAATCCCAAGTTTCAAGCACCAAATTACAAATAAATCTCAAATCTCAATTTTCAATGACCAAAACATTGGGATTTTGAATATTGGTCATTGTAATTTGTTTGGTATTTGTGTTTTGTAATTTGTGATTTTCTCAATTAAAGAACTCAACTGGACTAAAATACACCACACTATTTTCACAATATATTTGTGGGGCATGACACTAGCAGGTGCGGCCGCATTACGTTTCTTTTTCAAAATTACATCGAAGTATTAAGGTACCCTCTTCGAGGGTGGTTTCTACTTTGTAAGGCAGTTTATTAAACAGCTTGATCATGCCCTCATTGCTTGCAAGCATATAGGCGACCAGGCTGGTAATGCCGGTTTCGCAGGCGGCCTCGGCAACTTTTTCCAATAGCACGCTGGCAATTCCCTTGTCCTGCCATTCTTTAGAGACCGAAAATGCAACTTCCGCAACGGTACCCTCATCGATCACATACATTCCGAGACCGATTACTTTTTCAAACCCGACCTCGCCGGTAACCGCAACGATCGAAAGATTCTTAATATAGTCCACCTGGAACATCTCTTCCATATCTTCTCTGTAAAAACTTCTGCGCGTACCAAAAAACCGGGTCTTAACATCCACTTCATCCATGGCATAAAAATGTTCCTGAATTAAGCGGCCGTCAACGGGTTTCACCGGGCGAAAAGTCACCTCGGTACCATCGTGGCGCCGGGTTTCTTCCATTCTGGCCGGGTACACACCAAATAAGGATTCATTCAGCGATCTGTTCCGATCGATGAGCCCGGATTCCTGGGCCGTGTGAAAAAGCTCATCGCGAAAATCCGGATGGGCCAGACTGATCATCGCCATGGCTCTTTCTTCGATATTCTTGCCGAAAAGATTGACCATTCCAAATTCACTGACCACATACGAAACATACCCTTTTGGAACCAAAATTGAGCCCACATCCGATTTCGGAATAATCCGGCTGATCTTATCGTCTATGCTTCTTGCGGAAATGACCATAATCGATTTGCCCAGAGGAGACATGCCGGCCCCCATAATAAAATCAAGCATGCCGGTTACCCCCGAAAAATGGTTCTGGGGAAGCGCATCGGCATAGACCTGCCCGGTAAGATCCATGGTGCGTGCAAAATTAATAGCGGTCATTTTGTGGTTTTGCGAAATGACGGCAGGATGATTGACATAATCGGACGGTCGAAATTCAAGGGCCACATTGTTATGCAGCATTTGATAAAATTTTTGGCTGCCAATCGCTCCGCTGGCGATGAGTTTGCCCTCGTTCAAACCTTTACAGCGATTGGTAACCACGCCTTTAGACACCAGCTGCATCAAATCATCGGTCAGAATCTCCGTATGAACACCGAGATCGTTCTTCTCTGCGAAGGCATCGGCGATCGGCTTGGAAAGTTCCGCCAAGCCGAGCTGAACGGTGGAGCCGTCGTCTATCAGATTCGCAGTTATGCGTCCAATTTCAGCGGCGGATTCATATTCGGGCAAATCATAGGCGCTCAACAGTTCCTCTTCGTGTTCGACAATTACGTCAACATCATTTAAATGAATAAAGCCGTGCCCCGGCACCCGGGGCATCCTGGGATTCACCTGGGCGATCACCATCTCTGCGGATTGGGCAGCTGCCAGCGTGACATCCACCGATATACCCAGACTCATCCAGCCATGCGCATCCGGCGGTGATACCTGGATTAATGCAAAATGAAGCGGAAAAAGCCTTTTTTTAAATAAATCGGGCACCGCACACAGGTTCATCGGCGTAATAAATCGTTTATTGGCCCGCAGGCCTTTGGTTTGATCGGAGCCCTGGTAAATAGACCGCACCTGGAACCGGTGACCCCGATATTCATCCGCCATCAGGGCCAACAGGGATCCTTCGACACTCAACAGGCGCATAATTTCGACATCAGAAAAAAAGGTGGCATTATCCATGAGCGCATCGACCAGGCGCTGGGGTTCCCCGCATGAAGAACCGATGAACACCCTTTGACCGGAGCGGATCATGCGAACCGCTTCATCCGCTTTCTTAAGTTTGGATTTGTAATCGTCTTTTAAAGCTTTTGCTTTCATTTCGGGGACCCCTATAGTTTATGGCAGTGATTTCGATTTTAACAATTTTATGCTTAAATTAAAAAAAAGTTGACTTTTATTTTTTTAGGCGTATTTTAGCAAACTTTTGAGCTTTTAATGGAAGCGTTCAATCATATGATGTCTCTATCAAATCATAAAAATCCAATAGGGGATAAACTATGTATTTTGAAGCTGTATTTCAACCGTTAAATGACACCGACTACAATTCCGAGGTTGCCGATTTTTTGGGCAAAAAAGTGGCTATCCAGGAGGGCTGGGTCCTGGAAGAGGGCCCCTGCAAAGGACAAAAATGCTTCTACATGCCCAACTCGACCGTGGGCTGCATACCCGAACGCGACCTGAAACAGATCAAAAGCGTTCCTTACGTCCAATGGAGAACAATTTATAATACGACCGGTCTCAACGACCAATAAATAAAAAACCATTGCAAAATAGATGCGCACTGTGGTTCTAATGGATCAAAATGCACCTTTTCAGAGAGGATTTGATCATGAAAAAAGATACCCAGTGCGTCCACAGCGGCACCCGTGTAGACCGGGAAACCGGAGGGCTCAATACGCCCATTTATACGTCCTCGTCTTTTGAGTATCTGGATGTGCCCGCCAACGTGTATCCCCGATACTTCAACACCCCCAATCAGAAAACACTTGTCGACAAGTTATGCGCGTTGGAAAATGCTGAAGATGGAATCATCTTCAGTTCGGGCATGGCCGCCATCAGCACGGTCATGTTGACTTTTCTCAGCAGTGGTGATCATGTTATTCTCCAAAAAGATATTTACGGCGGGACGCATCATTTCGTAACCGCTGAATTTGATCGATTCGGCATCCAGTATACCTTTGTATCCAACCGGACCGAAGAAATTGAACAGGCGGTACAGAAAAGCACCAAAATTATTTACATCGAGACCCCTTCCAATCCCCTGCTTTTAATCACGGACATTGAAGCCGCCGCTCAAATTGCCAAAGCCAACAATGCCTTAAGTGTGATCGACAACACCTTTGCGACCCCCATCAACCAAAATCCGCTGGATCTCGGTATTGATATCGTTGCCCACAGCGGCACCAAATATCTGGGCGGCCATAGCGATCTGTGTTGCGGGGCGGTGCTGGCGCGCAAGGATTTAGCAAACACCATTCGGTCGACGGCAGCGAATTTCGGCGGCAGCTTGAATGCGATGACCTGTTATCTGCTGGAACGAAGCTTAAAAACCCTGAATGTCCGCATCGAAAAACAAAATCGAAATGCCCGGATTGTGGCCGAATATCTTCAAAAAGATCCCCGCATCCCCAAAGTGTACTATCCCGGTCTGGAAAGTCATCCGGGCTATGTGGTCGCAAAAAAGCAAATGTACGGTTTCGGCGGCATGCTGGCATTTGAACTGGACGACCGCGAGCAGGGTCCCAATCGGTTTTTAAAAAAATTGAAGTTGATTACACCCGCTCTCAGCCTCGGCGGCGTGGAGACCATTATTTGCGCGCCGGCAACCACTTCCCATGAAAAGATCACCGATGCGGAACGCGCCGCACTCGGTATCACCGACAATCTCCTGCGCTTGTCGGTGGGCATCGAGGATCCTGATGATATCATCGCCGATATTGAAGGGGCTTTATCCGGTTAACTGCAGTGTACCATCTCAGAAACGAGCACGAGGACGACGAGTACGAGAAGGTTGCCTAAATTCGACTTCGTCCTCGTCCTCGTACTCGAAAAAGGAAAAAAGAACAATGAAAGTGGTCCGCGGCGATTTAATTCTGGCAGAAAGCAACGATACGATTGTGATTGAAGGCAACCATTACTTCCCTCCCGATGCCGTCAACCGGGACTATTTCCAAGAAAGCGACACCCACACCACCTGCCCGTGGAAAGGCCGGGCCAGCTACTACACCATCGTCATCGCTGATAAAGCAGAAACCGATGCGGCCTGGTATTATCCTGAACCCAAAGCGGCCGCCAGACAGATAAAAGATTATGTGGCTTTTTATAAAGGGGTGGAGGAAAGTTCATAAAGATTGAATTTTTCTAAAAAGGCTGTCAATAATATCATGGTTATTGGGAGGAGCGTTTATTTTGGGTTAACAATCGGCCCTTGAGCAGGGAAGGAGGTCATCGATGGGAATCTTATCATGGATTATCCTGGGGTTGGTGGTCGGCGTTATTGCTAAATTTTTGATGCCCGGCAAAGATCCGGGCGGAATCTTTATCACCATCATACTGGGGATCGCCGGAGCGGTCGGGGGTGGTTTTATCAGCTCGGCCATTGGTTTCGGCAAAGTCACCGGATTCGATCTTCGCAGCTTAATTATTGCCGTGGGCGGCTCTATTATCCTGCTGGCGATTTACCGTGCGGTTAAAAAATAGGTTTTTTGACAGGATTAACAGGATAGTCAGGATTATTTAACTTCATTCGCCGCAGGCGAATTTGATTTCTTGGCTTTCATCCGGAAAGCCAAGAATATATTAATCTAAATAATCCTGTCAGAAGAATAAAAATCATGAAAAAAGCTGCCGCAATAATCAGCCTATCCGCATTACTTATAATCTTATTATCCAACGTTCAGGCCCAGGTTAAAAACCCGGACACCTTCATATTAGCCACATACGGCACCCTGCGCACGCTGGACCCGGCCGCGTGCTATGACGCCACCGGGTCGCAGCGTATCTGGAATATCTACGAACCGCTGGTGTTTTTTGACGGATCCGAAACCGACGCGTTTATCCCCGTATTGGCCACCCGGGTACCCACCCTGGAAAATGGCGGCATCAGCGGCGACGGAACCACCTATACGTTTCCCATCCGCAGGGGGGTTGTCTTCCAGGAGGGCGGCGAATTAACCCCGCAAGATGTGGCCTATTCGTTTAAACGCAACATGATTGCGGATCCGGACGGAGGCCCCATGTGGATGCTGCTGGAGGCCCTGACCGCGAAACGCTCTACCCGGGATGAAAACGGCAAGATCATCCCGGGTATCTTTGAAGCCATCGATAAGGCCATTGAAGTTAAAGGCGACCGCGTGGTTTTCCATTTGCCCCGGCCGTATCCGCCGCTGATGGGCGTTCTGGCGTATTCTTCATCCGTCATCCTCGATAAGGAATGGGCCGTCGCCAATGGATGCTGGGACGGCAACATCGAACATGCCGCCAAATACAACAATCCGGCTCCCGGGCATGAACCTTTGCAAAAACTTGCCAACGGCACCGGTGCGTTTCGCATGAAGATGTGGGAACCCTCCCGGCAGTTTGTCTTCGAACGCTTTGATCGGTACTGGGGCCCCAGACCGGCGCTCAAAACCGCCATTGTCAAATACGTGGAGGAATGGAGCAACCGCAAATTGATGCTGCAAAACGGCGATGCCGATCGGGTTACGGTGGACATTCCCTATCTGCCTGAAGTTAAGGCCATGAAAGGGTTGAAATTTTATAAAGTCCCGCAGCTGTCGGTTTCCTTTGCTTTTTTCTGCCAGAAAATCGATCCCACCGGCAATCCCAATATCGGCAGCGGCAAACTGGACGGCAACGGCATACCACCGGATTTCTTTGCCGACATCAACGTCCGCAAAGCCTTTTTGCATGCGATGGACAGAAAAACTTACCGGGAAGATGTCTTTAACGACCTGGTGATCATGCCCACCAGCCCCAATATCGAAGGGCTGCCCTATCACAAGGATGTGCCGATTTACGCGTATGATCTCGAAAAATCAAAAGCCTACCTGCAAAAAGCCCGGGGCGGCAAGGTGTGGCAGCAGGGATTTAAGATGGTCATCACTTACAATTCCGGCAATGCCATGCGCGAAGCCGCGGCCATCATGCTGAGTGAAAACATCATGTCCCTCAACCCCAAATTTACCATCGAAGTCCGCAACGTAGAGTGGAAAGATTACGTGGTTCAGTACCGCAGTTATATGTATCCGATCTTTATTACCGGCTGGGTGGCCGACTATGCCGATCCCCACAACTTCGTTTCACCCTTCATGCACTCTCAGGGTAATTACGGCAGATATATGGCATACCGCAATGCCGAGGTCGACAGGCTTTGCGATGCGGGTATTGCCACAATGGATCCGCAGGAACGCGAAAAAATCTACACCCGGCTTCAACACCTCTGGTATGAAGAGGCTGTCGGCATTCCCCTGTACCAGCAGATCAACATTCGTGCCTACCGGGATTGGGTTCAGGGCTACGTGCCGAATGCCATGCTGACCGATGCCTGGGAAGATCTCAAACGGATGGTTAAAAGATAGGGTCTGAAAATCAGACAAAAAAAATCCCGCCTAAAGGCGGGATTTCATTATGTAAATACGATAAATTTACAGCCGAAAATTGATGGGCGCGACCTGCTCGTTATTATAGTTGTTCCTCAGCCCCTTTTGATTTAACGAACATCTGGTGGTTAATTTTTTTTCCCGTATCGGCAAACCGTCCCGCCTGATGGCCGCTGGCTTCCCATGCGCTGACCCAGTAGTCAACAATTTCATTGACCGCAACTTTGTAAAGCTGGTCCGTAACCTCTCTTTCCATTCTCATGCGGCCCGGAATTCGATAGTTTTCGATTAGGCCGGCAATACTCGACTTTACATCGCCAACTTCCTGGTAGCCATCGTAGGTGACATCATCCGGAATCATCTCCGAAGGGGTTCTGTAATTATCCGGCGAGATCGTTTCTGCAATAAAACAGGCCAGAACGCCAAAGGCATGGGGCGTATTGAAGTCATCATAGCTGCGGGCTTTTAGATCCTGGATAAGTTGTTTATAAATTATTTGTGTATCATCCGGGTCAACTGAGTAGCTGCGACGTCGGTGTCTTTCCGCAAAATGACTCCCCGCTCTAACATCGATTAAATTGTCACGCAAATACGCCTGTAACTCTGCAGGACTAAATTCAATGGCATCGTATATGAGCTGATTCCGGGTAACCGATTTAAACGCAAAGGAACAGTCAGGAAAAAATAAACCGCCAAAAAGCAAGAAGAGGACAAATATTTGTAATAATTTCTTATGCATAAGAACACGCTCCTCTATCCGAAGGTTGATCCGGATTTGTGTAAGAGATTGATAACATTATTTTATCTATCGGCCGTCACGGCGAAAACTTTAATGAAAAGATAAATTTTAGTAGAAGTGGTTTCAAAGCCTCGGATCAGGTTCAAGGGCAAGGCGCAGGCCGATCGATAACGCGCAGCATACATGGGTATGTGAGCATTTATCGGAGGCCTGTGCTGCACCCTGATCCAAAAAATCAGATGCGAATCCCGCTTGCGGGGCAACGCAGCCATTGGGCCTTTTGAGCTCCTTTAATATTCTTTCAATTAGATGCGAAATCCCGCTTTATTAAGCGGGAAGATGGGGTTTTGAAACCACTTTTAGGCACAATTCCGCACTTTTCATCACGGCCGGCCTGTGCTAAGTAAGATTGGGTGTGCCGGCAAATCATTTCGATGTTTTTCAGCATTAATAAGTTGTAGCTGAAATGCCAAAGGGCCTGCATGTTTGCAAAGAGGCCAAATTTTCCGGACACTCCGGACAATATCAACCGGTGAAAATCGGAAATGAGCTTGTGATACCATCACGCATCCTTACTTACCTGACATGCCGATTCACATTCGCGGTAATTTTTCCCGCTTTTGTGCTTTTTTCTGTAAATGCCTGCACTGTAAAACACCCTGCCATCCCGAACGGTAATATCCCCAAAATAGATAGCCTGGCTCCCCAGGACGTGAATTTCGGAAAACAATTGTTTGAAGATTTATGTGATGACCATAAACTGGATGCGAATACCGAGTGCTATGATCAGCTGGTGAACGTATTTGATGACCTCATACAGGCTGCCCAGGCCGATCATCTCCTCTGGGAAATTCATCTTTTTCAGGACCCGGACCTTGCCGATGTCCGCGCAGTTCATGGAAACTATATTTTTGTCTGGTCGGGATTTTTGGATATCGTCGAAAACGAAGATGAAATAGCGGCGCTGCTGGCCTGCGAAATAGCACATGTCCTGGCCCGTCATACCTATCCCGTGGAGTTTACCCTGTGGTCGGATATTTTCTTCGACACAGCCGAGATCGCCACCAGTATTGCGATCATGTCGCTCTCCCAGGGCATGGTGACCATCGCCGGACGCGGCTGGATGAAATGGGCATATGTTGAGATGGCGGATCTGGATCCTCTCGATCGCGAATACAGCGAAACAGACGAGCGCGAGGCAACCATGATCGCGCTGGAGATTTTGGATCGCTCGAAGTATGCCCCCGAGGCCATGCTCACGTTCTGGCAGCGCGTGCAACAGGATGAAGCGTTACAAATAAAAGTAAAGCGCCTTAACCGCGAGCTTGAGCCTCAGAAAAGGACCGAAATGATAACCGAACTTTTAGACGCGCTCCGGCTAAAGGCCAAACCGAACCTCCCGGATAATTTAGAAACAGATCAACGCAGTCCCGGCCCGCCAAGGCCTCAAATTCAATCCACATCAAAATCCATTCCCCCATCGGAAGGCTCATAAAATTGAAAGGGCGGCTCACGGAGGAATGAGCCGCCCAGTCATAGATTGGAAAAGGAAAAACTTTGGAGGTATAATAAGGCATTAGAGTCTTTCAACTCTGCCCCCCTTTATAGCTGCCACATTGTAGCATGTCAAGCATTTTTTTAAAAAAAAAGCCGCATCTTAATTATTAACTATTCGTCTTTCCTTCTCCCCCTTTAAAAAATTTTTCAAATTTAAATTTATCGAATCATACTTTTAAAAGGTAAGAAGGATCACATCATAAGAAACGGGGATATTTTTATCAACCCATACCTATCTATTGTTTTTGGAAAATCGGAGAAAGTTATAATTTCATGGACGTTCCCTAAATTTTTAAACAAAAAAGGCAGAGTCAGAAGTGACTTTGCCTTTTTTGTACGTTAAAAAGTTAAATCGTTGATTCGTTAATTAGGGGATAAGGATTTTAGCCTTTAATCCTAATGGCTATTCAACGAATTAACTAATCGGCCTACTAATTAATTACCAAATTTACCAAAATTCGTTTTTGATTCCAGCTCCTTTAACTTCATCCGCAGCCGTTTATTGTCCTCCCACAGCTCGAGGTTGCGGTTTCTTTCCGATTTGATGAGCTGTTTGGCCTTAGCGATAAGCGCCTTCTTGTAGGCGTCGGTTTGCCTTTTCCTCACCCCGTTTTGCGACTCTAACTGAACCCGCAGGTTCTGGAGCCCGGCCTCGATTTTTTCCAGCCGCCGCAGGAATCCATTGCCGTCTTCCGTATTTGAAACCGGTAATGGCGTATTTTCATGGGCACTTTTGTCGTACAGCCCGATAATGCCCAGTTCATCGATGACGGTCTTTATAATCCGGGTGTCGATCCGATCGGCTTCGTCGGCAAAGCCATAGACCAGCGCCGAGTCGCACAGCAGATTGATCATCCGGGGGATGCCCCTTGAGGCCCGGAAGATTGCATCGATGGCATCCGCAGAAAAGGTGTCGGGTTTTCCGCCGGCCTTTTTGAGCCGGAATACGATATAATTCCGCGTCTCAGCGCCGGTCAGGGCCTGCAGGTGATAGTTGACGGCGATGCGCTGGGCGAACTGGACCAGGGAGGGATTTTTGAAACGGGCTCGCAGCTCCGGCTGCCCCACCAGGATAATCTGCAGCAGCAGCCGGTCGTCGCTCTGAAAATTGGAGAGCATCCGGATCTCCTCCAGGGTGGCATCGCTCAGATTCTGGGCCTCGTCGATGATCAGCAGCACCTGCCTGCCCTCGACATAATGTTCGAGCATAAACTTGCACAAAAGCTCCAGGTTTTTGGCTTTTTCATTTAGCTTATATTTCAGATCGAAACTTTGCATAACGAAAATAAAGAACTCTTCCGCCGTCACATTGGTGTTGAAAATCACCGCGGGAACGATGCCGGCATCGAGGTTTTTCAGCAGGTAGCGGATCAGGGTGGTTTTACCGGACCCGATTTCACCGGTCAGCAATATATAGCCCCCGTTGTTGCTAAGCCCGTATTCCAGGCACGACAGCGCATTTTTGTGCTTGGGGCTCAGATAGAGATAATTCGGATTGGGGACAATCTGAAACGGCTTTTCCTCAAATCCATAAAATTCTTCGTACATGGTTTAAATCCTTCGGATTTAGTTGATTGGTTAATTGGTTGACTCGTTAAATAGTCAATGGATATTATCCCTTTTTAACTTAAAATTAACCGCAGATTAGGTTGAACTGGAGATTTAGTTATCCACAGATTACGCAGATTAACACAGATTTTATTTTTAAGCTAAAAGATATTGATAAATTAGATCCGCAGATTTTATTGAATCGGGGATTTTTTTATCCACAGATTACACACCCGCCCGCCTCGCCTTGCTTGCATGGCGGGCGTGGGATTAACGCAGATTTTATTTTTAAGCTAAAAGATATTGATAAATTAGATCCGCAGATTTTATTGAATCGGGGATTTTTTATCCACAGATTACACACCCGCCCGCCTCGCCTTGCTTGCATGGCGGGCGTGGGATTAACACAGATTCTATTTTTAAGCTAAAAGATATTGACAAATTAGATCCGCAGATTTTATTGAATCGGGGATTTTTTTATCCGCAGATTACACAGATTAACGCAGATTAATTTATAAGTTAAAAGATATGGATAAATTAGATCCGCAGATTTTATTTTAATACCTGAATTTTGCACCAAAATTCAGGTATTAGTAAATACCAATTGAAAAACCA
>JAQYWI010000124.1:14945-16603 GCA_030145015.1 Desulfobacterales bacterium
AAATTAGATCCGCAGATTTTATTTTAATAATTTAGTTTTTGTTTTTGGATCATCTCCAAATTAGTTGTAGTTAAACAAGGGGGAAAAGGTTGATATATTTAAAACAGAATGGACATCCGGTAACTTCTATGGATAATAAATGTGTTTGCAGAACAAATAATTATCCAAAGGAGGCCTGCGATGTCCGGAGCTACTATAGCACCTTACTTCCCCTTTCGTCGAATCAAAATTATCAATCAAAGCGTTTTGCCCGATGTCAGCGAAGCTCGCATTCAGGCAAAACCCGACAAACGCTTTCAGCCCCTGTGTCATTTTTGCGGCCAAAAAGCTGCCGGTGTGCACAGCTGGAGCCAGCGCACGGTGCGGGATCTGAACCTGGCCACCGCCAAAGTCTGGATTACCTGTCGCTACCGCAAGCTGTTTTGCCCGCATTGTCAGCATATCAGTATCGAAGATTTAGGGCTGTTTCACCCGTATCTGCGAGTCACAACGCGCCTGGCGCTTTATATTTATCAGTTATGCCGGTTTATGACCGTCACCGAGGTGGCCAAGCATCTTGGCCTGGACTGGAAAACGGTCAAAAACATCGATAAATTCTATTTAGAGGCCCAATACGGTCAACCCAATTTAGAGGGGCTGCGTATTTTGGCCGTGGATGAAATCTCTGTCAAAAAGGGCCACCGCTATCTGACCGTGGTATTGGATTATATCAGCGGCCGGGTCGTTTTTGTCGGCAAAGACCGTAAAGCCAAAACCCTGAAAGGTTTTTTTAACCAAATGACCGCTGCCCAGCGTAAATCCATCGAGGCGGTCGTCATGGACATGTGGGACCCATTTATTAATGCCGTTAAAAAAAAGTGCCTCAAGCCAAAATCGTATTCGACCTGTTCCATGTCGTGGCCCAGTTTAACCGCGTTATCGATAAAGTGCGAAACAGCGAATATCGCAAGGCCTCTGAAGAAAACAAAGCGGTCTTTAAGGGCGCTAAATACTTGTTGCTGAAAAACCAAAAAAACATTCATCTTCAAAGCCAGCGGGCCCAGCTCAAACAGTTGCTGGCACTAAACGAGGTGATCAACACAGTCATGATTTTAAAAGAGCAACTCAAACGCATCTGGTCGTATCAATCGTCGCCCTGGGCTGCCAAAGCTATCGATCACTGGTGTGCTTTGGCAAACTCAATAAACAATCGGTCCTTAAGCAGCTTTGCCAGGATGTTAAATCGATATCGCTACGGTATCATTAACCACTGCGATTACCCCATTCATACCGGCAAACTTGAAGGGGTCAATAACAAGATAAAAGTCATTAAACGTAAAGCTTATGGATTCCATGACCTGCGCTACTTTACGCTGAAAATATATCAGGCTTTCTCCAACTAATTGGGAGAAGAACCTTGTTTTTTAATCTGTGGAAATCTGTGTAATCTGTGGATATTATTTTTAAAGGTTTTTATATCCAGTTTTAATCCGTGTTAATCTGCCGAATTCACTGATTTATTTTTATTTATTCTTTATTATTTAATCTGTGAAAATCTTTGTAATCTGTGGATTATTACTTTTGTTTTATTAATCTGTGGATGAATTTTAAATATTATTTTGATCGATCGTAATCCGCGGATCGGCTTTGAGCTTTCAGCCTTGAGCTTTGAGCTTTTT
>JAQYWI010000307.1 GCA_030145015.1 Desulfobacterales bacterium
ATTCGGGTGGGATCGTGTAAGGATATTTTTCTTTCGATTTAAGGTCGGGGGGATCTTTTATCAAATTGAAAGCTTTACCCTGAAATTCTTCAATTGAATTATATCCTTTTTGCGCCATCCAATTCGCTATGTCTTTATACAAATTATCAAGAATTTGCGGCCCTTTAAAATACATGGCGGAGCCAATACCGACCATCGGGCAGCCGCACAAGATGTATTGCAGCGCATCCTGGGCCTCATAAATGCCGCCGACTCCGATTACCGGAACATTCGATGCCTTTCTTATCCGGACCACTCTGCCCAGGGAATAAGGCAAAAACGACCTTCCCATCACATAACCGCCGATTGAAGGGGCTCCGAAAGGGACTTCGTTTTCCACATCGATGACGATTCCGCCCGGTGCATTGTGGGCGGTGATAAAATCAAGACCTGCATCTTCACAAGTGGCAACAAAGGCCTCCAAAGGTTCAAGGGTAGGGCTGAGCTTTAATCCAACCGGGATTGCCGTGTTTTGCTTAACTTCTGATATGATATGGCTGGCGGACTCGAAGTTTTGTGCAAAGACCTTTGCCGCCGATGGAGAAGAAAAATTCAATTCGAGCATATCGGCACCCAGCGTCTCAAATGACTTTGCCTGGCTGATCCATAGCGGTATGTCGGCCGGGTCTTCAAAAAAGCTTGCGATTAAATTTAATTCTGATTGCTTACAAAGAAGGGCCATCTCTGAAACATGCTTTTTAACGACCTCGCTATCTTCAGGGTGAGGTGCAGCCAGTGAATACAGACACCCTCCCTTTGAATATGCCTGGCCGAATTTATTTAGCGGAAACTGGTAAGGACGAACCCGGATTTTGAATGACGCTGGTGAGGTGTAAGTTTTGGTAACAATACCGCCGATATTTTTATCCACCAGATTTTTTATCAGAGATAAATTGGCAGCACATTCCGAAGATGCCACCAGGATAGGACTTTTAAACTTCAATCCGGCCAATAGGGCAGATAAATCAATCGCCTTTACCATTAAAACCTCCTTAAATTAGACATGTTTATGTACGGTTTGTTTGCACACATATTATAACAGGGCGCAAGGAAAATTTTCGGGACAAAAGGGATTACAAAATTTTAATGTTAAAATCCGATTTTCTTGACAGTCTCAATGCGAAATAATAGTCATATTCTTGATATATCCTTTTATGTCGCTAAAGCTGCCAATTGCCATTCCTTTATGGAAGAATCTAGCGGTATGCATATAGTGAAATTTCATCACTTAATTCTGTCAATTTTCCTTATTCTCTACGGCTGTGAAGTCGGGACGCGGCTGCAGGGACAGTCTTATCTTGATCGGGAAAAATACAGCGAAGGTGTTGACGCCTTCCGAGAAAAGCTAAAGCAAAATTCATTCGATCCGGCAGCCAACTATTATATGGGACGTTATCTGTTGGCGCTGAATCAGCCGGAAAAAGCCTATCCCTATCTAAAAGAAGCCGTTGCCCTGGATTTTAAAAACGCCGATTATCACTTCTGGTTAGGCGTTTGCCACCATGGGCTGAATAATCTGAAAAAAGAACGGCAAAGCTACCACAGAGCCATAGCGTATAATAAACGCCATGTCGACGCGCATCTTTATCTGGGACACAGCTATCTTGAGCACGCTCAGTGGGAAAAGGCCTTAAATGCCTATGATCGTGTTTTGGACCTTCAAGGCGAGCATGCCCAGGCGCTTTACAATCGCGCTCTGGCGCTCAATCAAATGCACCGCATTCCAGAGGAGATTGCCGCCTGGAAGCAGTATTTGAGCTATTATCCAGAAGGACAATGGGCACTTCAAGCAGTGGATCACCTCAATGTGCGCGGAGATTTCGATTATCGAACTTTTTTAATCGGAGATCTCAGCGTTATTCTTGAAAAGATCCGGTTTGAGCCCGCATCCGGATTTCTTCTTGAAAGCGCCCAGCCTTCGCTGGATGCAATGGGTTCGATTATGACCCGCAATAAAAAAATACGAATTAAAATAGAGGGTTATCTGACCGGCGACAAAACACTTGCCAAGAGGCGGGCAGAAAGTATAAAATCGTATATCATTCGCAAATACCCGAAAATGAATTCCCGGCGTTTAGAGGTCAGCGGAATCGGAAAGCCGGAAAAGGTCAAAGCGGGTTGGAAGTATTTTGACCTGGAAGATTCCGTCAATTTCATAACCATTCAAAAATAGGCATGATCGGTAACCTTAAAGGAGGGTGTTTATGAATCCGAGGTTTTCTGTTCGCAACACGACAAAGCCAGGTTCCCTTAAATTCATAATCTTAACTGTTTGCGTGGCCATCTGCCTTACGGCCTGGATGGCAACAGCTAAATTGCAGGCTTCTGAAGATAATATGGATCATCCGGATGTCAGCTTCCAGAATGCCGCTCAGACTCAGCATGCGCATAACGTGGCCATCCAGGCGACGCTGCAGGATCCTAGAGTGGCTAAAGCCATCGCCTGTGCCAAAAAGAGCGGGGACCCCCGGGATATTAGACGCGCCAGAGCGTTATTCCATGAAAAAATGGAGGATTATATTGAAAAAATATCAGATATGCGCTCATCCGGCATGGGATGGGGTAATATTGCAAAGCAATTGAATGTGCATCCTTCCTTTTTAGGATTGGGGCGTTCTAAATTAATAGCCAAACACAATTTGGGTTTTCCCAAACACGCCCGAATGAGATCTGAAATTAAAGCGGCTACAGCCAGAAGCTTTAAAGGGCAAGCGGCTAAAGGGCATACTGCCGGCGGATCCATATCACAGCATAAAAATTTGGGTCTGACCGCCACCAAAGGCCGGGGAAATAGCAACGGTCGTGGGCTGGCTTTAGGGCACGGCAAAAGCAAAGGCGGCAGTATCACTGCTGGCGACACCGCCGGACATGGAAAAGGAAAAGGTGTCGGTATTGGAGGTGGTAACGGTAACGGCGGCGGTAATGGGGGTGGCAATGGTAACGGCGGCGGTAATGGGGGCGGCAATGGTAACGGCGGCGGTAATGGCGGTGGGAATAAATAATTTTGATCATAAAACTTATATAAATCAATATAAGTTTACTTGATTGAACCTTCGTGGATTACCCAGATATCGATTTTCATATATATTCACAGTTAAAATTAAAAGGCAGAGCCGTTAAGCGGCTCTGCCTTTGATTTGATGCTAATGATAAATGTTCTAAATTTGAGCTTATATCTCAGCACCGGCTGCGTTTTTTTCTAAAAGATTCTATTGTGCTCTTTGCAGATTGTTTGTGTTTATCCCCCCTGACTTTGAAAACATGACCTCGCCAAGCCAAACGTTTTATTAAGTCCCCGATAATTTAGGCTGCCTACAAATCTGAGGTACAAAATCCACAGCGGGTAGCCTTGATCGGAATTTCTGAAAAACAGTGAGGGCATTCCTTGGTTGTGGGTTCTTCGGGCGGAGCTTCTTCCTGTCTTTTTAATGAGTTAAGACCCTTGATCAAAAGAAAAACAGCAAAGGCGACAATCAGGAAGCTAATTAGCGTATTTATAAACATACCATAATTGACGGTGACGGCCCCGGCCTTCTGGGCTTCCGCCACAGTGGCAAATGTTCCGGCAACCGAGCCCTGTTTAATAACAGCGAAAAGATTTGAAAAATCGACATTCCCCAGCAACAGGCCGATCGGCGGCATGATAATATCGGCAACCAGTGACTTGACGATGGAACCGAAAGCCGCACCGATGATAATACCCACGGCCATATCAACGACATTGCCCCTCATTGCAAATTCTTTAAATTCTTTAAACATCTTCCCCCTCCCTTCGTTATTTAAAAGTATTTGTTGCCTATATACGTTGGTTTTAGTTATGTTAAAAAAATGTTGATGTCAAAAGATTATTAAAAATTTAAACATCGCAAAATCGCCAAAGAAAATCAATCAATAGAACATTTGGATCCAAATTCGATTCGAATTCAAACGAATTCAATAGAGAAGGAAGGAGGTGCGGGATGGAGGTTCAACAATTAGTCGACAAGGGGTATGCGTTAACCACCACCTTGCCATAAAAAAGCATTATCGTTTATTTACCACATTTAGCTTTCGATGAAGGCCTTGAATTTTCCAAGGCCTTCTTTGATTTCCGAGATATCGATGCCGGAATAAGCCAGACGGATATAGAATTTATCTTCACCTTCCAAAGCGGGCCCAAAGTGCAGGCGCGTGCAGAACGAAACACCGGTTTCACGCAACGCCGCCAGCCTGAAATCATCGTAATTGCTTAAGCCCTTTTTTTGCATGGCGCCGGTGACATTCGGATAAAGATAGAAGGTGGCATTGGGGCAAATACAGTGAACACCTTCGATGGAATTTAAAATGCTTACGGCGGCATCCCGCCGTTCTTTTAAAGTCTCAAGGATCTGCCTGATTTCGGTCTGATCGCCGCTGAGCCCCTCAATGGCAGCATACTGGATGAAATGGTTCGGGCAGGATTCATCGTTGACGTTCAGTCTGGTAATGACATCGATGATTTCTTTGGGCCCGATCGTCGCGCCCAGGCGCCAGCCGGTCATGGCAAATTTTTTAGAGAAGGTGTACAGAATAACGCTGCGTTGCGCCATGCCCGGCAGGGAAGCGAAAGAATTGCTTTTGCCTTCATAGCGAATATCGAAATACGCTTCGTCGGCCAGAACAAAAAGATTGTGTGTGTTTACAATTTCGGCAATTTTTTCCAGTTCTGCCGCCGAACATTCGGCGCTGGTGGGATTTTGCAAATCATTGAGAATCAACAGCTTTGTTTTGGGCGTGATTTTTTTTTCGAGCATGTCGAGGT
>JAQYWI010000308.1 GCA_030145015.1 Desulfobacterales bacterium
TACGGTCAACGTCCCCCTGTCAACGGGGTTTGGAGATGCAGAGTATAACGCGATTTATAAGGATATTCTCCAGCCCATAGCCATGCAATTCAAACCCGATTTCGTGCTTGTCTCCGCTGGGTTTGATATTTACGAGGACGACCCGTTAGGCGGCATGCTGGTGACACCGGGCGGTTTTGCCGGCTTGACACGCATATTGATGGACATCGCCGACCAGTGCTGTAACGGCAAACTCGTGATAACCCTCGAGGGCGGATATAACCTGCAGGGCTTAAGGGATTCGGTTAAGGCGGTGTTAAAGGAATTGAGGGGAGAATCCACCATAGGGGATCGTGACTGTGCTGGCCAGGAAAATCAGCGAATACTCGCCCCCGTGCTGGAGAAAGTCAGATCAATTCAGGGGAAGTACTGGAAGATTTAATCGGATAAGAACTCACTTTTTATGCCGGAGTAGATTACGAAGCCATCTTGCGGGCCGCTGAAAAAGACCCCGGCGGCGGCGAAGCCAAAATCGTCTTCGATGCGAGGAGCGGAAAATTACTGGGGGTTCATATCATTGGTCCCCATGCCACGGATCTCATTGCCGAAGCGACCTTTGCCGTTCGGCATGGAGCGACGATTGGAGATATCGCCAGGACCATTCATGCGCATCCAACCCACGCTGAAATCATGGCCGAATTGGTCCACAAAGCACAAGGACATCCCATTCACGGATGAAAACCGCCCGGGAATCCAAAGTGTCACATCTTTTCCCTTGGAGGTCAAACATTCTGCAGGAAGGAGTACAGGTTTTCTTTTTTTTCTATGAGCGCCGCTTTTTTACGGATGCTGTGCCGGTGACGGCTTACCGTATTTAAAGAAATATTCAACAAATTGGCAATTTCCTTGCTGATCAACCCTTGTCGAATCATACTGCATATCTGGATTTCTCTTTGGGTAAGCTTCAGGCTATTTTTCGTAATTTTGCGCCCGAAGGATGCGGTTAAATCTTTCAGGGAACGCTTTATCAGATTCAAATATTGCGCATCCAATTTCGAGCCTTTTGATATCAACTGCCCCAAAACCGGAACCAGCAGATCCTCCACGTTGGCAATCACATCATCTTTAATTTGCTGTTTTTGTTGTTCGATCTGCTCCAACACCTCGGTCAGGGCGACGTTTTTACGTTCCAGCTCAATATTTTTCTGCCGCAGAGCGCTTTCGGAAGATTTGAGGGCGGCTTCCGTTCTTTTCAGCTCCGTTATATCGCGGCCGACGGATTGGATTTCACGCACCTTGCCGGATTCGTCGAAAAAAGCCCGGCGCCGCCATTCCACCCACAGGCTTTCATCGTTGTCGCATGCGATGCACTGCGCCTCGATTGAAGAGGGGTTTTCCGGCCTTGCCGTGGATAGGAAGTTGCGGAGCTTTTCGTGATGATCGGCCCGGATATCCAGAAATATGTTTTTGTTGATCAGGTCCCTCCTTTTTTTTCCGTGAAATTTGCAGTAGGCCTGGTTGGCAAAGACCAATGTGCCGTCGGGCACATACCGGCAGACGAGTTCAGTCTGTTCTTCAACCACCGCTTCGTAGCGCTTCTTTGCTTCCCTTAGCTCAATCTCCGCCCGGCGCTGCCGGGTGATATCCCTTCCGATCGCCTGATATTCAGATATTTCACCGGCCTTGGAGAACACAGCCCGGATGGTCCAGCGGTACCAAATTGATTCTCCGGAATCGTTCATCGTACTGCACTCATATGTCAAGGCCGGAAATTCGAGGGTGAGCCGCGGCAATTTTTGCTGTAAAACCCCTCGGTCTTCTTCCAGTATGAATATCAGATAACTTATGCCCGTAAGCTCATCTGATGTTTTACCAAAATGACGACAGCAGGCCGGGTTGACATACCTTAGGGTCAAATCGGGCTGGAAAATGCAGAAGAGCTCGGTCCGATCGACAAACACGGATCCCCCCTCACCGCTGGAAAATAATTTTTCGATAACAGGTGCTACTTCATTCATTTGGCCCCCGACTGTGGACGAAATTATATTTGAGCAATGGCACAGGATGATAGTTATCTATTTAACATATTTTTGCCATTTTTTTGAGATCGGTTATTTTATATAACCAGTCTGTACATATTTTATTATTATTGCAATTAAAATGAAACTATGCAAAAAATATTGTTCGTAATCTGGATCAACATACACTCAAAAACAGTTGCCTTCCGGCAACGATTATTAACCCGAATCACCTTATTAACCGAACTGAAAAACAAAAAAGGAGGATCTCATGAGAATCAATCGCAGCGTATCATTAATAGCATTGTCGATCTTATTCGTTTCTCTGTTCGTATTCAATGGCGGCCATGCGGCCTGGGCCGCCTCTAAATACAATTGGAAATTCGCCCATGAAGAGCTGCAGGGCGGATTTATGGATGAGGTCGCGCGGGAATTTGCAAACCGCCTGGCTCAAAAGTCCGGCGGGGCCATTAAAATCGACATATATCCCTCGGGCACGCTGGGAACCAGTGAAGATCTGGTGGAACTCGTCCAAAACGGTGCCATTCAATTTAACTGGGCTGATGCCGGTCATCTGGGCACGCAGGTAACAGAGGTTCAGGCACTGCTGCTGCACTACATTTTTCCGCAGGATATAAAGATCGTGGAAAAGGTCATGCAGACCGGATCTTTCAAGCAAATTCTGGATCCGCGATTCCGCGAGAAAAACCTTGAACCGCTCGCCTACTTTTCGGAAGGTTGGCAGGTTTGGACGTCCAACAAGCCCCTTCAAACCCCCGGGGATTTCAACGGCCTTAAAATGCGCACCATGACGTCAAGGCTAATCGTCGACAACTACAAGGCTTACGGCGCAAACCCCACCCCGACCCCTTTTTCCGAGGTTTACAGCGCCTTGCAGCTGAATATGGTCGACGGACAGGTAAATCCGCCCTTCGTCATCTACGACATGAAATTTTATGAAGTGCAGGATTTTCTGAATTATGCCTATAGCAATCCATTCATTCTGACCTTGATTACCAACCATGAATTTTATAATTCCCTGCCTTCGGATATTCAAAAGCTGATCAGCGAAACCGCCGTCGAGCTTATCTCTTTCGGTTTTAAATGGCAGGAGGAGTTTAACCAGAAACAACTCGATGCCATGCTTAAGGACAAGCCGTCTCTTAAAGTCATCAAACTGACCCAGGAGCAAGTCGATCGATTTGCCGAGCTGGCAAAACCGGTCAGAAAAGTGTACTATGAAATGGCCCCCGAATACGGACCCAAGCTGGTCGAGGCTCTGGAAAAAGATATCCGGGAAGCAGCGGGGAAATAAAATTATCCGCAGTAGCGGCAGGCAGGGGACAGACGGCTGCATATCCAGCTGCCTCCCCCTGCTATTTTTATCTTCAAATTCTGATTCTCACCAATAACTTGCCGTCCCGTCCGGTAAACGAGGTTCCTATGCGTCGGGTGCTTGTGAAACTCAACGATTACATCTCCGTACTCGAACAATTCATTTTGGCCTATGGTGTGATCAG
Source organism: Desulfobacterales bacterium (assembly GCA_030145015.1). Next base: position 3,518 of record JAQYWI010000308.1, read on the forward strand.
TTTAGCCGGCATTACCATCGGCAACGTTGTCAGTCGGAAACTGTTCAACCATAGCTGGTCGTTTGCCGAAGAATTATCACAATTCATTTTGGTTATCATCACCTTCATGGGAATCAGCTATGCGGCCCGCAGAGGCAGGCATATTCGCATGACCGCGTTTTACGAGATGGTCGGCGAAAAGGTCAAAAGAATTCTGATGATTGTGATCTCGCTGACGACCATGGCAATTCTGTTCTATCTCTCCTATCATGCACTGCTGTTTGTACTGAAAGTTCAGGGCTACGGCCGGGTTACCCCGGCGCTGCGCCTGCCGTTTTACTGGATGATATTGTGGGCGCCGCTGGGTCTTTTTTTAGGCGGAGTTCAATACCTGCTCACGCTGATCAAAAATATCGTTCATGAAGATGTGTGGTTGTCATTCGAAGAAAAGTCGGAGTATCGGGACTTGCCTTGATGACAACCAAAATCAGAAACAAAGGCCGAGTAATCAGGCGGGCCGATCGGCTTCGTGATGCCCCGATAAAAGGAACGTCGAACGTATGATCGCTTTAATGTTTATACTCATGATCATCCTTCTGGTGCTCGGGTTTCCGATGATGATTCCCGTTATCGCCGGGCCCATCGCTGTTCTGAAAGCGTATTATCCCATGATCAAGATGCAGCTTCTGGTGCAGCCAATGATCAGCGGGGTGCGTCTGATGTCACTGATCGCCATCCCCATGTTTATTTTTGCGGCCGGCATCATGACCAAGGGAAAAACCGCCAACCGGCTGATTGATCTGGTCATGAGTTTTATTCAACATGTCAGGGGCGGTTCGGCAATCGCCACCTCGGCAGCCTGCACGGCTTTCGGGTCCATTTCAGGCTCCACCCAGGCGACCGTGGTGGCCATGGGCCAACCCCTGCTTCCCAGACTGATACGGATGGGTTACAGCAGTTCCTACTCCCTGGCGCTCATCATCAACGCCAGCGATATTGCCTTGTTGATACCTCCCAGCATCGGCATGATCGTCTATGGGGTCGTTACCGGCACCTCCGTGGGAGAGTTGTTTATTGCGGGAATCGGACCGGGCGTGCTTATTTCTATTATGTTCGCGAGTTACAGCTATATACATGCGCGAATAAAGCGCATACCCGTCGAGTCAAAGGCAAGCTGGGGCGAAAGACGCAAGAGCCTGCGCAAGGCGCTGCCGTCATTGGGGTTTCCGATTATCATCATCGGGGGCATTTATTCGGGCGTATTCAGCCCGAACGAAGCGGCCGGCGTCAGCATCCTTTACGCGTTGTTTCTG
>JAQYWI010000309.1 GCA_030145015.1 Desulfobacterales bacterium
GTATATCCTCCGGGTCAACAGCATCTTTCGCAACCATGATCGCCAGACGTTCCACCAGGTTGCGCAACTCCCTGACGTTTCCCGGCCAGGCATAATTGCTCAACATGCTTATGGCAGCCGGGCTCATCAATTTTCGCTTGCTTCGATTCTGCACAGCAAACTCTTCTAAAAAAGCCTCTACCAGTAATGGCAGGTCTTCGATGCGATCTCTTAATGCTGGAACATGGATGGGAATCACATTTATACGATAAAAGAGGTCTTCTCTGAATGTTCTCTTTTCTATTTCTTTCTCCAGATTTTTATTGGTTGTAGCGATCACTCTAGCATTAAAACTGATCGGCCGGCTTCCGCCAACCCGCTGAATTGTTTGTTCCTGCAACACCCGCAATATTTTTGCCTGAGAGCTCAAGCTCATATCTCCGATTTCATCCAGAAATATGGTGCCGTTATTGGCCAGTTCAAATTTTCCAACTTTTTTTGCAGTGGCACCTGCAAACGCCCCTTTTTCATGGCCGAACATTTCACTTTCCATGAACTCGTCGCTGATCGCCGCGCAACTAACATCAATCAGCGGTTGCTCGGCCCTGGGGCTGAGCCGGTGGATGGTGCGGGCGACCAGTTCCTTACCGGTGCCATTTTCTCCGCTAATCAGTATCCAGGTATCCGTGGGAGCTGCGACATCAATATTCCTTCTTAATTCCTTTGTCCTTTCGGAATCTCCGTCGATTGAATGTTTTCCCAGGGTCTTGGTGCGAAGGTATTTGTTTTCTTCTTCAAGACGTCTGAAATTTAAGGCATTGTTGATTGCTAAAATAATCTTGTCGATCGAAAGCGGCTTTTCAACCAGATCGAATGCTCCCAGTTTGGTGGCTTTAACTGCCGTTTCGATCGTTCCGTGGCCGGTAATAATGATGACCTGGATGCGGGGGTTGTACTTTTTGATTTCCTTCAACGTTTCAATCCCATCAATGCCCGGCATCCAGATATCAAGCAAAACCACGTCCGGTGATTCAGAATCAATGACTTTTAAAGCCTCATAACCGTTGACGGCCGTTGAAACCTCAAAACCCTCATCGGAAAGCAAGCCACTTAAAGATTGAACGATCGACTGTTCATCATCAACGATTAACACGGATGGTAGCATTGCGGGCCTCTTTTCAGATATTTAATCAGAACGAGTCTAGTAGCATAAACTTTATACCGGCAGCTCAATAACGAATTTAGCGCCCCGGGGCGTGTTGTCCTGAACATTAATCATTCCGTTGTGATCGGCAATGATGGTGTTTACAATCGTCAGCCCCAGACCCATTCCCGCCTTTTTGGTGGAAAAATTGGGCTGAAACAATCGGGTCTTGTCTTCATTGGAAATGCCCTGGCCGTCATCGGCAACTTCCATTCGAACCTTTTTTAAAATCGGGTCATGGGCCACACCAATCGTAATATTGCCAGCGCCTTTAATCGCACTAATCGCATTGTCAATCAGGTTAATCAACGCCTGCTTCATCTGCTGCCGATCAAGATTTAGGATGGGGATGTCACTGGTGTTGTTGATTTTAAAATTGACGCTCGGGTGCCCTTCGCGATAAAGCGCTATGGTTTCTTCAATAATCGGCATCAGATGGCAGGGAACCGGATTCGCGCTGGGAAAACGTGCAAAAGAAGAAAATTCATTCACCAGATTGCGAATCAACTCCACCTGACTGATGATGGTCTCGGTACACTCCTCAAATATCGTATCATCTACAAATTGGGCATATTTTCGTTTGAGCCGTTGTGCGGAAAGGGCTATCGGGGTCAGGGGGTTTTTAACCTCATGGGCGATTCGTCGTGCGACTTCACGCCAGGCCGCCATGCGCTGACCTTTTTCCAGTTCGGTCAGATCATCAAATACCATCAGGGTGCCCATGTGTCGCCCGGCATCGTCCTTCAGCGCATTTACAAAAATAAGAAAGCTTCTGGGTCTGCCTTCAATCGTGAGTTTTAGCGGTAATTCAACGGTGTCTCCGCTCGAAAGAGATAAGTTTTCCATAATTTCATTGGCCAATCCCAAAAACGGGCCGTTTAATAAAGCTTTATAGCTTTTATTCAGTATTTGTTCGGATTTGAGATTCAGCATCTTTTCAGCGGACTTGTTCATGGTCGAAATGATGCCTTTGGCATCCAAGGTAACGACACCGGCGGAAACACTTTTTAATACGATTTCCATAAACTGTCGTTTTTCTTCTATTTCAATATTCTGCTTGCGCAGCATCCGGGCAGAAAGCTCCAGTTGCCCCCGGCTGGTTCGAATGTCCTGGGTCATCTGGTTGAAGGATTTAACCAGGCTTCCGAATTCATCATCGGCAACCGGATCAATGGTATAGCTGAGCTCACCATCGGCTATTCGACGGGTTCCTTCCGCCAGTTCCTTAATCGGAAGGCTAATTGATCTGGCCATATAAAATCCAAACCACACGGCACAAAATAAGACCAGCAGCGCCACAATCGACAGCGATATGTAATAGGTTATTTGAATCGGCTTTTTCAGTAGCTTTATCTGCTGGTATTCGGCAAATCCGCGGCGGATAAACTGCAGATTTTCTGAAAGATCCGGTGGAATCAGCCTGGTGGCGACTACAAAACCGGTCGCTTCATCGGGTTGCACAGCAAACGGAACCGTTGCGATGGTTTTGACAAACTCACCGGATGGAATGGTTTGCGAAATGGATCGAATCCCGTCCGCCGGCATATCTTTTTGAAAATCCTCGGCTGAAATAATCCCAAAATATTCGTTTTCAAGTTTGGGCGCCAGGGCAAAGGTCAGCCGCTCGGCATTGCCCGCATACACCTCAACAGCGTCAAGGTTAAATTCTCTTTGCACAATTCGAATATAATGGGAAAGGGCTTTGGGATTTTTTACATCCAATAAATTCTTGGCTTTCAACTGATAAGATATTCTTTCAAGGAAAAATTTGTTGTTCTCCTCTGTGCGACTGTATAGGCGTCCGCCGACCCACAATGAATTTTCAAGTGCCTGTTCGACCGGCACGTCGAACCAGAACTCAATACTGGTGGTGATAAAATTAAGCGCGAAAAAAAATAAAACGATGGTGGGTAAAAGGGTCAAAGATACAAAGGCAATGACCAGTTTGGTCCGAATTTTGGCACCCAGTACATTGCGCCTGCGATCATAAATGAGTTTTACCAGGTTTCGGAAAACAAGATAGATCATCAAGATCAGCAACAGCAAATTAATATTGATCAGGATGAACATTAAAACCGTGTTGGATACGGCAATATCGGCGCCGAAATTGATGATTCTGCTTTCGACAAAGGTCAAAAGGGCCACTACAAACAGAATGATCAAAATAAGAAAAAATTCGCGCTTGCGCCGTTTGCGTTCTTTTTCCGAAAGCGAAGATTTTCTTTTAAATCTGGGTCGTTTCATGGCACCGTGGTGGGTTGATTACCAATAGGCTGGCAGAAGTGGTTTCAAAACCCCATCTAAGGCCCAATGGCTGCGTTGCCCCGCAAGCGGGATTCGCACCTGATTTTATAGAGTAAGGTACAGCACAGCCTCCGATAAATGCTCACATACCCATGTATGCTGCGCTTTCTCGATCGGCCTGCGCCTTGCCCTTGAACCTGATCTGAGGTTTTTAAACCACTTCTAATAGATAAAATCGATGGCATACCAATCCGTTTCAAAATCCCACAAAGATACAAAAAACAAGATGTAATGCAGATAGAAGGGGAGGGTCTTTTTGCTAACTTCAGCTTTAACTCTGAGTTGGTATTGTTCGCCTTTTTCCAGCCTGTTTAATGGAATAAGTTTTAAGCTGTTGATTTCAGTCATCCAGCGTTTGGCCTCTTTAAACGACTTGGTGACTTCGGGATTATCCTCTTTCCAGGAACGTTTGACCGTGAACTCTTTTTTAAGATTATCGTAAACAATGGTATGTGTGACCTCGATATCGGCGATCGCCTGGTCAAACCAAAGATTTCGTGAGCGATTCAATTTGGCAAAAAAAGAAAATGTCGAAGGTACACCGCTTAAAATCGCCTTTTTCATCTCTTCCCTGAAGGCACCGTCAAGATTCAAATAAAGCAGCAGGTCATCACGGGTGTTGGAAACGGTGATATTGGTCAGAATCGCGTCCTGGGCAAAACCGACATGGGAAACAGCTAAAAGTAAGCTCAACAGCAGAAGGACGAAGACTGTAGCTCGTTTTAATAACGAAATCATGTGATAAAGGAACCGCTAATTTAATTTCACCTAAAATGAGCGTTGGAAATGCAATTTGACATTTCAATCGGCACCTGTAGGTCACTCCGTTTACACGCTTTCGGTGTATTAAATAGCTGAAATCTTTTTTAATAGCAAGTAATTTTGGCGATTACCGGCCGGCATCGCCCGGGTCCGACAGGGTTTGCGGATAGGCGCAATTGTTTGGCAACGGAATTTTTCAACACAAAATGATTGTCCGCAGAGTAGGGATTTGCTATAGCTGTCAGCAGCCTGCGGCTAATCTTCCGGTTAAACCGGCCAACCTCTGCCAAGGAGAAGACCTTGCTGGCCAAAGTCCTCAGCAGTGCCGTTCTGGGAATTGATGCCTACCCGGTTGAAGTGGAAGTGGACATCACCTCCGGCCTGCCCACTTTTACCACGGTTGGCCTACCGGAAGCCGCGGTAAAAGAAAGCAAAGAACGGGTTAAATCGGCCATTAACAACTCGGGTTATCGGTTTCCGGCCGACCGAATTACGGTTAATCTGGCGCCGGCCGATATCAAAAAAGAAGGAACCGGTTTTG
>JAQYWI010000017.1 GCA_030145015.1 Desulfobacterales bacterium
GTATGCGGAAAGAGCGGGTTTTCAGCCTTTATAGCGTTTCCCACACTCCTTACAACGCCCACCCGCACCTATGACACCGATGCAGCTTTCATCGCTGCATAAGGTGCGATTTTCCCAGTCGCTACCCACGGTATCTGTCTGGGTTGGCTCAGTCGCATCGAAATCATCGGCTCTCTCGGAGTTGGTTTGAGTTTCATTACTTTCTCCGGTCTGGGATCCTTCATCGGTCTGGGATCCTTCATCGGCCTGGAATCCTTCATTTGACTTGCCGCATTCTTTGCAACGTCCATCCGGGCCAATCACCCCAATGCAGCTTTCATCACTGCATAAGACGCGATTTTCCCAGTCAGCTTCACCCGGTGCCATTTCATCTTCGTTTGATTCTGTGGACTTATCCGACATATTTATACCTCCAGGATTTCTTCGAGCTCTTTTAAGTTTCCGATGTGATATTCCGCCGGCAGCGTTTCGTTGCGGAAAGCTACAAATGGAATTTTCGCCGCACGCGCCGCTTCGGCGTCCACCTGCGAATCACCGACGTATAGAGCCTGGTGGGCCTCGATGCCAAAATGGTCCAAAATTTTTAATAGCGCGTCCGGATAAGGCTTCGGTCGCCGGATATCAAAAGAAGTGACCACCAGGTCAAAATATTCAGTTAAAGCAAATTCAGCCAGTAACCTGTTCATGGTATCGGACCGGTTGGTGGCAATCGCAGTCTTTAACTTTGCTCTTATCTTCGTGAGCAGCGGAACCAAATCGGGCTCGACTTTCAACAGTTTAAGATACGCGCTGTAGTCCATTGTTTTGCGGTACGCGTATACGGCAGCAATAGCCTCTTGGTCCTCAAACAAATACGCAATGGATTCATTCAATGTGTGTTGGTGGGCATAGGCAAACTGCTCCGGCGTCAGCGTGAGCCTTCCAAAATGTTTTAAGAGATGATCGTAATAAGCCCGATTGGCCTCTTCGGTATCAAAAAGCACGCCGTCGCAATCGAAAGCCACAACTTTAATGTCTTTCATAAAAATCTACTGGCTTTTCTTCTTTTCCTCTTCTGGACGAGGTTTGATGTCACCATAAACCCTAACGCTGAGCGTGGGGCTAATTTTACTGTCGGTTTCCAGAGTAATGATATCGAAATAGCGGCCCTTTTCAAGCCGCTGATTTTCAACCGTCAGTGCATATTGAAGTCCCTTTTCACTTTTTTCTTCCTGCAGCTGGAAACGGATCTCTTTGCCATTTTTGGCACGAACATTTAGGATTTTGAAGGGATATTTTTCCAAGGGAATTATCGTCACTTTCCCCTTGAGATGATCTCCGGTAAAACCGCGCAATCGGATATGCTGGGGTTGAATGGTAACAAATTTATCTACATTTCCGAAAATGGTAAGTTTCAGCTTTGAGTTGCGCTTATCATTGGTGTAAACCGTGGCACCCTTATTGACTTTTTTCCCGCCGTAACCTTTGGTGTTAATCTTAAGTGTTATTTGGCCCTCGCCGCCGGGAGGGATCTGCCTCGTATAAGAGACAGCCGTGCACCCTCAGTCCGTTTTGACTCTTTGGACCTCAAGGGGCGCAGCCCCTTTATTCTGTATAACAAAATTGTGGGATACTTCCTGCCCTTCGACAATCGATGTAAATTCGTAACGGGCGGCCGGTATGTAAGCCACAGGCAATTTTAAGAAAATCTTGACTAGCTCAATCCGCCGGTTCAGGGAGCGGTCTTTAGATGTATCATTTTGGGCCGCTGACCGGGAATCACCAAAGCTCTTGATCATCAACCGGCTTTGATCGACATTGTTTTTTAAAAACCATTGCTGCACCGTTTGGGCACCCTTTTTCAATATCTCACGGTTGTTTTCAGCAGAACCCCGGCTATCGCCATATGCCTCAATTTGCAAACCGATCGTCGGGTCCGCTTTAAGCGCTGCCTGAACCTTTTTCAGCTCATTTTCATACTCCGGGCTAAGGTCCGCAGAACCGTTTTTAAAATAGATCGTTGCAAGAACAACACGCTCATCATCGCCTTCAGCACCAAACGAAAATGCTGCGATGCTAACAAGACAAAGGATAGATATCAGCGCAACTCTTATATTTTTTACCATAAACAATACTCCTTCGCAGGACTTTTCTAATCCACTTTTATGAATTTTATGTTGCCGCGCTTTTGATGTCAAGTTCCGGAAGCTAATTTAAAAATGACTTTCTACCATATTTTTTTCCTTAATCATACAGCTCTTTACAATTATCGGCAATCCGTTCCGTCCCAAAACCACAACCAATCCGTCTAAAGCAAAACCGATAGCGTTTACACTTTGTCCGAGGGTCCCCGCCAAGCGGCGGGATAACGCAGCCATCGGGCAAGAGATGAGGGTTTGATGGGCAGTTTTTTTACATGATGTTGACGGGGTCTACGTCTATAACAACCCTGACCCCGTAATTATTAAATATCGTGGGGTTTTGGGATAGAAGCTGACCGATAAATTTATGCAACGCCTTAGCACTGATTCCTTTTAAAAGGATTTGCCATCGATACCGCTTGGCAATTTTAGTTAGAGACGCTTCAATGGGCCCCATAATCTCAACGCTGGCGTAAAGCGCTGGGTTGGCTGTTTTCACAGTCCGGCACAGGTCTCCTATATTTGTGGCCGCGTCTCTGGTTTTTAATTTGTCTTTTCCCGATATCTTAAGCTGGATCATTCTTGAAAACGGTGGATAGTTTAAGGCTTTACGGAAACTCATTTCCTGAGTGTAAAAGGAATGAAAATCCTGATCTTTAGCAGCCATGATACTGAAATGCTCCGGATTATATGTTTGCAAAATAACCCGCCCCGGTGAAGCCCCTCTGCCCGCCCTGCCGGAAACTTGTGCTAAAAGCTGGAAGGTCCGTTCACCGGCTCGGAAATCGGGAAAATTCAATGACAAATCGGCACAGATGATCCCCACCAGAGTGATCCAAGGAAAATCGTGCCCTTTAGCGATCATCTGAGTGCCGATAAGGATATCAATCGTCCGGTCTCTGAGACCTTTAAGAATTTTCACGATTGAACCCTTGCGTGTGGTCGTATCCCGATCCATGCGCGCGGCTCTGGCATCCGGAAAAAGTTCATTTATCACAACTTCAATTTTTTCGGTACCCAGCCCTAATTTTTTTATATTGGACGATCCGCATATATCACAGCTTGACATTGCGGCACGGGAAAAACCGCAATAGTGACATTTGAATGCATTGGCCTTCTGATGAAAGGTAAGTGAAATATCACAATGTTTGCAGCGCAACGGATTTCCGCATGACCCGCAAAGCGCGAAATTTGCAAATCCGCGCCGGTTCAAAAAGAGAAGCACCTGTTCCTGGCGATGAAGCGTATCTTTTATGGCTTGATGCAGTTCCGGGGTAATGAAACGTCGTACGCCCCTGTATCCTCTGCTTTCACGAAGATCGACAATTTTAATTTCAGGCATGGGGCGGCTTTTTATGCGCTGCTCCAGCTTGACTTCAATAAATTTCTTCGCGGAGGCATTATAATGCGATTGGAGCGAAGGCGTCGCCGACCCCAGCAATGCTAAGCAGTCATTGAGCTTTGCTCGAACCACGGCAAGATCTCTGGCATTATAGCGCAGATTATTTTCCTGTTTATAAGAGGTATCATGCTCTTCATCTACGACAATGAGGCCGATATCGGTAAATGGCGCAAATATAGCCGATCGGGCGCCGATGGCAATATCCGCGTCTTGCTGCAAAATACGACTCCATTGATCATAACGCTCACCGGCAGACAGACCGCTATGGAGAACCGCGATGCGCTCTCCGAACCGGGCCCGAAATCGTCTTTCCATTTGGGTAATCAGGGCGACCTCTGGAACTAACACCAATACGCATTTTCCTTTGTTGAGGGTCTCAGCAGCAACCTGCATATAGACTTCGGTTTTGCCGCTACCGGTAACCCCTTGCAAAAGAAATGTGGCAAACCCTTGATCCATACAGTCGCTAACCTGGGTCACAACGCTTTGTTGCTCGACGTTCAAGGTGGGAGCGCTATCCGGATGGATGGGCTCGCCAAAGGGATCCCGAAAAATTCTTTTGTCTCGAACCTTTACGTAGCCGTCATTTTCAAGCGCGCGAATAAGGCGCGCTGCAGTCGGCACCCGTTTTTTGAGTTTCACTACCGGAATTTCGCCGTCGGATTTTAAGATTGCCAGGATCTTTTTTCTGGATTTTGAAAGCCGGTCAATTGACAGGGTTGCATCTGCAAGGCTTACAAAGCGCTCCATACGGGATTTTGTAGCAGCATCCCTGAGCTCTCTTATCTGTAAAATCCGGCCGGCCCGTTGAAGAGATTGGATAAGTGCAGCGGGAATGGTTTGATGAAGATTCTGGTTTAATTTTTTAAGCCGAACCGGCCCGGCTTCCAGAAGCATTAAGACATCTCTTTCTATAAGTGTTGCCCGATTCTCTTTAAGGGTGCGCTTGCCCTCATCTGTAAGGACAATGGAAGCATAATCGTAAAGCGTCAGTCCCCCTGGAAGGCCATTTTTGATAACATTACCGATGGGATATTTATAATAGTCCGAAATCCATTGAAAAAAAGGGATCATGGACTGTGGAAACAAGGGCTTTTCGTCCAGCACATCCAGGACATGCTTGATTTCACCCGGGTTGATGTCGGGACTCGTCCCTAAAATATAGCCCGTGACCCTGCGTCGACCGAAAGGTACGAGGACGCGTTTCCCAGCCGTTATAAACGGCCACAAGGCTTCCGGAACGCTGTAAGTAAAGGTCTTGTAGACAGGTAACGCAACCGCAACCTCGATATATGTGTTTTCGGATTCCATTTCGCTGCATGGTGCTCTACGGCTCTCAGAAAAATCATTGCGGCCCGCCGGCCAGAAACACCGTAAAACAGTCTAATAGTTGAAATTTTTTAAGAAAAGAAATATACTAATTTATAAAATAGTGATAATATAGCGTTAAGTTAGAACGGATTCAACCCATAGTGTTTCTTTACGCAAAATCCGAACCGGACGGTTTATTATTTTAGGAGGAAGTTATGCGCAATGTTGTAAAATCAGGGATCGTTTTTGGAGTGATCGCAGCTTTGATCTGTATTCCCTTTGCAAGTTCGGCCCTGGCCGAGGAGTACTTCGAGTCTAAAGAGCCCGGCGGCGGCGCCATGATATATGATATGGTGGTTGTTCGACCGATCGGGCTGGCTGCCACAGCCATTGGGGCCGTTTTTTGGGTCGTGTCTTCTCCATTTTCGTTATCGGGAGATAATTTTGACACTGCAACTGAAAGCCTTGTCAAAGCACCTGCCGCATATACCTTTAAACGGCCTTTAGGCGAATTTTAGCACCCAAATAACTACGCCTGCTTCTTGACACGAGGGTATTAATTGAATATACGAGGCTGCAATTAAATACTCCCAATACAGTTGTACCCTTTTTCGATCTTGTCCTGCCTGTCGTCACATACGCGTTTAACCTTTGACAAAAGGAGGCTGCCGTGCCGGTTCACGTCGTCGATCACCCCTTGATCAAACATAAGCTAGCGTTTTTACGAGAACATAATATCACCACGAAGGATTTTCGAGACCTTGCTTGTGAACTGGCCAATCTTCTGACCTACGAGGCCACCCAGCATTTAGAAACAGAAGCCGAAACCATCCAGGGCTGGGCCGGGCCGATTGAGGTTGAAAAAATCAAGGGTAAAAAAATCACGGTGGTCCCAATTCTGCGGGCGGGGCTAGGCATGATGGATGGCGTTCTCAATCTCATACCGACTGCCAAAGTAAGCGTCGTTGGTTTGTATCGCAATGAGGAAACGCTTGAGCCGGTGAGGTATTACGTCAAAATGACCAGTCAGATGGAGGAAAGAATCGCGCTGATTCTTGACCCCATGCTAGCCACCGGCGGTACGGTGATCGCCACGATCGACCTCTTAAAAGAGTCCGGTTGTAAACAAATCAAAGGAATTTTTATGGTTGCGGCACCTGAAGGGATTGATCGGCTGCAGGAAGCCCATCCCGATGTGGAAATATGGGTGGCCGCAATTGATGAAAAATTAAATGACGTCGGATACATATTACCTGGACTCGGGGATGCGGGCGATAAGATATTTGGAACGAAGTAAAATTGCCCGAATCTCGCCCATTGTATAACCTCACCTCATCGCTATCAGGGGGCCGTTGGGTATATGGCCGTTAAGAACTGGATCACAAAGTACAAATTGACTTACACAGACAGTCTGTTCAGTGTCCAAATTCTTTTGGTCGCATTCGGCGCTCTAATTACGCTACCCATTCTCACGGGCCTGGACCCAAACGTCGCTTTATTTACGGCCGGCGCCGGGACCCTGATCTTTCATTTCACCACCAAAAGAGCAATCCCTGTTTTTCTGGCTTCATCGTTTGCGTTTACGGCACCGATCATGGTTGCCACAAAAACATGGGGCATTCCGGCCGCTCTTGGCGGACTGGCTGTCGCGGGCCTGGTTTATATGGCTATCAGCGGCATTATCCAGTGGCGAGGCCGTAAAATCATCGAGACCCTTTTCCCGCCTGTCGTCGTGGGACCGGTTATCATGGTCATTGGCCTGATGTTGGCGCCGGTTGCCGTTTCGATGGCCCTGGGCAAGGCAAATCCCGGACATCTCATTCCAGAAAAAAGTGCCTTGCTGGTTGCGATGATATCTCTGGCAGCAACCGTTTCCGTATTCCTCTTTGCTCGCGGAACACTGAAACTGATTCCGATTCTTTGCGGCCTGGGCAGCGGTTATTTAGTTTCTGCCGTTGTGGGAATCATCGATTTTTCGATAGTTGGCGACGCACCGTGGTTCGCTTTCCCCGGGTTTGTGCTTCCTGAATTTAAATTTGATGCCATCGTGTTTCTGGTGCCGGCCGCCATTGTACCCATAATCGTGCATTTTGGCGATATCCTCGCTGTCGGCGAAGTCACGGAAAATAATTATCTGATAGATCCAGGTGCCCATCGCACATTGCTGGGCAACGGTATTGCAACCACATTTGCGGCCTGTGTCGGTGGGCCTCCGGTTCGCATTTATGCCGAAATCACAGGAACGGTGGCCGCTTTAAAACGGTTTGAGCCGGCCATAATGGTTTGGGCGGCGCTCTTTGCGATGCTGCTGGCTTTTTTCGGGAAACTCGGCGCTGTGCTTCAAACCATCCCGAGCCCGGTTAGCGGCGGTATCCTGATTATTTTTCTGGGCGCGCTTGTGGTGGTCGGAATCAACTGTCTAAAAAAGACCCGGACGGAGTTGATGGATCTTAGAAATCTTTTGATTGTAGCGCTAATTCTGGTGTTTGGAATCGGGGGCATCACCTTTTCAGCCGGCGCCTTCACTCTCAAAGGTGTGGGCTTGGCAACAATCGTGGGGGTAATTTTAAACCTGATCCTTCCGGATAAAATGACCACAAAAGAAAGCTGATAGGGTATATTTTGGCAAAACTTTGCCGAGTCGGCAAACACATAACAGATGCAATATTGACGGTGATGAAATATGTCAGGGATACCACCGGAATTGAACCCAGTCAGGAAGAAATCGCCACCGCCTTAAAAAGCTACTTTATATTAAATGAAATCGGCAATCAGATCAAATTTCAACGCAAAAAGCCGATCGCCCAAGACCAGCCGGAAACATCTTTAAAGGAGCCATTCTGGGCCTTAAATCTGATGGCGAGTTCGCCTAAAAACAATTTAGTCAGAGCGGGCTTATTCTACGAAGACATGCAAGCCGCCATCAAGACAACCCGGGACTTTGTGAAGAAATCGAGCGGAGATGAGCCCAGCGAAGCGGAAATCGCATTAAGCCTTAAATGTAGTTTTATACTCAGCGAAATAAAAAACCAAATCGACTGGCAGCGTCAAGGCGCCCAAAAAACCAACGAAACCGAATTCAATCTTGAATAGATTGATTTCCACTCCAAAATATTCGGCCCCATCCAGCTTTTTTTTCTAAACATTTCGTCAAGTTAACCGATAATCCCTATAGAGGCGCTAAATTCCGATCTTTTTCGGACCGGACCGGATTTACAAAAGTCGTGCGGTATATTTTAGGCCAACTGTGTTCTTTATAGGTTTCTGGTCACTGGCTACTGGGTCCCGGCTGCTTGTCTGCGGGTCGGCCAGCAGCAAGAAGCAAGCAGCCAGTAGCCAGTCTAAACCTTTGGACTAGGAGGCTGACACCTGAAATCTAATTTTGCAAATTGATTCCGGGACACAACACTAGTGTCACCCGGTTCCAGAATGATCCCGGCACAAAATCTGACGCCAAGCAACCCTCAGCAATGAGAAGGAAAAACATGAAAGTTCCTGGATTTTTTTTAGCATTTTTAGTGCTGGTTTTGGTTAGCGGAACATCTTCAGCAGAAATATTCAGATGGGTAGATGAAAAAGGCGTCGTTCATTTTTCCGATGCGCCGACCGAAAGTATATCTGAAACCAGCGAGGAGGAAGAAGTCTCATCGCCTGACCCAAATCCTGAGGATAATTCCCGGCCCGCTACAGAAACACGTACGATCACGCTGGATCCCGATTTTTTTGATCTCCTGGACGAATCTGAAGAAGAACCTGCAGCCGTCAATGCACCAGCCGTGGAGATATATGAAACCAGCTGGTGCGGTTATTGCAAAAAAGCCAAAAATTTCTTCCGTTCAAGGGGCATAAAATTTAAGACCTACGATATCGAAAAAGATAATGCTGCTGCTCGCCGCATGATGGCCCTTACCAGGCGAAGAGCGGTTCCATTTGTTGTAATTAATGGTCAGCCAATCCAAGGCTACTCCGAACAAGCTTATGAACAGGCATTGCGAAAATAAATAAAAACGACCTAAACAATGCGTTTTATAAGCCTGAGTCTGATTGATCCGCTGCAGGCGGATTAGCGCCTCGATCGGAAGATCCTCATCCTAGAACCTATCCCAAAAATAGATTGCAACCCGTAACAATCGCGGGTACCCTATCCGAAGCCGATTCATGCGCGTGATGGAGAATTAACATCATGGTTTCAAAAATACTATTTTGGCTTTACTTGATGAATGCGATATTATTAATTACCCATGAAATCGACTCGGCTTTCTGGAAAGAATGGGAATGGCTAAAATATTATCCAAACTGCGCGGCGGAGATCGCCGTTCCATCGGAAAGGTGGGCGAAGTTGTATCCGCCGTTCGCAAAAAACCGGATTTATTCAATGACCTGGTAACCGGACTGTTTGACGAAGATCCGGTGCAATTAAAAAATCCTTCGCAAAAAAACAATCGCGCAGAGACGGTACAAAAATGAAAAATGAAAAACAAGAAGATCGGTGGGTTTGGGTGGTCGTACAGAACCCCGGGGACCAGGAGCAATTCCTCGGCCAGTACGATAAACAGGAAGATATTTCATTTATTCCAACTTTTAATTCCAAAGAAGATGCCCAGCAATGCTTCATGAATATGGCACGCCAGAAGGGCTCCAAGTATGAAGTCCAGGCAATTTTATATGAAGAATTGGCAAAAGAGGCAGCGGCCGCCGGTTTTATGATTTTTTTGATGAATGAAAACGGAGAGGTGCTTGAAAAAATCAAGCCATAGCGGGGCTTTGAGCCCTGCAGCTCATCGCTGATAGCTCATAGCAGATTGATCCGCAGATGCAATAATATTCGCAGATTACGCAGATTAACGCAGATTATTTCTTTAGGTTAAATTCTTATCCTGTGATTTAGCAGATTATACAGATATTTATGCTGATAAATATCTCTTAATATTAATTTTTCAAATCTGCGGTAATCTGAGTAATCTGCGGATTATTAAATCACAAATTCAATAAAATCTGTGGATCGGCTATGAGCTGTCAGCTGTAAGCTATATGTTCAAGGCTGCCAGGAACCCGCCATGAATCGCTTCGTTTAGTTTTCCCGGTCGGACACAATCACCCACCGTTGCGAACGGAACTCCCAGTTTTTTTATTTCGGATGACAGGCCCGCTACGGATTGTATCCCTGATGCCAGGACGACATTGTCAAATTGCATCTGTTTTTCCTGCCCGTCTTTTTGAAATTTCACCGTTCCCTCGCGAACGGAGGTCACCGCAGTCCCGGTCTTTACCGAAACTTTATAGCGCTTTAAATTGTCAAACAGGATCCACCTGGTTGACTTGCCGACATCTTTGCCGATTCTGGGCAGCATTTCAAAAACGGTTACCCGGGACGATCCCTGAAAGATCAATTCTCTTAAACGTTCAACACTTACCGCCTCATACGCAAATAGAAAATGCAGCGTTTCGGGCGTAATCGTGCCTTTGGCTGCAATGAACAAAGCCGTCTCCAGACCCACCGAACCGCCGCCAATGACTGCCACGGATTTACCGAGAACAGGATTGCCCTTCAGTACCTGCCAGGCAGAATAGACACAAGGATCATCATATCCATCGATTTCCGGCGGTAAGGGTTGGGCCCCCTCGGCCAGAATGATGTAGTCCGGATTTTGTTTCTTAACGACATCGGTGTCCACGCTTGCGTTTAAATGCAGCGGGATTTGATATTTATGGATCAGACTACGATAATATCGAATAAATTCTAAAATCTCTTGTTTATGGGGCGGCGCACCGGCGAGCCACAGTTGCCCGCCGATATCCGAATCTTTTTCGTAAACTTCAACCTGGTGCCCGCACATGGCGGCCGTTACGGCTGCTTCGAGACCCCCGGCCCCTGCACCCACGACCATGACATTTTTGGGGTTATCCGTTTTTAAGAGTTGGCGTTCACCCTCAAATCCGGCCCGGGCATTGCCGACGCAAAAAACCGGACGCCCGTTGAAAACTTCATCGGTACAACCCTGGGAACAGCCCACACAGGGACGAATTTCATCAACCTTTCCCTCAAAAGCCTTTTGGGGCCACTGCGGGTCGGCAATCAAGACCCGGCCCAGATTGACCATATCGGCATAGCCGTCTTTGATAATCTGTTCGGCGCTGTCGGGATCTGAGATGCGATTGGATGCGATGATCGGAAGCGAAACAACTTTTTTTATATTCAGGGCCAAAAACGCAAAGGCCGACCTCGGCAGGTGCATGGGCAGCTGCGGTACGCGCGATTCATGCCAGCCGCCGGTTACATTGATGCCATCCACACCGGCTTGCTCGTAAACCTTCGCAAATTCAGGGGTTTCGATATCCGTATTGCTGTCTTTCACAAAATCATTTCCCGCCATGCGGATCGTTAACGGATACTCCGGCCCCAGACGCTCGCGCATCAATTCAATCAATTCTCTCGGAAACCGCACCCGGTTTTCAAAACAACCACCATAGTCATCCGTTCGTTGGTTGGTTCGCGGGGAGAGAAATTGGGTAATCAAATATCCGGCGGAAGCCAGGATTTCGATACCGTCAAAGCCCGCTGCCCTGGCCCTTTCTGCCGCGCGGACGAATGCAGCCTGTACCTGATGAATATCTTCCTGTGTCATTTCGCGTGGCGTTGTCTGGGAATAACGCGAATAGACCGCTGAAGGTGCGATGGGCTGCTGGCCCTCAACAAACATCGGATGCGAATACGCCCCGGCATGAAACAACTGAATCCAGGCCCGCGCTCCTCCGTCCTTGATGATCCCGGTCAGTTTTTGAAAATCGACGATGGCATCATCGTTCGCTAAAGAAAGCGCAATAGCGCCGGAGCCGATAAAGTCAACGCCGACCGGTCCGACGGTTACCAAACCAGCGCCGCCATTGGCCCTTTCCTGAAAATAGTTATAATAGCGGTCATTGAGTTTACCATCGGTTGAATACAGCAGGCCCAGAGACGGATAGGCGATTCGGTTTTTTATCTCCAGCGAATTAATCCGAATTGGGCTAAATAAATTTCGATACATGTAAATTTCCTCTTATATATTTTAAACGCACAAATCGTCGGATAGATTTTTCCTCGACGAGATAGTGAGCTAGCGGGCTTATATCATTCGTTGGCCGAAATTACAATCATCTGCTCATGAGATTATAAGATTCTAAGCTTTATGCGAGACGATGCTCAGAAGGATCGCCCTGTCTAAACCCAGCCGTTACAGAGTTTGAGATAGAATAGTATTGAGGTTTCAGCCTATTTATACTAACATATTACCTGAACCTTGCCCCGCTTCGCGGGATGAAGCGTCTAATTTTATGACACCAAGGGGCTCCTCATGAAAATTAATGGGACGTTGAGGTTAAAGATGACTCAAGGTAACCAAGAAGACAAACCATCTGAAAATAATACCGGGGCTTCCGATGAAGTAAATGTACCGGAAGACGGTGAGCAGGAAAAGAACGTTGAAAATGCAGAGCAGCGAAACGGTGATCATTTAGAAGCAACCGCAGCCGGTGAAGCTGCCGGTATGCATAACCCTCTGATGGAAGAAGCATCTAAGATCTCACCAGCTGAAGAAAAACCTCCCCAAGAAATGCAGGCCGTCGAGGACTTTGACCTCAATTTAATTCTGGACATTCCGTTAGAAATAACAGTTGAACTGGGGCGCACCCGGATTCAAATCCAGGAATTGCTCAGTCTCGGACCCGGCTCAACGGTCTCACTTTCCAAGCTTGAAGGCGAACCCGTTGACATTCTGGCTAACGACAAATTAATCGCCAGAGGAGAGGTTGTTTTGCAGAATAAAAAATACGGCATTCGCATAACCGAAATTACCAGCCGCATGAATCGCATCAAGAGCATAAGCTAATAGTCCCGAAAGCAAACTGACCTAATTCCTGCCTTAATCTATTTCTTATTGTCATTTTTGCTCCGGAATTTGATACAGGTCAACCATTGGTTTTTCCTCCGTTTCATTTTGAAAACCATGTCCAAAAACGAATGTCAAGGGTTCAACTATTGCACGCATTGATAAAGGACAGCTCCCCCTATCTTCTGGCCTGCCTATAATTCCTTGACACCGAAATCCATAAAAGGTTAGAAGTGCCTAAAATGCCTAAAATGAGCTAAAGTGCCTAAAGTTATGGTGTCGCTGCGCTCCATCTATTATATAATTGACAGAATTCCTTAACTTTAGTCACTTTAGTTCACTTCTCACTTTAGCGCACTTATTGTAAACTCTCTTTTAACCGGAGGCGCTATGCAGAAAAACCAATTGCTTTATTTATCAAAAACAGATGTTGTGGCCGTCGGGTTGACGATGGTAGAAATCATCGAGTCTCTGGAAATCACTTTCCGCGCCAAGGGTGACGGCCGCACCGAGATGCCCCCCAAGCCGAGCATCCATCCCGGCGGCAAGGACAATTTCATGAATGCTATGTTAGCCTATATCCCGGACTTAAAATCCGCAGGTGTTAAATGGGTGAGCGGGTTTCCGGAAAACTCTAAGAGAGGGCTTCCCTATATTGCAGGTCTGCTTATCTTCAACGATGTCGAATCCGGTTTGCCCCTTGCAGTGATGGACTGTACCTGGATTACTGCCAAGCGTACCGGTGCCGCCACCGCCCTATCCGCCCGCCATCTGGCCCGTCCCGAATCATCTGTGATGGGAATGTTGGGTTGCGGTATTCAGGGGCGCAGCAATGTAGAGGCGCTCAATGCACTCTTCCCACTTCAAAAAGTCATGGCATACGATGTGGACGCTGAAGCCTTGCGGCGCTATTCAGAGGAAATCAGAAGCCGCTATGATCTGGAGGTGGTGCCGGTGAAAACGCCGCGTGATGCGGTCACTGGCTGCGATATCGTGGTCACCGCCGGTCCGATTATGAAAACACCCCATGCCACTATCCAGGCCGGCTGGTTGGATGAAGGTGCCTTTGCATCCTTGATAGATTATGATTCATACTGGCATCCCGACGCCATGCGGGAAACGGCTAAATTTTGCACGGATGATACCCCACAGCTTCGCCTGTACCAGCAAAATGGCTATTTACAAAATATTCCTGATATTCATGCCGATTTGGGAGAGCTGGTTGCAGGGAAAAAGCCAGGCCGCGAGACTTCCGAAGAACGGACCATGACGGCTAACCTGGGAAATGCATTAGATGATATGGCCGTGGCACCGCTAATTTACCAGCGGGCAGTGGAGAAGGATATTGGAATATGGCTGGAATTGTAACAATCATAATTACCCTAAAATGTTACTAATTTCTAAAGAAAATGTCCACGGTCAACGGACTACAAACAAGGGACACGTCGATCTATGAAACTAAAAGACAAAGTAGCCATTGTAACCGGTTCCAGTCAGGGAATAGGAAGAGCCATAGCTCTGGGTTTGGCAGAAGCAGGTGCGGATCTTGTCGTAAATTATAATCAGAATATTGAGGCAGCTAAAGAAGTTGCTGAAAAGATTGGAATGCAGGGGCGCCGTACCATCGTTTCACAAGGAGATGTTTCCAATAGTGAAGATGTTCGTCGAATCGTAAAGGAGGCGATTGAGGCTTTCGGTAAAATCGATATCCTCGTCAATAATGCCGGGATTTTTATTGCCGGCCCGATTGAAGAAATACGAGAACAGGATTGGGATCGGGTAATTGCCGTTAATCTAAAAGGCGCATTTCTATGCTGCCAGGCGGTTGGGCGGCATATGATCGAAAGAAAATCCGGTGGATCGATAATTAATGTGGCATCCATATCCGGTCATATCCCTGAGATCCATGGAGGTGCCTACACACCGAGTAAAGCAGGGGTAATAGGATTGACGCAGCTTTTGGCAATTGAATGGTCAAAATACAACATTCGGGTCAATGCAGTTAGTCCCGGTCCGGTGATGACGCCTTTACAACGAAAAGCTTACCCAAGTAAAAAGCTGTTGGAAACTCGCAGTAGCGCAATACCAATGGGAAGACATGGAACTCCTGAAGAGATAGCCAAAACCGCCGTCTTTCTTGTATCCGACGATGCCGGCTACATTACCGGCGAGGAAATAACGGTTGATGGAGGATCACAGATCAGTATGTTCCAATTGGTCCATCGATTGGCTGACTGAACAAATGAAATGAGTTTTATGCGTTTAACGAATGAGGAAAAGAGCATCCTTGATGGCAAACAAGGAGGAGCAGCGCGAATCGCCTTAGCGGTGTTGGTCGACTTGGGAGAGCTTTTCGGTGCTGAGGAACTGATGAAGATCTCGCAGGTGCATATCGATGCAACCCTGTACATGGTAGATGCCGGATTGGAATTTGCTGAAAGAATAGCCGATTTGGGTGGGGAGGTAGCGGTTCCTACATCGCTCAACCCCTCTGCCATAGACCTTCTGCGATGGAAAGCCTACCGGGTCCCGGCTGAAATCCTAACAAAGCACAAGCGACTGGAAGAGGCCTATCTAAAAATGCGGGCCACTCCCACGTGGACCTGTGCACCCTATCAGAACGGAATCATACCACGATTTGGGGAACAGATTGCCTGGGGTGAATCAAATGCCATTGCTTTTGCCAACTCAATCATCGGCGCCAGAACCAACCGCTATGCAGACCTCATGGATGTCTGTGCAGCGATCATCGGAAAGGTTCCGAAATTCGGTCTTCATCTTACAGTAAATCGAAAGGCCAAGATCCTGATTCGGCTGAAAGATATCAGCGCTCAGATGTTTGAAAATGAGGCCATATATCCGCTTCTGGGATATCTTTTAGGGGAAATGGCCGGCGATCAGGTGGCAAGCATCACAGGAATCCCCCAGAATGTAAAAATTGACAGCCTCAAAGGGTTTTGTGCCGCAGCTGCTTCATCCGGAGCAATCGGCCTTTTCCATATGGTGGGGATCACCCCTGAGGCGCAGACCCTGAAAATGTGCCTTCATGGAAATAAACCGGAAAAAGTAATCGATATAACCCCCAATTTGATCAAGAACGCCGAAGATCGGCTCTGCACGGCGAAAAGTGATGCGGTTGACCTGATTGTCACCGGTTGCCCGCATTACTCGCCGGCTGAGTTTAATCGGTTAGTTCAACTGATAAAGGGTAAAAAAGTCCACAGCTCTGTTATATTCTGGGCATTTACAAACAGAAGCGTTTATGCATGGATAAAAGATAATGGTATTCTAACAGATCTGGCCGGTGCGGGTGTTATGGTGTTTACCGATGGATGTCCATTGCAATATCCTAAAGAAACCTGGCACTTTAGTGCTGCTATGACCGATTCTGCCAAGTTTGCTAACTACTGCTTTTCCCAGAGGGGCCTTGATGCAGCCTATGGAAGTCTTGCAGACTGCGTTGAAACGGCTGTGCGGGGAAAAATCTGCAGGAGGGAATCTCTGTGGAGAAAAAAATAACGGGGTGTTGTGTGGTGCCGGGAGTTGCAAAAGGAGAGGTGCTCACGACCTCGCAACCCATCAGTTTCTGGGGCGGAGTAGACCCCGCAACCGGGCATATCAATGACCCTCGTCATGAACTCTTCGGCCAGAGCGTAGCGGGAAAAGTGCTTGTGTTTCCCTTCGGCAAAGGGTCGAGCACCGGCTCGCTGATTATATTGGAATTGGCCAGAGTGGACAAGGCACCGGCGGCAATTGTTAATGTGAGAACCGAACCGATCCTTGCCACGGGACCGATCGTCTGCAAACATTTTTATGACAAGGAAATTCCAATTATCTCCCTTGATGAAAAGTCATTCCAGATGTTGCGAACAGGACAGCATGCAACCGTCAATGCCACGGAAAGAGTCGTCATCATCCACAGTTGATCCCGATTATAAATTATCATGCCCTTTCGATCGATTAGATAGTGCTTGTAATGGGGGGTTTTTAGCTATAGTTTTATTGGTTGAATTGGTTCTATACGCTATCGAAAAATAATTTTTTGGAAACTTAGATATTATTAACAAGAAAGAGGAAAAAATGAAGATCACTCATCTCAAACGTAGAGAAGTACAAGCACCGATTGTTTCAGCACTCATCGGTGCATTTGCTAATGAAATCGGTTACGACAAAGCAGTAGACATAGCAAAAGAAGTTATCAGAGAAAAGGCGATATCGTCGGGGAAAGCTTTAGCAGAAGAATATTCCGGAAATTCTATTGCTGAGCTTTCTAAAATTGCGAAAGAAGTCTGGGCCAAGGACGATGGGCTGGAAATAAAAATGATAAAGGAAACTGAAAAAAAATTATTTTTTGACGTTTCTTATTGTGGATACGCTCAGATATACGAAAAATTAGGTGTCAAAAAACTTGGATGCACTCTTTCCTGTATTAGAGATTTTTACTTTTTGGAAGGGTTTAATCCAAGAATAACATTAAAGCGAACAAAAACAATCATGGAAGGCGGTGACTATTGCGATTTTCGATATGTAGAGGAATGAACCCTATTATTCTGAATTTTTCAGCCTGTCATCAATCATAGCGCCCTCATGGGCCTGCAGGGCAGTTCTGGCGTAAATTGCGAGAATTCCTCGCTTCACCTTTGCTGGCGGTGGGGACCAAGCTTCCATTCTTCTAGAAATTTCTTTTTCAGAAATATCCAGATCCAGCTTTCTCGATGGTATGTCGATCATGACGGGGTCGCCCTCTTCTACGATAGCTATGGGACCGCCAACCGCCGCTTCAGGCGCTACATGACCGATGGCGGACCCTTCGGTAAAGCCTGAAAACCTGCCGTCCGTAACCACAAAAACATCGTCCGACTTCCCCATACCCACCAATGCATCTGTGGTCATCATCATCTCTCGCATGCCGGGCGCCCCTTTAGGTCCTTCGTAGCGAATAATGATCACATCTCCCGGCCCTATTTTTCCAGTCGTCACGGCGTGATAGGCATCCTCATCCGAATGAAATATCCGCGCCGGCCCTTCGTGAGTCATACGGTTGCCCGGAATGGTTGTGATCCGGCATATGGCACCTAACGGCGCCAGGGTACCTTTCAGCACTGTAATACCGCCGCTCGGGAAAACCGGATCCTTGATCGTTGTGAGCACTGCAGTATCGGTCGATCCGGCATCTTTTATGATTTCCTCCACCGTCTCTCCTGAGACCGTCATGGCTCCAACATCCAGCATGGACGAAAGCTCACCCATTATTGCGGGAACCCCCCCGGCATTATTCAAATCAACCACCGTGGCACGTCCGGTTGGAATTACCCTGGAAATAACCGGTACTTTTCTGGAAAGTTGATCGAAGTCGTCAAGACTTACATCTATTCCCATCTCTCTGGCAAAGCTAATCAGATGCATAACCGCGTTGGTTGACCCTGCAATGGCAAGCTCTACCGTAATAGCGTTTAAGAGACTCGCCCGGGTAATGATTTCCGAAGGCCTCAAATCGTTTTTCACCATCTCCACGATTCTTCTGCCGGTCCTTTTGGCAAATCTCAATTTTTCGGCGTAGACGGCCGGAACAGTTGATGAGCCCGGCAGCGCCATGCCTAAGGCTTCGGCAATTATTTGCATCGTGTTGGCGGTTCCCATCAATGAACATGCTCCCGGCCCCGGACATACCTGATCTTCAAAAGCCCGCAGTCGCTCCTGCTTTTCTTTGCCCTTGAGCTGGCCGCCGAATACTTCCTGACCGAGTTCGGACATTACCACCTGCCGGTCCTCAAACCGGCCGGGAAGTTGCGGCCCGCCTGATAGAAAGATGCATGGAAGCCCGGTCCTCAGCGCCCCGATGATCACTCCCGGAATAATGCTGTCACAAGAGGCCAGCAGGACCAGTCCGTCAAATAATTCAACATTGGCCATGATTTCTATCGAGGAAGCAATCACATCCCGAATAACCATCTCATAGCGCAAATGCGGTGTGCCGATGGCGATTTCTCCACAGGTGGAAATGGTACCAAATTCAAAGGGTGTTCCACCCGCCTGCCAGATCCCCGCCTTGACGTGTTCGGATAGTTTATCAAGATGCACATGTCCCAGGGCGGCATCGTTACACGTATTAACCACCCCGACCAGCGGACGCGAAAGATCAATATCATCATATCCGCAGCCCTTGTAAATGGCCCGCCGATGGGCGGCGCCATCACCCGAAAAAAGCTTTTGGTCTTTAGAACGGTAACCCATTTTTCTATTCCCCCGTAAGACACGCAAAAGGTACCGGTTTGGCAGGGCTTCTAGGCGTGAAAATTTCGCGCTGCTTGCGAACGCCGGTCAATCGCCACACTAATTCGTTTATAACCTGACCGCAGAAACGTCCTTGACAGTGCCCCATTCCCAGTCTGGTTCTTCTTTTAATATCGTTCACATCTCTGGCGCCGTCCGCCACCGCAGCGATCACATCCTGCATCGTTACCTCTTCGCAGCGGCACACAACCGTATCATCAGTCAGGATATTGAATATTCCCGGCCTCGGCCTTGAGATGGCATCCATGATTTGACCCAATCGATTGAATCGTTTTAATTTTCTTAAAGCGGGTCGCAGTAATCTATCGGCTTCGCTTCTGTCCACCCGGTCAAGCTGGGTGCAGGCCTCCAGAGCAGCAACTCTGCCCTCCTCAATAGCGGCAGAATAACCCTTGATGGTCAAACCGTCGCCGGCGGCAAATACCCCAGGTACGTTGGTTTCCATTCTTGCGTTGAGCTCGACTCTCCAATAGCCGCGACGTTCATCGTAGATATGTCTGCAACCACAGAGCCGGGTCAGCTCGGTACACGGAATCAGGCCGAACCCGCAAGCAACTGAATCGACGCAGATTTCCTTTTCTGTCCCCCTTATCGGATTCCAGGATCTATCAACCTTTACAATCTCCGCCTTTTCTACCTCGCGGGAACCATCTACTTTGGAAATAATATGAGAGCGATAAATCGGTATGTTATGCCTTTTGATGTTCCGCAGGTAGTCAAATCCGGATCGTAATTTGAGGGAGTCAATACTTGCAAAAAGCGGGAAGGCATTTGCCGTGATGTCCCTCAGGGAGGCAGCATTAACAATAGCGCTCAAGTTGGCCCCGGCATTGATTAAATGATTTGCCAGTACGAGCTGTAATGGACCTGCTCCGGCGAGTAAAAATCTTTCACCCGGCAGAATTTTCTTTTTAACCAGCGTGTTCAACCCACCGACCGAAAACACACCGGGAAGGGTCCACCCCGGGAAGGGAATTGCTTTTTCAAAGGCTCCGATGGAAATAATCAATTTCGAACCCTTGATGCGATTTATTTGTTTGTCGGAACCGTCTCTCGGGTAAAGCGACACTATTCGTTGATCAACAATATCCCATACCTCCGTGTTCAAAAATACTGATATTTTATCCCTAACCCGATTAAAGTCTTTCAGTATTTGACTCCGAATGTCCTTCTCGATTTTATCCGAAGCACTGCCTTTGATAGCGTTGCCCGTCGGGCCAAATACTTTCCCGCCCAGGTTGTCGTTTTCATCAATGAGAGCGACAGAGGCCCCGATGCGGGCTGCCTCAGTTGCAGCTGTGATCCCCGCAGGGCCTCCTCCGATTATAATCAGCTCAACTTCTCTCATTTCCTGACCTATTCGAGAACGGTTTTTGGAGATTTAATGTCTGAATCATCTTGTGTAATTACTTTGCAACCTGGTGTTGCCAGGGTCACGCAAGTGCGAACATTGGGCATGCCATTGACCATCATCCTGCACTCATAACAAATACCCATTCCACAATAGACGCCCCGGGGCGCATGTTTTCGGGTCAGCCGTAAAACCCTCAAGCCGCTGGCCAAAAGCGCCTCTGCGATGGTCTGCCCGCGATAAGCTAAAATGGTTTTTCCATCCACTTCAATTTCGAACTTCTCGCCGCCGTTCATTTAGCAATTCCTAAATTAATGCGCTTGAGAAAAACCGGTTGTTTCATCCCTAAATCGGCTTAGCTTTAAGGGTTCGATTGGTATTGCCGGTGGTTCGTCGCAGATCATTTGGGATATTAATTTTCCGGTGATAAGCGATAGACCAATGCCATCGCCTTCATGACCCGCAGCCACGTAAAATCCCGGTATTTCGGTTTCTGATATGATGGGTAGATGATCCGGCGTAAAAGGCCTGAGTCCTGCATAACTTCGAATGATTTTAATATCCTTAATCACGGGGAAAAACCGAATGGCTCTCTGGGCCATGGCACGTAAGACGCCGATGTGGCATGACGTGTCCATGCCCACGAACCGTCGACTGCTGCCAATAAGAAAATTCGCTGCTCCGGTGGGTTCAAACACAAGTGCAACCCCGTATTTTTCCATTTCGGTTGTTACATTGCGCGTATAATCACTGCTTTCAAATTTGGCCATCATATACCCAAATTCCATTACTTTTCGTCTGGCAACGGGGAAAGTGCGCTCAGCCACCAGCATCTGGCCTTGTCTGGGCCTGATAGGGATATCCAGCCCCACCCGTTTCCCAATTTCAGGTGCCCAGGCGCCGGCAGCATTGACTACCCGCTTGGTGACAATCTCCTCTTTTTCGGTAACGACCCTCTCAACGCAGCCATCGGCATCCAGCCGAATGTCGGTCACAGCACGATGCGTCAGGACTCTAGCGCCCATCTTTTTTGCGCCATGAACCAGTCCATAGGCCAGGGCCATCGGGTTCAGGGAACCGTCACAATCCGTTTCCATACCACCAACAACATCAGGGGCCAGATAGGGTTCATCCTCGTGGACCTCATACTGATCCAGAATTCTGACCGGCAGTCCTTCGGCCGCCAGCTGGGCGCAAAACGTTTTGGCCACCTCCATTTCTTTTTCGTTTTCAATAGCAAGCAGGCTGCCCTTCTGTGTCCAACTGATATCATAATCTAATTCATTGGCAATTTCCGGAAAAAGGTCCTGGCTCAGTTTGGTCAAGCGACTGTCGAACCCGGGCGCCTTATCAGAAACCAAAACATCGCCTTCACATTTGCCGGAAGTACCCGCAGTAATAGCCCCCTTGTCCACCAGAGTGACATCCATATTATTCCGGACGAGAAAGTACGCAATCGCTGTTCCGACGACGCCACCGCCGATGACGACGACATCAGCAGTTTTACCTGTCTTCATCTTATCTCCAGAGTATAGAATCCAAGCCCGCAGAACCTGGCTTTGAGGGTTTAGGCACTTTTAATTTTAGATACTTAATCGTGTGATACCCCATGAAAATGTTGCAAAAGTTCTCATCAATATGGTGTCAGGTTTCAGGGTATTATTGGACGGTAACCCAGTACGAGAACGAGGACGAGTATAATGGGGAGAATGAAATATCGTCCTCGTACTCGCACTCGTACTCGTCCTCGGGAACCAACTGACACCTGACACCCGACACCTGTAATGTTGAAAAAGAAGATTGATAGAGGCAATCCGTATTTTGTAGATTCCCAGCAGTACACAATCTAGATTAATCCGACCTCGCTTAACATTCTGCGTAATTCGTCCTTTTGTTCTTCAGTAATGGGGAGAAAGGGTTTTCGCGGCTTTCCGCCCGTTTTGCCTATCATGTTCATCGCCTCTTTTACTTTAGCTAATAGTTGACCCTCTTCCAGGTAACTCAACAATGGAAGCATCTTGAAAAAAAGTGCCTTGGCTTCTTCATACGCTTTCTTTTCAGCCAACGTGAAGAGCGCAGCTGCGGTCTTGGGCATAAAGTTTGCGATTGGGGCCACCCAACCCCGGCAGCCTAAAAGGAAAAATTCATAGGCCAGATCATCCCATCCACACCATATATCGATGCTGTCGCCACACCGTCGCAATAATTCATGAACCCTTTTTATATCCCCGGTACTTTCTTTAAGATACAGGATGTTATCAAGCACCGCGAGTCTTTCAATGAGAGGGGGCAACATGTCGACACCTGAAAACCCGGGATTGTTATAGACCATAATCGGAATTGACACATTTTCCGATATGGACTTGTAATGTTCATATAGGTCTTCCTGAGTCGGCAAGCCATAAAAAGGCGCGACAATGAGGGCGGCATCAGCGCCGGCGCCTTGCGCATATTTTGTCATTTCAACGGTCTCACGCGTTGAGTTGGCAGCCGTGCCTGCGATTATCGGAACGCGGCCCTTGACCTGATCGACCGTGAGATCAATGACGCTTTTGCGCTCTTCGATTGTCAGGTTAGCAAACTCGCCGGTACTTCCCAGGCAAATAACACCATGGATCCCTTCCTCGATATACCAATCAATATTTGCACAAAATCCCTTTTTGTCCAGCTTTTCATCCGGAGTGAAAGGGGTCACCATCACTGTAAAAGTGCCTCTCAATTTTTCCATTTAAATGTCCTCCATTTTTTTAACTCAAGAGAAAGCCCTTCCCATGGGGATCATCAGGGTCTATGAATAACTGATTGATTCCCATAATATGCGCACTTCCGGTTACCTCCGGGACAATCGCGCTAAATGGACCGACACGGGTCTCCTCGACGATTCTGGCCTTAAATATGCTCCCGATGATACTCTCGTGGACGAACTCCTGATTGAGCTTTAACTCGCCCTTGGTATGCATAACGGCAAGCTTGGCGGAAGTACCCGTCCCACATGGCGATCGGTCGATTCCGGATTCAGCAAAAAAAACCGTATTTTTCAGGTGGGCTTCCGCTGAAGTGGGTTGGCCGTAAAATTCCACATGCGTGCATTCATTAATAAAATTTTTTTCAGGATGCAGTATCTTCACCTGGGCATTTACCGCCGCTTTGATCCTTCTGCCGATGTCAATCACCTTGCGCGCATTTTCGGGTCGAATCTCAAGGCCGACGGCGCCCGCCGGCAGGATCGCATACACATTGCCGCCGTAAGCAACATCCATGATAAGCTTC
The DNA here is from genome assembly GCA_030145015.1 of Desulfobacterales bacterium. The sequence continues at coordinate 23,617 of JAQYWI010000017.1, forward strand.
CCAAAACCCGGCACATCGACCTCGGCATCTTCAGCCAAAACGAATGAGGGTATGTTTTTAAAGGTGACACTCTTGGCTTTGCCGTTTTCCACATCCACACGAATACGGGTCAATCCGGCCGGGGTGTCCAATACGATGCGGGTAACCGGCTCCTCCACCTTGACCATACCGGTTTCCACCAGGGCGGTACAGACACCGATGGTATCATGGCCGCACATGGGCAGGTAGCCGGTGGTTTCAATAAAAATGACCCCGATATCTGCTTCGGCGTGAGTCGGTTCGGTTAGAATAACACCGGACATGATGTCGTGACCCCGAGGTTCAAACATCAAAGACGTTCGTATCCAGTCCATGTTTTCCTTTAAATGGGTCATCTTCTCCACAATGGTGGCTCCCGGGATGTATGGAATACCCCCGGTAATTGTCCGGGTGGGCTGCCCGCCGGTATGGGTGTCGATGGATGAGAATACATGCTTGATTTTCATTTTCGTTGCCTTTCGCTATCCTGGTTTCAGGTGGCTGTAAGCCTTAATTAAGGGATTTAGGGATTAATGAACCTTGAACCCTGAACCTTAAACCTTTGAACCTCTGTTCCTATATTCCCAACGGCTTTAAAGATTTCCGCAGTTCGCCCATTTCAGCATCCGTCAAGGGTTGAACGGGCTTACGACAGGGGCCCACTTTTCGGCCGGATAGATTCGTGGCTGCCTTGACCGATGCATTGTATACGTGGGTCCAGAAGAAGAGATTGGCAGGAAACATGCGATTCCACAGATCCGCGGCTTCGGACAGTTTTCCCGAAGAGACGCTGTTATAAAGATCAACAGCCTCCTTCGGCATCGCGTTGGGCCCCCCCCATACGCACCCCGGGCATCCGGCGACCAAACCAAAGAAAGCAATCGGATCAGCCCCATTGAATACCTTGGCGCCTATGGCAAGCAGTTCCTGGATTCGAACGAGATCTGCGGTGCTGTCCTTGATGTACTGGACGTTATCGATCTCCATAAGACGTTTAAATAAAGGCGGGGTAAGATCAATACCCGAATGGACCGGAATATTGTAGGCCATGATCGGGATTCTAATGGCCTCAGCGATCTTCTCATAGTGATAATAGACCCCTTCATTGTCAGGCCCTTCAAAATAAGGCGGCAAAATCAGCAAACAATCCGCACCAACGCCCTCGGCATGCCGGGCGTACGCGATCGCGTCGGCCGTATTGATGGCCGATGTTTGAACCATAAATCCGGCTCTGCCATCGATATGTTTTGCGGCAATCTCGGCAATTCTTTTTCTTTCCTCAGGCCTCAGATAAGCAAATTCACCGGTTCCGCCGCAAACCAGAATAATGTGAATCCCGGCCTCCAACATGGAATCGATGTGGTCTTTCATTGCGGTTTCATCAACTTTTTCACCATCATCCGTAAATGGAGTGCACAACGCGGCGCAGATGCCTTTAAGTTCTTTCAAAGCAATCTCCTCCTTTCAAGTTTATTAGAGCCTATCTTAAAAAAGCATTTAACACGCGATGGTACAGTTTTAAAACTATATAACGTGTTTACAACAAGAAATGAGCTAAAATTAAAAATGATCTAAAATGCCTAAAATTATGGTTTCGCTGCCCTCCATCTTTTATTATAAATAGGATAGAATCCCTCAAATTTAGGCATTTTAGATCATTTTAGGCATTTTAGGCACTTCTAACTTTAGAGCACCTTTGGAACTTTCTTTCAGCGTCTTCCAAGATGAACTGCTAATTTTGAGATAGCTTCTAATAAAATCTTTTTTAAACAGACTTTAGGTCCTAAATCCAAATCCATACAGCTTCTCTATTTTCCCGAGGTGAAAGCCTTCGGGAAACGGGTCTCGGGGGTCAACAACAAACTGCTGAATTCCCGTGATATATGCGCTGCCCCGAATGGTTGGAACAACAGCCTGATATTCCCCCACTTTCGTTTCCTCTATGAGTTCACCGTAGAACAGAGTTCCGATGATACTTTCGTGAACAAATTCCTCCTTCAGGCTGAGTTTCCCTTTTGAATAGAGGGTTGCCATCTTGGCACAGGTCCCCGTACCGCAGGGAGACCGGTCCATGCCTGCCGGGGGTACTACCACGGCATTCTTCATGGTGGCCTTTGGATGAGTCGCTGGAGCACAAAACTCCACATAGTTGATACAATCTATCTGTGGTTCTTGAGGGTGACAGATCTCAACCTGTTGGTTAACTGCCTGCCATATCTTTGCACCCAATGATATGAGTTTATTCGCATTCTCGGTTCTTACCTCCAGCCCCACCCTTTCAGCCTCCACAATAGCGTAAAAGTTGCCCCCATACGCAATATCCAGCTTCACGCGTCCCACATCGGCAACATCCAGTTCTACACCCGCCTTGTAGAGGAAGGATGGTACGTTGCGGATGGTAACGGATTCGGCCCTTCCATCCTTTAGGGCCACCTTGGCCCGCACGAGTCCGGCAGGCGTATCCAGCGCAATATCGGTTTCAGGCTCCCGAGCTTTAATGATGCCTGTTTCTATCAAAACGGTACAGATCGCTATTGTTCCATGGCCGCACATAGTCACATACCCACCCGGCTCTAAATACAGCACCCCGATATCGGCTTCTTCTACAGCAGGCGGAACAAGGAGAGCGGCGTACATATTGCTGTGGCCCCGAGGTTCATGTACCAGCATGGTGCGAAGATAATCCAAATTATCGCGTGCATACTTTGATTTCTCAAGCATGGTTTTGCCGGGAATAGATGGTATCCCACCCGTAACCACCCGCTCCGGATTCCCCTCTGTATGGGTATCGATTGCGGTTATGATTTTTGTGAAATTCATAATATCTCCACGGCTGAATTACTAAGAACTTCAAAACGTATCCAACATGATTTTGAGGTTAGTTGGCTCTGTTTGGAGATCTGAGCAAGTCTTATTTATGAGGTTTTGCAACCGGAATTAGCCACCTAAAAAAGCTTCTTTTATCTGGGGATCATTCAGGATCGTATCCGCTGACCCGTCAAAATGGTTCTGCCCCAAGGCCAGCACATATCCTCTATCGGATATATTCAACGATCTGTATGCATCCTGCTCGATGATGAGCACACCGATTCCCTTCTGGTGAAGATTCATAATTTGATTAAAAACCTCATCGGAAATTTTCGGCGAAAGACCCGCCGAGGGTTCATCTAATAATAAAAGATCAGGCTCGGTCATCAGTGCCATGCTCATGGCTAACATTTGCCGCTGCCCACCGCTGAGAGTGCGGGCCCGCTGGTTTCTGCGGTCACCCAGGATGGGAAAGGTAGCGTATGCAGTTTCAATTCCTTGCTTTCGCGCTTCACTGTCCTTCGAGAAGCCTCCCATTTCCAAATTTTCCCGAATGGTTAGCGAAAGAAACGTATTATCAAGTTGGGGGACGTAGGCGATGCCTTTTTCCACCTTGTGATTGGGTTTTAATTGGGTCAAATCTTCTTCTGAAAATATAACCTTCCCGGATCTGGGTATCAGGTATCCCATGATGGTTTTGAACAGGGTGGATTTTCCGGCACCATTGGGTCCGATTATGGTTACGATCTCATCGCGTTCAACGCATATCGAAACGCCATGCAAAACATCGGTACGTCCATAGCCGGAAATGACATCATGTACTTCTAATAGAGGCATGCCTATCGGTCTCCCCGCAATTTAAAATCCTGCTCCTCAATTGAACTTTGAGTCAATTAGTTAAAAAAATATTATCATGTTATTTTTGGTAAGACTAAATTCGAATTTCGAAATCCGAAACAAATCCGAATATTAAATGACCAAAAAATTCAAACATTTGAAAATTAGATCATTCGTATTTCGATATTGTTTCGAGTTTCGAATTTTCTGATTCGAAATTCCGGTTTATCGGCTATGCGCCACTCAAATAGGCGTCCAAAACCTGTTCGTTCTGTTGGATTTCTTCCGGGGTTCCTTCAGCTATTTTTTGTCCGAAGTTCAATACATATACCCTGTCACAAATACTGCTGATGACCTTCATGCTGTGCTCGATGATGAAAAAAGCCTTTTTTTCCATTTCTTGCAGTCGTTTTATAGCCTCCATCAGCTGCACCCGCAACGTCGGATTGACACCGGCGGTGGGTTCATCCAGCAAGATCATGTCGGGTTTCAACATGAATACCCGGCCCAGGGACAAAAGCTTTTTCTGACCCCCTGATAGATCACCGGCATAATCGTTCTTCAACTGTGAAAGCTGCAACATATCCAGCAGTTCCAGAGCCCTATCTAAATTTGCCTTTTCTGACTTTTGCACCCGCGAACGCATGAACAGGGCGCTGAAGGGATCCTCGCCGATCTGATGTTCGGCGGCCAGCAGCATATTTTCCAACACCGTCATTTTTTCCGGTGCTTTGCTGACTTGAAATGTACGGCACAATCCCTTTTTAGCGATCTTATTGGGGGGCAGCCCGTCTATGCGCGCTCCTTTAAAAAAAATTTCCCCGCCATCTTTTTCATAAAAACCCGATACCACATTGAATAGCGTTGTTTTACCCGAACCGTTCGGCCCTATTAATCCCACGATACAATCATCTTCAACTTCAACCGACACGCCATCCAGGGCCCTTAAGCTGCCAAAGCGCTTTTCCAGGTTTTTAATCGTTAACATAAAATTGATACTCCGTTCATTTTGCCATTTAGTCGTAGATTTTTTTCTTTTCCTTTATCAAACCTTCCGGTCGATACAAGAGAAACAATATAATCAAAATACCGATGATCATCATTCTCAGCGCTGCCATAGAATCAGAACCCAACGGCACATAATTGCCAAGAAATCGCGTTGACACATTAAACAGCTGGATAACGACGGCCCCTATTATTGCTCCCTTGAAGTTGCCCCGGCCTCCCACGATGATCATGGCCCACATCAGAAACGTTTCGATGGGCTTGAAGTTCTCCGGAGAAATAAATTGGATATAAAAAGCAAAGAGGGATCCGGCCAGACCGCCTACCATTCCGGCAACAATCATCGCCTGCAATTTCAATTTTTGGGTGTCTTTACCCAGACTCAAACACAGTTCTTCTTCATCTCTGATGGCCTTAAGATTCCGGCCGAAGGGAGAGTTTGTTAGCATACCTAAAAAACAATAAACGATAATGATGCAAGCAATAACGAAAAGAAGATAAAATACCGGATAGGCATCTTTGGGAATCAAATCCTTTAAAATCTGAGGAATGCCCATCACACCGAAAGGACCGGCGGTCAACCAGGCTTCATTCAGCGCTACCAACCGCACGATCTCTCCGCTGGCCAGGGTGGCGATGGCCCAGTAGTCAGACTTCAATGACTTGGTCGGGATGCTCATGATATATCCAAATATCCCGCTGAGCGCCATGGCGGCCAAAAAAGCCACCACCACCGGCACGCCCGCATTGACCACCAGAAGCGAGGACGTATAGGCCCCGATGCAAAAAAAGGCGACCTGACCAAAATTAATTAATCCCGTAAACCCCACCTGAAAGTTCAGGCTCATGGCCAGCAGGCTGTATATCCCAATCATGGTCAAAAGATAGATAATAAAATTAATGATGGGCATGCTATTTCTTCCTTAAAATTCCGGTCGGTTTGAAGAGTAACACAATGATCAAAATCATAAAGCTAATGGCCGGCTTATAACCGGTGCTGATTTGAATCGACCCAACCTCGAACAATCCGCCTAAATTAATGAGCGGCGCCAAATCAAGCGCCAGCACAGTGTTTTCCGCAAATGCCAGGGTTAGGGCCCCCAACATAGCGCCGTATGGATTGCCGATTCCCCCCAAGATGGTTGCGCAAAAGACCGGGATGATGACATCAAAGCCCAAGCGGGGATAAAGCAGATGTTCCATGGCGATCATGGACCCTCCGATCACACCATAGGCGCTGGCTAAAAACCACATCCACTTGATCATCTTTTCAGAATCAATGGCACAGGCATTGGCCAAATCACTGTTGTCGGATATGGCGCGCAGCGCTTTACCGAACGTGGTGCGATGCAACAAAAGGTGAAAGGAGATCATTGACAGCAAACCGACCACAATGATCCCTATCTGAAGCGGCGTAATCCGGGCCCCCAGTATCTCAAGAGGTTTTTGAAGCGGTATGGCGTAAGTCTTCGCGTGGCTGGACCATATCAATCGCATCAGGTTTCTTAGGGCAATGGCAGTACCCATGGATGCTATCATTAACGTTACCGGTTTGGCCCCCATCTTTCTCAAGCGCTTAAATATAGCCTGGTCGATCAATATACCCACCCATCCGGTAACAAACGCCGCTAAGATTATCGCTAAGAATAAATTTAAACCTAAAATGCGATTAAATACATACGCAAAAAGCGCTCCTAAGACGGCATAATCGGTATGCGCAAAATTGGCGAATTTCAAAATATCAAAGACCATCGTAAGGCCAATCGCCAACAGACTCAATTCTGCCGCCCTTACCATCGTATTTAAGAGAATTTGTGCAATCTCCATATATTAATCCTACAAGTTGCAAATCATCATAAAGGCGCACTCTTGGTCTGAAAAACAACAAACAACATGAGTCAAGCATTAAAAAGGTTCTTCACATAAAAGAGCGCACGTTATTTACCACAGGAGTCGAATTTTATCGGCAACCTTTTAAATGCCTAAAATGCACTAAAATGCCTAAAATTAAGGAATTCTGTCTATTTTAGCTAAATTCCCCCGCTATTATAAACGTTTAAGATTGAATCGATCGTGCTGAAAGCACGTACCATAACTTTAGGCACTTTAGGCATTTTGAATTTTAGGCACTTGTTGAGCGAAACTTTACACTGGATAAACTGCATGGTAAATTTCATGCACACGTTTCTGAGAGTAACCCGTTAAAACATGACCCCACCGACTATAAAACCGCCGGTGGGGTCATCTATTCTACTTTTGAATAGTATCCACATTGAGATGGGTTGCCTTAATTCAGAGAAACCCTAATATTTATAGGGGACAATTTTTCCGCCTTTGATAATCGTCTCTTCATATTTTCCAAATCCCTGAACGCCGCCTCCCACAAAGCGTTTATCCCCTCCGGTAGATTGCCCTCTGTAAAAGTCATCAATTTTCCACAAGGCATCTCGAATCTTTGCCGGATCGGTAGAATTGGCAAAATTGGCGGCCATGGCAATCATAATTACGGCATCATAGTTCATGGCCGCATAGGCGGTTATCGGATCACGTCCCATCTTCTTTTTAAACTTTTCCACATAAAGAAGCCCCGGTGGCAGCGGCGTAAGCCCTTTGATACCTTCAAGGGCATCGGGGATTTCCTTGACAGCCGTTGCAAAACTTGACACCATCTCGGGACAATACCAGGGCACTTTATTCACGTTCAGCAGTCCCATTTCATACGCCTGCTTAGCCGTTACCATTCCTTCTTTGGCATACCACGTGCCGATGATCGCTTCAGGTTTTTTGGCAAACAGTCTCTGCAGCTCGGCTTTGTAGTCTACCTTGTTCAGCTCATAAACCACATCTGTAGTAATTTCAGCGCCCTGGGCTTTTAAATTTTTAATTGTTTCTTCTCTCAGGGCCATACCAAAAGCATTGTTCATGAACATTAAACCAAATTTCTTTTTGCCCGAATCCCCAATGGCCAGGTCTACAATGTCCTTGCCTTTGAATTTATCCAGGACGTCAATCATGAACACGTAGTCGCCGACTTCTTCGAAGAGCGGAGAAGTAGGAGCGCCAGCAACAAAAACAAGCCCTTTGCTTTGGCAATACTTAGCGATGGGTAAGGATACACCACTGGAGAAACCGCCGGCGATAACGCCGACCTTATCCACATCTATCAATTTTCGCGCCGCATCCATCCCGGGCGCCGGCCGGGTTTCAGTATCTTCGATAATCACTTTAATGGGCATTCCCAGGACGCCACCGGCAGCATTGACCTCTTCCTCTGCCAGTTTAAGACCGGTGGCCAGATCTTCAGCCATCACCGCTTGCGTTCCGGTGATGGGAACCAAGCCGCCGATTTTAAATGTATCTGCGGCACTTGCCATGCCAAATCCGACAAATAAACACAAAATCGTCATTACTGTTGTAAATGCGTATTTTCTCATCTTGGGCCCCCTCCTTTTCTTTTTATTGAAAACCGCAGGGTTTTATTTACCTTGCGCCAACACCAACAGGCACTTTTAAATATTTCCTTAACACCTCCTTTCTGTTGCTGATTATTAGGGATGATTAAAACCCAGATTTCGGATATCCAGCTCGCTTGCGCGCAAAGGTCCTCGTGCATCCATTTACAATTTACAATCAGAACCCTATTATGGCAGCCAGTTTTATGGATACGATTTAATAGATGAAGCTTCTGTAGGAATTCAAATTTTCCTCATCATATATATGAAAAACTGAAGCGTGGCAAGTCCGATCTGCTATTTAGCCCAGCAAAAACCCGTTTCTGAGCGGGTCATTGGGATCAATTAAAAATTCGTGGCGACCGGTGATATAGGCTGTGCCCTCCACTTCCGGAATAATGGCAGGGTGAGGACCGAAACTGGAGGTCTGGACAACACGCCCGCTGAAGCGGCTGCCAATAATACTTTCAATAATGATAGATTCGTTAAGGTCAATTTCACTCCGTACGTGATGGATTGCTAAACGAGCACTGACCCCTGTACCGGTCGGACTGCGATCCAATTCCCCTTCAGCAAAGATGCAAACGTTGCGGCTATGCGCACCTTCTGCTTGTGGCGGGCCAATGAAAATGGTGCCGTAAAGAAAACTCAGATCCTCTTCAAAAGGGTGAGGAATTGGCCGACTGGCCATGATGGAGCGCTTGATGGCCATCCCCTTTTCGATGAGCGCCCGAAAGTCTTCGGGACGGCAGCGCACACCGACCTCTTCAGCCTGTACAAATGCATAAAATGCTCCCCCAAAAGCAATGTCGCAGCTGACTTTGCCGAGGCCCGGTACGTCGACCGTTTCATTCATAGTCAGTACAAAAGACGGTACATTGTGAAAATAGACGCTTTGCACACGCCCCTCGCTGACGCGTGCGTGGGCGGTTACCAAACCGGCCGGCGTGTCGATTTTTACCTGGGTTTCGGGAGAAGACATGGGCACCAGACCGGCCTCAAGAGCCACGGTGGTGATACCGATTATACCGTGGCCGCACATGGTGCTGTATCCTTCGTTGTGCATGAACAATACGCCGAAATCGGCTTCCGGCGTAACCGGCGGGACAACAATACAGCCATACATATCGGCATGACCGCGTGGTTCCCACATAAGAGCCGTGCGCAGATGATCCAGGTTTTCCAAAGCGTATCGGCGCCGCGCCAGGATGCTATCACCCGGCAATTCAGGATAACCACCGGTGATCACTCGAAAAGGTTCACCTTCGGTATGGGCATCAATGCTGGTGATTTTTAGCCAATGTTTCGGCGGTGTCCAATTTTTCATTTACAAATTCTCACTTTTCCCATTGTCGCCACACGAAAAAACTTAAAACACGGCTTCCTCCAAGACGCGTCGCTCTGTGAATATACGATCCAAGCCCAAAGGACTCAGATCAATCGTTTCATATCGACCCGTCCGGATCAACTCGGACATGCCTTTACCGACTGCTGGAGATTGCATCAATCCGTGCCCGCTAAATCCGCCAGCGACATAAAGTCCATCCAAACCCGGATACGCTCCCAAGAGCGCATTGTGGTCCAATTTATTCACGGCATAAAGCCCACCCCAGCCCCGCATCAACTTCAGGCGTTCAAAGGATGGAACCAGGTGGGCAAGCCGTGGCCAGAGTTCTTCCTCAAAGTATTGCCGGTCCCAGTCGAACCGGAAGCCCGGGGTTTCATTACGATCCTTTCCCGTTAAAACCTGCTTGCCGGACTCGTGCCGAAACCACTGCCCGTGGGGGTGAAAGGTGAAAGGAAGCTCATAGTCGAATTTTTCAGCCGGATCGAAACAAAAAACCATTTGAGGCGTAGGCGCCACTGGAAGTTCTATCCCGGCCATAGCACCCACCTCAGCCGCCCAGGGGCCAGCGGCAATCACCACGGATACGCCTTCCAGCACATCTCCCTTTAAAGTCCGAACCCCATGCACGCGGTTCTTTTGACGGAGGATTTCCACCACTTCCGCGTGGATATAATTCGCCCCCAGGGATTTGGCCTTGCGTTGGTATCCCCGCAGAAGGCCATATGCATCCAGATACCCAGCCCGTCGGCCATAAGACCCCCCCTGCAATCCCTCCACATTCATGTGGGGAAGCATATCCTTGACTTCCGCCGGGGTCAGGAGATCAACTTCCACTCCAAGTGAACGCTGAAGGCGGTATTGCTTCTGGATCGTCTCCCAGTTGTTTTCATCCGCTAAAAAAAGGTACCCCCGGGGGTGATATTCTGCATGCGCGGGTTCTCCGTCCACGGCCATTTCATCATCGAAGTGTTCGATAACCTCAATACCGTAAAGACCAATGCGAATATTGATCTCCGTGCTGAATTGCTGACGGATTCCTCCCATACTTCGAGGCGTAGATGCAAATTCGTAAGAGGGATCCTTCTCCAGGACAGCGACCGTGCCGTCCAACCCATCATTCAAAAGATGATAGGCGATACTGCTGCCGATCACACCGCCACCCACAATAAGGATATCATATGCCTTTTGTCCCATTATTGACGATCTCCATTTGGGTCGTACGGCCACTTTTCGTTCGGCCTTGATCCTGGCAAAGCCTTTAAGTCAAATGGGTTCCCATTGATAAATGCGCTAAAGCGCTCATCCTGATCAGTTTGAAACGAAGCTTTGCTGGAAGTCAATAAATATGAAGCAAGACTGCCGCATGTATCGTCTTTTTGTCAATAAAATATTATCTATCACTGAAGCTATATTGACAAAAAAAAGTTTAAATGTATAAATTAATTTTTTATGTGGTTTTAAATTTACAGGATATGGAGGGCTGTAAGATGGCAGGATATGCCGGCAAGATGTTGAGAGTCAATCTATCCCATGGGAAAATTAACAAAGAGGATATCTCAGACCAGATGAAAAACAAGTTTTTGGGAGGCAGAGGCTTTGCCGTCAAGATTCTCTGGGACGAGGTCAAAGGTGTCGATCCCTTAGCCGAAGGCAATAAAATCGTCTTTGCAACAGGTCCGCTCACCGGCCTGCCGGTGCCCAGTTCCGGGAAAATGGTAATCGCTACCAAGAGTCCTCTCACGGGTGGATACGGCGATAGTAATATTGGCAGTCGGGCATCAGTCCATTTAAAGAAGGCCGGATATGACATTTTAGTTGTTGAAGGATGTTCGGCGCATCCCTGCTATCTTTTTATCGAAGATGATAAGGTTCAAATCCTGGACGCTGGAGATCTTTGGGGTAAAGATACGTTTAATACCCAAGACATCTTGGAGGAAAGGCATGGCAAAAACACAGGGATATTAATCATAGGGCCCGGCGGAGAAAATGGCGTGCGGTATGCTAATGTGATGTCTCAAAAAGGACGCGCTGCCGGAAGAGTGGGAATTGGGGCGGTAATGGGCTCCAAAAGCCTCAAGGCTATAGTGCTGAAAGGAAGCAATGAAATTCCGATTTTTGATGAGAAAAAATTAAGGGCTTTGGGAAAAGACGCCTGGGCTGACATCAAAACCAAGGAAAACTACGATATTTGGACCCGACAAGGGACCATGATGATGATCGAGTGGGCCGATTCCATCAGCGCCATGCCGACCTATAATTTTCGGGAGGGGACTTTCAAGTTTGCAAAACAAATAGATGGTCACACGGCAGAGAAAATCAAGGTCGGACGGCAAGGCTGTCCGCATTGCAACGCCCGGTGCGGTATTGTGGTCAGGGACGCGGAAGGCGGGAATGCTGAATTAGACTATGAAAACGTAACGATGCTGGGATCCAATATCGGAATTACTGATCTTGGTGAAGCCGCGGCCTTGAATCGATTGGCGGATGAATACGGTTTAGACACCATATCACTGGGCAGCAATCTGGCCTTTTTGATGGAAGCCTCTGAAAAAGGCCTTATAGATGAAAAACTCGAATGGGGCGATTTTGATGGCTGCAAAAGAATTATCGCAGACATTGTGAACAATAGAGGACTTGGGGAAATTGTCTACGCGGGAGTCAAAAAGGCCTCCGATCGTTTGGGATCCAATTCGAAGGATTGGGCCATGCAGGTCAAAGGAATGGAGATTTCAGCCTATACATGCCAGGCTTTGCCGGCAATGGCACTGGCTTACGGCACATCGCCCATCGGCGCCCATCACAAAGATGCCTTCCTGCCTGCCTGGGAAATTGGAAATAGATCATCTAATTATAAAGAGAAGGTCCGCAAAGTGATTGAACTTCAGCGTTACCGTGGAGGCTGGTTCGAGGCCTTAACGGTTTGTCGCCTGCTTTGGGTAGAGCTCGGCTTCGGGCTCGATTGGTATCCGAAATTCCTGAAAGCTGCCAGCGGATTGGACTTCTCACCGGAGAACATTGACGAGCTAGGCGACAGGTTTTATGCCTTGATGCGAGCGTATTGGGTTCGGGAAAAAGACGACTGGACAAGAGAAATGGATATACCTCCTGCAAGGTGGTTTATAGAACCTTTCAGCCAAGGGGAACTCAAAGGCGCCGTACTCGACAAACCCCAGTACGAGCAGATGCTATCCTGGTATTATGGACTAAGAGGATGGGATGAAAACGGCATCCCTAAAATGGAAACATTAGAAAAACTGGGATTGGAAGACGTCGCTGAGGAATTAAAGCAAAATGGTAGAAGTTAAATTCATCGGTTTTATAGCGGAAAAAATGGGTACCCAGGGAGTGAAGGTTTCTTTAAAGCAGCCGATGAAATTAAAAGATATGCTTGAGGTCGAATTATCCGAAGACCGCTGCATTGTGCTCATTAACCATAAGCGCGGCACTTTAGATAGCCTCATAAAAAACGGCGACAAGGTGATGATCATGCCCGTTGTTTCAGGCGGATGATTTCAGCTTGCATGGGATTAAGAAGGCTGCTGGCTTATGGCTTCTTATCACCATCTCTATTTTGAACATCGAATATCGAACAAGGAATTTCGAATGATGAAGTTTTTTATCCTTCGATTTTCAACATTCTAGATTCGATATTCTGCGGTTCTCTGTTTTCTGACCTCTGCCTTCTGTGTTTTATCTTCTGACTTCTGTCCCTCTATCCTACAGCGCACAGTACTTCTCATATACTTCCTGCGAGAGGTCATCGATGGCGCTTTGGTAACGAATACTGCCCTGATAAACAATGCAGGCGCGGTCACAGATCGATCTGGCAAAATTCAGATTCTGTTCCGCCATCAAAACAGAAATTCCTTCAGATTTTATTTTCCGAATGGTTTGCGCCAGTTGCTTTACGATAACAGGTGCCAAACCCTCCGATGGTTCGTCCAGGATTATCAGCTCAGGATTGCCCATCAGCGTCCGCGCAATGCTCAGCATTTGCTGCTCGCCACCGCTGAGCGTGCCGCCCGTGTGGTAACGTCTTTCTGCTAAATTTGGAAAGAGTTGAAATAAGCGTTCAGGTGTCCACGGTTTGAATCCCTTGCGCGACGGCTGTCGCCCGACTTCCAGGTTTTCAATGACGGTAAGTCGCTTAAAGATCCGGCGGTCCTGGGGGACATACCCCAAGCCGAGGGCGCAGATTTTAAATGCTGCCAAACTTTGGATGGCCTGATCTTTGAAATAAATCGCACCTCTTCTTAAGGCAACGATTCCCATAATACTTTTGAAGGTTGTCGTCTTGCCGGCCCCATTACGCCCGAGTAAAGCAACGACTTCTCCACTTTTGACTGCCAGTGTCAAATCAAACAATATTTGGGCTCTACCGTAAAACGTGTTGATGGACTCAACTCGAAGCATCATGTTCCGATTATGTGATTTCAGTCCCGAGATAAATTTCTTTGACCTTAGCATTTTCTTGAACCTCTGCCGGGGTGCCCTCAGCCATCAATTCTCCGCGACTGAGGACAATGATACGGTCGGCGTGATTGAACACCACATCCATGTCATGCTCGGTAAACAAGACCCCTATGTTCCGGGTCCGGACAATATTGCGCGTCAGTTCCATCAGCGTCTTTCTCTGGGCCGGCCCCATGCCGGCAGTCGGTTCGTCCATGAGCAGCAGCCTGGGTTTATTGGCCAGGGCGACGGCCAGCTCCACGCGCTTTAGATCGCCATACGCCAGGACGCCGCAGGTGCGACCGGCCTGATCCTCGATACCGACCCGCTTGAGCAAGTCCAAGGATTCATCTACATAGAGCTGACTTACCTTTCTTAAAAGAGAATTGGTCCGCCTGTGATAGGACAGCCGGGCCATTTGAACATTTTCCAATACGGTCATGGATGCAAAAGTTGATGTAATCTGAAAGGTGCGACCCACCCCTAACTTCCAGACATCCCTGGGTTTGCTGCCGTTGATCTCTTTACCCATGATGATGATGCGACCGTGATCGGGGCGCAATTGCCCATTAATCAAGTTAAAGCAGGTCGACTTCCCGGCGCCGTTGGGCCCGATCATGGCCAGCAACTGCCCCTTTTCCAGTTCAAAACTCACATCCTTCACAGCTTCAAGGCCGCCAAAGGACTTATATAGGTTTTTAACCGCTAATATCGACGCCATAATTTTCTCTGTATTTAATCTCTGTGTTCTCTGTGGTAAATTAAAAAATCCTATCTGCCGGGGTGATCCGGTTAATCTTCAAAATATCTCCCCCATCGATTATAGATTGAGCCGGCAATTCCCCGGGGGAAGGCCACCACCAGCAGGATAAAAATGCCGCCTAAAATCAGCTGCCAAAAATCAATCCGAGCAACTTTGTCATGCAGCCAGGTAAATGCCGCTGCTCCGGCGATCGGTCCAAATAGGCGCTCAACACCTCCGAGCAGAACCATAAACAGAAAATCGAAAGACCGCGGGATGGCCATCTCATCCGGGAAAACACTGCCTTTTGAAAAAACATAGATTCCGCCGGCAAGCCCGGCAAACATACCGGCCAGTGCAAAAGCAAACCATTGATGCCGATGCAAATCGATCCCGATAGAATCCACGCGCAGCGCCGAATCCCGGCAGGCGCGCATCGTATAGCCAAACGGCGTAAATATAAAATAGCGCAGCATCTGTATACCACCGATACACAGAACCATGGTCAGATAATAAAACACAATTTTTCCGCCGGCCCAGTCTGAGGGCCAAATACTTAAAATGCCGTCATCGCCACCGGTAAACGCCCCCCATTGGAATACGATCGACCAGCAGATCTGCGCAAAGGCCAGCGTCAGCATCGCCATATAAACACCGGACAGCCGCACGCAAAACCATCCAATGATCAGTGCGAGCAACCCCACCAAAACCGGTGCTAAAAAAATGGCCAACTCCATCGGGGTGTGCATATAGCTTACCATCAATGCCGCCGCGTAAGCGCCACCTCCGAAAAATGCGGCATGCCCGAAGGACACCATGCCGCCCGGGCCCATCATAAAATACAGGCTCATACTGGCCAAAGCAAACAACGCTATTTCCGTCATTAAAACCAGACTAAAGGAGCCGACAAATACCGGCAGCACGAACACTAAGACGAGCAGGGCCAGACCCAGCAGTCTTATTTTCTTTGATGCCGGCTTTAGGGCGGACTCTGCAACCAGCGCTGAACCGTGCTCTTGAAGCTCGGCTTGGCCCAATATCCCGCGAGGCCGAATGATCAGCACCGCTGCCATTACCAGAAACATCAAAACCAGAGTGCTTTGCGGGAAAACCAGGACGCCAAATGCGCTGAGTTCGCCGATAATAACCGCCGCCAGGTAGGCTCCGAGGATACTACCCATTCCGCCGACCACGACCACGACAAAAGCGGCCGCAATAATATTAAAATCCATCAGGAGATTGGCGCCGCCTTTGGGAAGCTGAATGGCACCTCCCAGACCGGCGAGAAAGGACCCCAGAAAGAAAATACTGGTAAATAACCAGGCCTGATTCACACCCAGGGCATCCGACATTTCTCGATCTTCGGTGGCGGCACGTACTAAAATTCCCCAGCGGGTGCGGTTCAGCAACAGCCACAACCCAATCAGAATCATTGCTGCCAGAACAATCAGTGCAACATCATACTGGGGCAGCAGGGTCCCCATGATATCAATGCTGCGGTCCAGTCCAGGTGCTTGTGGGCCGAGTATATCTTCAGCTCCGAACAGCCACCTGGACAGATCCTGGATCATTAAAACGATGCCGAAGGTTGCAAACAGGATAAATAGCTCTGGGGCATGATATAATCGCCTAAGCAGCAATATTTCAATAATAAGCCCGAGCAGCCCCACAACCAAAGCTGCCAGCAGGATACTGGCCCAGAAGGGAAAAACACCATTCGGCAGGTAGCGAATCAGATAGTAGGCAACATACGCACCGACCATATAAAAGGAGCCATGGGCTAAATTAACAATGCGCGAAACACCAAATATCAGAGATAAGCCGCAGGCCACCAGAAATAAGGCGGATGCATCCGACAGTCCGGTGAGAAACTGTACAATATAAAAACCCAATTTTTCTGTCCTCAGATGTATTGCCGAATGTTTGGGGGATGAGTTTTCTAAGCGCTAAGCTGGTAATAGAGCTGTAAATCCGTTGTGTGTGGTTAGTTGTCCGTTGTAAAGGCCGAAGTTTCATTTGAAACTCAACGGACGACAGACAACAAACAACTGACACCCCGGGCTTTGGTTATTTTTCAGTTTAAATTAATATCAAAATCATACTTCAGAAAGCTATCGCAACAGTACCTTAGTTATTGCGCTCGCATTTTCATCACTTCGGCGTCAGCGGGCAGATAGTCTTTTCCATCCGCGTATTTCCAGTTGACCATAATTCCCTGGCCGCCTTTGAGCGCAGTGTAGCCGACATAGGCACCCATGGTTGATTGGTGGTCAATTTTGCGAAAGGTAATCGGTCCGATAATCGAATTAAACTTCAACCCTTCCATGGCGGCGACCATCTTTTCCGTATCCGTTGTCCCGGCTTTTTTTAACAAATGGTAAACGGCATACATGACATTATAGCCGACGACCGAACCGTTGCGCGGATATGTATTAAATTTTTCCTGATACGCTTTAACAAATTTATGATGCTCCGGCGTATCAATGTCATACCAGGGATACCCGGTGACGAGCCAGCCTTCCGGTGCTTCGTCTTTTAAAGGGTCGATATACTCGGGTTCGCCGGTCAACAAACTGACCACCAGGAGGTCTTGAAAAAATCCTCTTAATTTGCCTTCACGAACAAACTTGGCCAGATCACTGGCAAAGGTAACATTATAAATCGCCTCGGGTTTGGCATCGGCCAGCGCCTGGATTTCAGCGCCGGCGCTGATTTTAAACAAGGCCGGCCATTGCTCAGCCACAAATTCAACGTCAGGGCGCTTTGCTTTCAAGGCCTTTTTAAAAGATGCCACGGCATCTTTACCATAGGCATAATTTGGCGCAATGGTTGCCCAGCGTTTAGCAGGCTTTTTGGCAGCCTCTTCAGCCAGCATGGCTGCCTGCATATAGGTAGAGGGCCGCAGGCGGAAGGTATAGCGATTGCCTTGTGCCCACACCAGCGCATCAGACAACGGTTCGGCAGCAATATAAAGCACCTTGTTGCGTTTGGCAAAATCGGTAACAGCCAGCCCCACATTGGATAAATACGAGCCCATGAGCAAAACGACTTTATCTTTGCTGACCAACTCTTCAGCAATCTTTACGGCTTCCCCCGGTTTGCCCTGATCATCGCGGGAAATAACTTCAATCTTACTGCCCATGACACCGCCGGCTTTGTTTATCTCTTCCAGGGCCAGCTGCCAACCATTGCGATACGGAAAGGTAAAGCTGGTTAATTGACTGTAGGTTTGGATTTCACCGATTTTAATCGTGTTGTTTGGCGATTTTTCAAAAACAAATAAATATACCGCGGCCACTATTATGAAAAACAACACGACGGCGATCACAGAATAGAATAATTTCGAAGTCTTCAACTTCTTATCCTCCATTCGTTTCTCAAAAATGCATTTAATACCCGACGGAACAGTTTTAAACCGATAAAAGTGCTTACAACAACAAATGAGCTAAAATTTAAAATGATCTAAAATGCCTAAAATTATGATCTCGCTCGCGCTCCGTCTTTTTTAAATGGTGCAAATCCTATTTTTGGTTATCGAGGACGAGTAGGATTTACGATTCCATATGCATCGTTCTCGTCGTCGTCCTCGTACTCGTTCTCGACACAAAATCGCGCAGCTTTTTCATTATCCTCTGTTAGATGATCGTTCGACCCAGTCGTTCGACCCGGAGGCTCTCGACGGGTAGAATTCCTCAACTTTAGGCATTTTAGATCATTTTAGGCATTTTAGGCAATTCTTACCTTAGAGCACCTTTAAAACTTGTTTGCTCTGTCTTCCAAGATGAACTCCCAATTTTGAGATCGGTTCTAACAGCCCTATCTATGCGATAGTGGTTTTTGGTCTGTCAAGAAAAATAAGGATGGAAGGGAAGATGTAAATGAATTATCTGCCGGTCTGATAAGATTTTCAGTTTTCCCCCAACTAAAAATATCTTGCTGTTTTCGTAAGATATTTGTATGAATAGCGGATTCATATTCTGAAAATAGAAGGAGAATATCTGCTGTTTTGAAAAAAATCGGACTGGTCGTAAAATCAGATACCAGAGCTAAACGCAAGGCCGATGAGCTTGAAAAATGGTTACGCTCCAATAAAATTGAGGTTGTTCGGAAAAAAACCACCGCTCCAGGACAAAAAAATGCCGATCGTAACCTGCCTCCGGCGCCATCCAATCTGTTTTGTATTTTTGTATTGGGAGGAGATGGCACCTTCTTAAGCGCGGTTCGATGGATCGGAGATCAGAATATTCCCATCCTGGGCGTTAAATTTGGAGAGGTCGGGTTCCTGGCGGAAATTGCGGAGGAAAGCCTGTATGCAGCCGCTGAAAAGGTCTTAAAAGGTGATTTCATCCTCAGACCCCGGATGCAACTCTCTGTGACCGTCACGCGCCAAAACGAAATGCGGACCCGGGAAACCGTTCTGAATGACATTGTCATCAACAGAGGCGCGTTAGCAAGGCTGGCCCATATTGAAACTTATATCGACGACCATTACCTAACCACTTATAGTGCTGACGGGTTGATTGTGGCAACCCCCACAGGATCGACGGCCTATTCATTAGCCGCCGGCGGTCCTGTCATTCATCCTGCCGTACCGGGGATCATTTTAACCCCGATCTGTCCATTCACCCTGACAAACCGTCCCTTGATCGTGCCGGAATCAGCCAACATCAAAATCCGGCTGGCTAAAGGATCTTCGGATATCATCTCGACCTTCGACGGGCAGAAAGGGTTTGAGATAGATGATCGGGATGAAATTTTTATTCAAAAAGGCGCCTATCCGATTCATTTGATTACACTGCAGGATCGGCAATATTTTGATATTCTTAAGAATAAGCTTAAGTGGAGTGGCGGCCGCGCCTAGTTTTTGAATTGCTCAAATTTATTTCGATTTCATCTTTCATCGAACATATGAACAAACACAAAGCCATATTCGCCTTTGCCATTGCCCTGCTGAGCCTGGTTTATACGGCTGGATTCTGTGCTGAATCAATTGGGCTGGTGGAAGAAAAGGAAACAGGCGTCATTGATTGGGCAAATGGGACCGTACAGGCGAAAGGGATAAGTGCGCCCATCAAAAAAGATGCCGGGAAATCACCAACCAACAGCCCGAAGGCATTATCTGAAGCAAAAAATGACGCCAGGCGCAAGCTTTTGGAAACTGTAAAACGAATTCAGATCACTTCAAAACTGAGTGTCGGCGATATTGCCGATCGCAATAAAACCATTATGACCCAAATTAAGGAAATGGTCTATAATGCGGGGGAAATTGAAAAATCGCGGAAATATATGTCTGATGGATCCATCGAAGCCTCTCTGCAGATGAACTTGCAGGGCGGTTTCGCTCAGCTGATTTTACCCAAGGAAATTCGGCAAATAGAAACGATTAAACAACTCAAGCCTGGACAAAAGTCATCCGCGGGTAAACCAAACGCATCATCAGAAAGAGCATCGGATATTTACACCGGCCTGCTGGTGGATGCCAGGAGCATTGAAGCAGTCCCGGCCTTAGTCCCAAAACTGTTAGATGAAAATTTAGCGGAAGTTTTCGGGCCGGCCTTTGTCAGTCGAGAATTCGTGGTGCAGCAAGGGATGGCCGCATATTACACGGATATTCAGGCCGCCAAAGCAGATCCCAGGGTTTCGGATAATCCCTTAATCGTCAAAGCCCTCCGAACCGACTTTCCAAGTCGCTGCAACCTTGTTATCAGCAATGCCGATGCTTCAAAATTAAAAAGCGCTTCGGACCACCTGGTGTTCCTTAAAGAAGCCCGAGTCGTGATCGTCTTTTCTCCCCCATAGTTTCCATTTATAAATGGAACCTATGTGCCGATTTCCCATGATGCCAGGTACTTTTTCTGTTCGGGGGTGAGCCGATCGATTTTAGTCCCCATAGCGGCCAGTTTTTCTTTGGCAATTTGGTTATCAATTTTCTTAGGAACCGGATAAACCTGTTTGGCCAATGGTTTTTTATTTTTTACCATAAACTCAATGCTGAGCGCCTGATTGGCAAAGCTCATATCCATAACACTGGATGGATGTCCTTCCGCAGCGGCCAGATTAATCAGTCGGCCTTCACCCAGCACATTAATCCGACGACCGCTTTTAAGTACAAATTCTTCAACAAATGGCCGCATCATTCGGCGCGATTTTGCAATGCGTTCCAGGCCCACCAGGTCTAATTCAACGTTAAAATGACCGGAGTTGGCCACAATGGCGCCATCTTTCATGCGTAAAAAGTGATCTTTGCGGATAACGTTAATATTACCGGTGAGGGTGCAGAAGAAATCACCGATCCGGGCAGCTTTGTCGATCGGCATGACGCTAAACCCATCCATAACCGCTTCAAGCGCCGGCAGCGGATCGACTTCGGTGACAATCACCTTGGCTCCCATCCCGCGGGCTCGCATGGCGACCCCCCGGCCGCACCAACCGTAACCGCAAACAACAAAATTGGTCCCGGCCAGCAGGCGGTTGGTAGCACGGATGATGCCGTCGATCGTGCTTTGCCCGGTGCCATAACGGTTATCAAAGAAATGTTTTGTCTGGGCGTCATTTACCGCAATGATCGGATATTGCAAAACCCCGTCGGCGGCCATACTTCTAAGCCGGATGATGCCCGTTGTTGTCTCTTCAGTCCCCCCCTGAACCACGGATAGGAGCTCAGTGCGCTCGGAATGCAGAATGGACACCAGATCGGCACCATCATCCATGGTGAAGCGAGGCCTGGTGTCCAGCACGGCATTGATGTGCTTGTAATACGTCCGGTTGTTTTCGCCCTTGATGGCAAAAACAGGTATTTTATCATGTTTAACAAGGGATGCGGCCACATCATCCTGGGTGCTGAGCGGATTCGAAGCACACAATGCGACTCCGGCACCACCGGACTTCAGCGTCTGCATCAGGGATGCGGTTTCGGTGGTTACGTGCAGGCAGGCTGCCAGGCGTACGCCTTTTAACGGTTTTTGCTTTTCAAATCGTTTCCGAATGCGGTTTAAAACCGGCATGTTCTGATTGGCCCACTCAATCCGCAGGGCACCGCCTTTGGCAAACTTGATATCCTTGACATCATATTTCATCAGCAATACTTCTCCTTTCTAAAGACCTGCTTTTTCTTTCAGAACCTTGGCGATCTCGGTTTTCTCCCATGAGAATTCCGGTTCGTTGCGGCCAAAATGTCCATAGGCGGAAGTCATGCGATATATGGGACGCAACAGATCCAGATGTTCGATAATTGCCGCCGGTCTAAGATCAAACACTTCGGTGACAATTTCCTGCACTCTTGTTTTGGGTATCGCACCGGTGCCCATCAAATCAACCATCACCGATACGGGTTCAGCCACCCCGATGGCGTAAGCGACCTGGATTTCACATTTTTTTGCCAGACCTGCAGCAACAATATTTTTGGCAATATAGCGTCCCATATAAGAAGCGCTGCGATCGACCTTGGATGGATCTTTGCCTGAAAAGCACCCTCCGCCGTGGCTGCCCTGCCCGCCATAGGTGTCCACAATAATTTTACGACCGGTCAAGCCGCAGTCTCCCATGGGGCCGCCGATCACAAACCGACCCGTCGGATTGATGAAATAGCGCGTATCACCATCGGTCATTTCCTGCGGAATGACTTTCTTTATCACTTCTTCGATAATCGCCTCTTTCAGATCATCATGGGATACATCCGGTTTATGCTGGGCGGATATTACCACGGTATCCACCCGTTTGGGAGTCCCGTTTTCATATTCGATGGTGACCTGGGATTTGCCGTCGGGTCTTAAAAAATCCAGAGCACCATTTTTGCGAACCATGGCCAGCCGCTTACACAGTTTATGCGCGTAAGAAATCGGCATAGGCATCAGCTCCGGGGTTTCATCGGTGGCAAATCCGAACATCAGGCCCTGATCTCCGGCGCCCTGTTCTTTGTATAAGCCTTCGCCTGTATTGACCCCCTGGGCAATGTCCGGAGATTGACGGTCAATGCTGGTAATCACCGAGCAGGTCTGACAGTCAAACCCCATCTGCGAGGAACAATACCCGATCTCACGTATGGTATCGCGAACGATCTGGGGTATATCCACATAACATTCGGTGGTGATTTCCCCGGATATAAATGCGAGCCCCGTCGTAACAAGTGTTTCGCAGGCCACCCGGCAGTTTTTATCCTGACCAATGATCGCATCCAGAACCGAATCTGATATGGCATCGGCGACTTTATCCGGATGTCCTTCGGTCACGGATTCGGACGTAAATAAATACTTATCCATATTTATCTCCTTAATTTGATTTTCAAAGGATATTTCAGCATTAAGCAAAAATCCCAAATAAATAACAAAGTTTTTATTTTAACTGAAATCGCATAGATAAGCAAAGTAAAAATATTTGTTGAATTTAACGAATAACAGATAACTCCCAATTGGGGTTGTGTCTAATTGGTTCTTGACACGCTATTTGTCATTAGATATGTAGATCATGGGAAGAGAAATCTTTGAATTTCCTTCGAAGGATTGGATCTGTGGGGGAGCAATCGTTCGGCATAATTCGAAGACACCTGAACCTATTCTAATTGCAGCGTTCTCAGGCACACGCATCACGGTTCATTCTCGCTACGATACCGTAACGGAAAGGTTGCAAGTTGCCTGGACCGACAGCTCCCCGCTCTATTGAACTACATCTTCAAAGACATCAAAAAGTACCTTTACCGTCAGGCCGTATGGGATAATTTTACCTTCTAAATTTAGTACTCAAATAAAAACTTACAAATTGAAGTGTTGTTTGATCTCTTTTAGGTTTCCAAAGCTAATTTACAACCCAGTAATCGAGATGAGCGAACATTAATTAGAAACCAAAAGGCTTCTGCAAAATAGGGTTTTAGGGAGCATCGACTGCCCTTTGTAGCAGGGCTAAAGGAGGAAAAAGGAAATACAAAGAAAAAGTAAGTTTTAGACCGGCAACTAATGCGCAGCTATGCCCG
>JAQYWI010000018.1 GCA_030145015.1 Desulfobacterales bacterium
CTGAACTCAAAGCCAAATACGGTGAACGTTTTTACCGCATGTTTCGCTTTTACCTGTTGAGCTCTGCAGGCGCTTTTCGCGCCAGAAGCATTCAACTATGGCAGATTGTGATGACCAAACCCGGCAGAGATTGTCCGGATTGCCGGATCAGCTGACGGTAAAACATGCATGATTGAAGCCGACGTCATAATCGTGGGGGCCGGGCCGGCCGGTTCTACATGTGCCTGGAAATTGAATCAAAACGGCATTCAAACCGTTTTGCTCGATAAAAGGGATTTTCCGCGCCAAAAGCTTTGTGCGGGCTGGATAACACCCGCCGTGTTAAAAAACCTGCAATTGAAAAATGAAGAATACCCCCACGGCATCCTGACTTTCAGGCGGCTTTTTTTTCATGTTTCCGGCCGGAAGTTTCCGATCCCGACCTGCCAGTATTCCGTCAGAAGATACGAGTTTGATCACTGGCTGCTCAAAAGAGCCGGGGTACCCGTGCAACGCCACGCGGTGCAACATATCAAAAAAGAACACGGCCATTACATCATTGATAATGCCTATCGCAGCAGATACCTGGTCGGTGCGGGCGGGACCCATTGCCCGGTTTACGGGACTTTTTTTAAAAAAGTCAATTCCAGGAAGCAATCCCGGTTGATTACCACCGTCGAAGAAGAATTCAAATACGATTATCATGATGCCAATTGCCATCTATGGTTTTTTGAAAAAAATTTGCCCGGGTATGCCTGGTATGTTCCCAAAGCAGACGGATATCTGAATGTAGGCATCGGCGCAAAATTTATGACACTCAAAAAAAGAGGGTGCACCATCCGCAGGCACTGGGATGATTTCATTGCAAAATTGGCTGAACTTTCACTGGTTCAGGGTCATACCTATCGGCCCCGCGGGTACAATTACTACCTCAGGCAACCACTGCCGGCTGGTCATTTGGACAATTCATTCGTTATTGGCGATGCGGCCGGCCTGGCGACCCTCGATCTGGGTGAAGGTATTGGCCCGGCAATAGAAAGCGGCATTTTGGCGGCCGATGCAATTCTGACCGGACGCAGATTTTCGACGAAGTCCGTAACCCGATACAGTCTGGGCCATATCTTATGGGCCGGGTTAAAAACAACGCTAACGGGTAAAAGGTTTTTTAATTTTCATTAAAGTGGACCATTATTATCCCTTGCCATTTTGCCTGAAGGGCATGTGCGAAAACTTGAAAGACAATTCGATTGAAAGGCGAATTGAATATCGAATACCGAACAAGGAATTTCGAATTATGAGGTTTTTTATCATTTTAATTAGCCATCGGACGAGGAAATTTATTAAGCGTTCCTCAGGATCAAGTATTCGTCTGTCCTTTGACATTCATTACTCCTTGTTCGATATTATGCGGTTCAAAGTAAGATGCGCCAAGGTATGTGCATGCTCGTAAATACTTATTAAGGTGAATATAGAAGATTTGGAGCTGAGGTCTAATCTATGACAGAAATAAAACTTCACGGCTATTACCCGGGGGTAGTCGGCAAAATCACCGAAATTCATGCAGTCTATTACAATGAGCACTGGGGGTTTGACGCCTCGTTTGAAACCCAGGTCGGCAAAGAGCTTTCCGAATTTATCAGCAATTTTGATGACGACCGGGACGGGTTCTGGACGGCCACTAAAAATGGAAAATTTGCCGGGGCAGTCGCTATCGACGGACAAATGGCAGATACCGACGGGGCCCGGCTGCGCTGGTTTATTGTCGCCCCCGAGTTTCAAAATGCCGGTCTGGGCAAAGCTTTGATTTCACGGGCAGTTGAATTTTGTAGAAAGAAAAAATACCCAAAAGTATTTTTATGGACCTTCGCAGGTTTAGATGCCGCCCGCCGGCTGTATGAACGTGAAAATTTCAGATTGAGTGAAGCGCACGGCGCAGATCAGTGGGGCCGGCATATAAGAGAACAAAAGTTCGAACTTATATTAAAGGACCCGACCGAATAAAGTTGAGTGCTTGGTCCAGTTTACGCGTTGTCTTGTTAAAAAATACTATCAGGTCTTTTTCCTTTTTTAACAGGACAAGGAGCTCAATTCCGCCATTGGCGGGGTCAACCTAAAAAAGAGGTGTCAGATTATGGAAAAAGTCGACGTTAAGTTTGGCAAATGGATCGAGGAGGGATTCAATTTATACAAAAATAATTTCGGCACCCTGGTGCTGGCTTCCATCATCGCGCTGGTGCTGACTATCGTAACCATCGGCATCCTGGCCGGTCCCATGCTTGCCGGACTCGCAATCATTACCCTGCGACTTTTAAGAAAAGAGCATCCCGAACCGGACGCCGGCAAGGTGTTCAGGGGGTTTGATTATTTTCTAAATGCTTTTCTCTTTATGCTTATCTGGGTTATCGCCATCCTCGTCGGATCATTTATACTGCAGATTTTCCCCGTCGTCGGACAACTGCTTTCCCTATTTTTCGTTTATGCGGCGCAGGCTTTCTTGATGTTTGGAATCTTTCTGATTGTTGATAAGCAGATGAATTTTTGGCCTGCCTCGATGGAAAGCATCCAGACGGTAAAAACCAATTTCTGGCCGTTTTTGGGCCTATCGACAGTTGCCAGCATCATCGGCAGCCTCGGCGGCATTGCCTTGGGAATCGGTATTGTCTTAACCATCCCCATCCAGGCCTGCATATTGGCAGTGGCGTATGGGGATGTCTTCGGGGAATCGAAATAGCCATCTGCACCTGACTTTACACAATCTGCAGATCCGGTCTGATCCTTAAGCCGATTTTGATTTTTGTTAAACTGAACATATCGCCTGATGCTCGATATTCATTGACTCTTGGCCGAATTTAAAAAATTCGGTTATACCCGCCATCTTGAATTTCAATAAAAAGTGTATAGTTTAGCGTTAACCCAAAAACTATTTTTCCGGTTTTGTTAAAAGGAGGTCAAGATTATGAAAGAAAAGCGGAATTTGCACCTCAAAGTTCAGGAACTGTGTGATTGTTATGCCACTAACGACCCGTTGAAAGAAATGTCAGAGATAAAAGGAGACGACGACACGGAAGAAGCAGCGCTCAAATGGCTCGCCCTGGCCGCATTGCACGGTGTAAACAACAACGCCCATGAGGTTACCCTAACCCGCTCGCCAGGCGGAGACATTAAAGTAACCGCAAAATACCGGGAATCAGAACTTCCCTCTCCGGGCCCGGAAATCGGTGAAAAAATCATGAGTGCGGTACGCGAAATCACCCATATCGAGGACGACAAAGGCAAATCCCCATTGGCATTGGGTATCCGCCAGGACAGCATCGAACTCAGGGTTAAAATGAAAACGAAAGATAAAGGCGAAAGGGTCACCATAAGCTTTCCGGATAAATAATGCGTACAAAAAATAATTCTCCAATCATTCCTGCTTGCGCAAATGAATCGTAAGATCCTTACAGTCGGAATCCTGTGGTTATTTGTCTTCACGGGTTGCGCCGCCCTATTTAAGAAAGAAACGCCTGAAGCGCCCATCATACCGGAACTGAAATGGGATCTGGACAGTTATGCAGAATTCGTTAAGCAAAATATGGCAGAAATAAATGCGAGATATTCCTCCGATTATGTCCCTTACGAATTTGTGGTGGATACTGATTATGGAAGCACGCTAATCCAAAATCTGGTCGATCCTGAGGCCGCGTCAGCAATCAGGGCTGATTTGGGAAAACATTCCAATCCCGAATACCAGGACAAATGGGTTACGATCTATCAATACATAACAGAAGAATACGATTACATTTTAGATCCGCACACATGGCAATCGGTTGCAGAAACCATCAGAACAAAAAAAGGCGATTGTAAAAGCTTATCTTTACTATTGATGTCCCTTTTATTATCCGCGGGTTACGATACCTATGCCGGTATCGCCAACGGGCACATGTGGGTTGAGGTTCGTGAGAATTACCAGTGGGCTGTTCTGGAATTGGATCAGAACCCGGAGAGGCAAAAAATCTACCGGATTCCGGGCTTTTACGAAAACCCGCTTTACAGGATCTATCCGGATCGCTCCGAAAAACGAAAAAGGATTAATTAGCCACAGACCCACACAAACACACACAAACCAGGGCAAAAACATGTCTGTGTGAGTCCGTGTGTGTCTGTGGCCAATTAAAAAGTGGAATATTATCATGAGCGACTTGGCAAACAAAACCATCATTATCACCGGCGCCAGCCGCGGCATCGGGCGGGCCATGGCCTTGCGGTTTGCTCGCGACGGCGCCAACATTGTCATTGCCGCCAAATCTGACAGGCCCCACCCAAAGTTAAAAGGAACGATTCATACGGTAGCTGAGGAAGTAGAGGCCGCCGGTGGAAGAGCCCTGCCGTTCAAACTCGATGTACGCCGGGAAGATCAGGTGACGAACATGCTGCAAGCCGCAGTTGACAAATTTAGGGGCATCGATGCGCTGGTGAATAATGCCGGTGCCATTAGCCTGACACCTGTGGAAAAAACGCCGATTAAACGCTATGATTTGATGCAAAGTGTCAATTCACGCGCGGTTTTTATATGCGTACAATCCGCCTTACCGTTTCTGAAGGTATCTTTGAACCCGCATATTTTAAGCTTGTCTCCGCCGTTAAACCTGCGTCTAAAATGGTTAAAAGACCATGCACCCTATACCCTGTCAAAATACGGCATGACAATGCTCAGTCTGGGCATGGCCGCGGAATTTGAGCCTTATGGAATTGCGGTCAACTG
This sequence comes from Desulfobacterales bacterium, assembly GCA_030145015.1. The sequence goes on from JAQYWI010000018.1 coordinate 4,724, forward strand.
CTTATGGCCCCAAACGGCGATTGCAACAGCGGCCATTGAATTTGTGGTTGGCGATCGGGAGCTTTTTAAAAATTGTCGTAAGCCGGAGATCATGGCTGATGCCGCCTATGAGATATTGATTACTGAAAATCGCCAGCTCTCCGGGCAAACGCTTATAGACGAACAGATCTTGCAAGCACGCGGTTACACAGATCTGAAGCGATATGCGGTTGACCCGCTCAATGCCGACCAGCTGTTGCCCGACTTCTTTTTAGATTGATGATGTAATTCGCCACAGACCCGTCTTCGCTCTGGCGAGCTGCGCCGCGGCAAGCCCCACACAGAGAAATTCTGACTTTTCATCAGAAAAGAGATGAAGAAACGATAATTCATGATAATCGTGTAATTGTTGCTAAAGACTTAACGAAGAAGCGTTGGGGCCAATAAAAAAAAATAAAATGAGATTGTTCGCGACAACTCTAGTATTGATTCTCTCACTGACCTCGCAAGCCCTGGCAGTGGAATGCGACGGGTTTGTCGCCTGGGTAGCGCCGGCCAAGGATGTTTATTTTAAAAAACACCGCATCTACCCGATACCGGATCATATCCAGAAGCTGGCAGAGCAATACATGCCGCGGCTATGGGTTCATCCCGAAAGCTGGCAGCCGATTGATTTTGAAGAATATCTGGCGAAATCAAAGCTCGTACGTAAAACCGACAAACGCATCCTAAAAACCTCCCCTTCGGCCCGGTATCTCGCAAACCTCGATCAAGAGAAACAATGCGGCCTTTACCTCGATGCAGGGGAAATCACCCCTAACAATCCAGCCCCTATATATATTCAGGCGTTTTGGGATAAAAATCCGGCAGATCCGGATGAGCAATGGACTTATATTAAATACAATCTGGTATTTGACTGGAGCGGCCTGGCTGCGGAAGTCAGCTGGCTGAGCCGTGCCGGTGCCTGGCTCAGCGGCGGCGGCACAGACCGCTGGCATCGGTTGGACATTCATCTGGCTGCAATATTGGCCTTTGACACCCAAAACCGCCTTCGTCTGCTCACCCTGGCTCAGCACAATCATCAGCAGACCTTTTTGCCGGGAGTGGACTTCCCCGGCGATCGCAGACCGCACCTGGTGGCGGCATTTCGCAGCAACGAATTATACCTGGATGCCGGCAACAGTATTCCTTCCCGCCATCGGGTGGTGCCGTTTTTTACAGATGTGGCCTACTTGATTGACCCGGACGAAAAACCGCGATTCTGGGCGGTTGATATTGCTTATGGCCGTAATGCCGGGGGCAAAGAGGTATCGTTAAAACCTGTCATTATTGAGCCCAAGCACCCATTAGCCGACTTTGCCGGACTACTGGGGCCGCCGCGCCGTCTGCTGGGCCGATACATCGGCCGTGACGGCCCGCCCGGTTTTAATTACTATGCGCCCCCTGCTTACGTATCAATGACCAATTTCGCGGCCATGGGCTACTGGAGAGCGGGGGATCACGACCTGCTGGCAGAATTCAAAAAATTAATCCGGGATAAAGATGACTTTCGCGGCATTGATTGGAACGCCATGACAGCGTTGATGCGAAACCACCTGGCGCATGCGATCCGGGAGCAGAATGTAAAAGAGAATTAAACCGAACCACAGTCGTTTTTGATGAATTCATAAACAATAAAAAAGAGAATGGCTGTTATGAATGCAGATGGCATTGAGGTGGTACGATGGCCTGATGAACAATTGCCGGATGAGGCATTGCTCCGAAACATCATGGCCGATGAAGATTTACACCCCTATGTGTGGTCGAACGGCCCGGGTGATGTGTATAGTGCCCACCGCCATAGCTACCATAAAGTGATTTATGTCATCAGGGGATCCATCACTTTCGGTCTGCCTGATACGGGAGACAAAGTAGCTTTGAATACCGGCGATCGCCTTGAGTTACCGGCGGGAGTTACCCATGATGCCGTGGTCGGCAACCAGGGGGTTGCCTGTTTGGAAGCTCATGGTTGAAGTATAATCTACTAAAAAGGAGACAGATTTTAGGATATAAGGTCGCTCTGTGGTTCAACGGAGAGAATTTTACAACCATCAAAATTAAGGTATCCTTGACTTGACAACTGCCAATTATGATACTGTAAAATTGCCAAAGTTTTGATATCCTCAGAGACTGTTGGAAACCCTAAATCTATGATTTTGATGTTCGTAAGTTATTGATTTTATTAATTGCAAAAATGTGTGAAAGACAAGAACTCAAGCGAGCTTCTGAAACAGAAAAATGAAAGGAGAAAATGATGAATAAGGAACTTTTTGAGATCGGTCTGCAAATTCGTAGGGAAGTGTTAGGAGCTGAATATGTGGAAAAGTCAATCTCCCAGGCTGATGATTTTAACCGTCCATTGCAAGAATTAGTAACTGAATATTGTTGGGGAACTGTTTGGTCCAGGCCAGGTATCAGTCGCAAGATGCGGAGCCTGATTAATCTGGCAATGTTAACAGCGTTAAACCGACCTCATGAAGTGAAATTGCACTTGAAAGGAGCACTTAATAATGGTTGCTCAAAGGAAGAAATTATGGAGGTATTGCTTCAAACAGCAATCTATTGCGGGGTTCCGGCAGCTGTAGATAGTTTTCGTTTAGCTCGCGAAGTTTTTAGCGAAATCGAATCATAGGGATTCAGACTTCTGTAAAAAATTTGACCTCTAAAAACTACAAATAATGTAAACTTATCACAGGGCAAACGATCGCATGTAAGACATGCCCGGGTATCCATTCAATCGTCAGCCTGCCTGACCTGTTCTTCTGCTAATTTGGCTTTTTTTCCGCATCGATTGCTTTTTCTTCGGCTGCTCTGGCCCGCTCCTCGGCAGCTTTGGCATCCTCGACAGCTTCTTCCATCTGGTATTCATACGTCTTCTGCATATATTGATTTCGATTGTTCGATTCGCTATATTCCTTGGCCATCCGCGTTGCTTCTTCGGCTATACCCCTGGCGATCCCGGCTTCTTTTTTGGCCTTTTCGGCTTCCGCTCTTGCTTGCTGGGCCTCATCTGGTTTTTGTTTTTTGTGTTCAGCTTCAGTTCCAATTTCCTTTCGGCGTTCGCTTTCCAGGCCCGCTTTCACGGGTGGCGGTTGATGGTCCATTGTTTCTTTAAGTTTGGCCTCTTTGGGCGGTGGGTCCTGGGTAATGTGCAAATTGCCGTTTTCATCTGTCCAGGTGTATACCGTATCAGCCGTAAGGGCAGCTGTCATAAAAAATGATGATATGATCCATATTCCGGTTAAAAAATATTTCATAATATCCTCCCGGCCGGACTGTTTTTTTCCCAAGATATCATGATTTAAATTTACCTATCATCGGTTCCGGTGTCAATCTGCCTTTGGATGCGATTGCCGCCATGGGCTTTGCGATCGGCAATAAAAAGGTAAAGTCCTACTGTACTATATATAAAATAAATACCGTAAACCTACAAGCCAAATGCATATAGCAGAACATTGACAGGCTTCCACATATAAGCTACTTCTCAAGATCAACCGTTGAGATGAAAAAAGGAATAAGATGCAACCAGTTGAAATTTTAAATAATCTGTTTTTTATTGAACGGGGTTATCTGAACGCAAATCATTTCATCTACCGGTCCAGGCGTCCCATTTTAATTGATACCGCCTATATTGCCGACTTTGCTGAAACCGCCAGGTTGATTGCTGAGCTGGATGTAAAAATAACAGATGTGCGGCTCATTATCAGCACCCATTGTCACTGCGACCACATCGGGGGCAATAAGCTGATTCAAGATCAATCCGGTTGCGATATTGCACTGCATAAGATTGGAAAGCATTTCATCGACACCCGGGATGACTGGGCCACCTGGTGGAAATACTATCATCAGGCAGCCGACTTTTTTGACTGCACAATAGCGCTAAATGATGGCGATGGGATCGCGATTGGTCCGCATGAATTCAAAGTCATGCATACCCCCGGCCATGCCTCGGAAGGCATCGTACTGTACAATCGGAAAGAAAAACTCCTCATCTCCTCCGACACGCTCTGGAAAAATGATATGGCCGTGATGACCCTGCGAATTGAAGGCAGTGCGGCCATTTTTAATATGCTGGAGTCGCTTGAAAAACTGGAAGCGCTCGATGTTCGCATCGTTTATCCCGGGCACGGCCCTCCTTTCAAGGATATGCGCAAAGCCCTGTCCAAAACCAGAAAACGGCTAAATCACTTTTTGAACCATCGCGACCAAATCGGCCTCGACTTGTTGAAAAAAATTATGATTTATACATTGATGATGCGCAAATCCGTAAACAGCGATTCATTTTTCGATGACCTCATGCAAACCCATTGGTATAAAGAAACCGTCGATCTGTATTTTAGCCGTGAATACCAGGCAAAATATGAAGACATCATGAAGGATTTCCGAAGGCGCGGAATTATAAAGGAGAAACACGGTAAAATTTTTACAACCGTCAAAACCTGATCGATATCGCGCTGAATCTCAGGGTGAACGCAAAAAAGGAGGTAAAATGAGCAAGATCAAAGTAATCCGTAATCCCGCCAAAGAGCAGCTGGATAAACTCGGCGTGAGCGATTGGCCGATCTGGACCAAGGAATCCTCGGAATTTCCGTGGTCATATGATGAGCAGGAAACCTGCTATTTTTTGGAAGGCGATGTGGTTGTGACACCCGAAGGGGAAGAACCGGTGGAAGTCGGTCAGGGGGACCTGGTAACCTTCCCGCTTGGAATGTCCTGCACCTGGAAAATACGCAAAGATGTTAAAAAACACTATCGGTTCGGATCTGATTGATTTCAGATTTTGGAATTCGGATTGCGGATTGAAACTGCAAAAGTTTATGCGCGGCTATTGGGTCGGACATTAAATCCAAAATCTGAAATCTAAAATCCAAAATATTTTGAGACTTGAATATCTTGATATTCTCAAAACCCAAATTGGTTGATACGCATGCCCACATTTGTGACCCCGGCTTTGATAAAGACAGAGCTGAGGTGCTCGAAAGAGCCTGCAGGGCCGGTGTGGATGCGATTATTGCCGTTGGCGAAAATCTTGCGGATGCTCACAAAAACTTTGAGCTATCCAAAACGTATCCGATGTTAAAGCCGGCGGCCGGGCTCTATCCAACTCATCTCGATTTAAATCAAGCCCATGAGATGGCGGACTTTATTCGTCAAAAGCATTCGCATCTGGCTGCAATCGGCGAGGTCGGACTGGACTACTGGGTGGTCAAGGAAGCGCCCAACCGGGAGCTGCAGAGAGAAATATTAAAACTATTTATTGAATTATCGAAGGAGTTGAATCTGCCTTTGAATATTCATTCCCGATCCGCCGGTCGCCACGCGATTGCCCTGTTGCTTGAAAACACCGCCGTCCGGGTGCAAATGCATGCCTATGACGGCAAAGCCGGTGCTGCACTGCCGGCGGTTGAAGCCGGTTACTTTTTTTCTATCCCACCGTCCGTGGCCCGTTCCCGCCAGAAACAGAAGCTCGTTAAAAAGCTACCCCTTTCATGTCTGCTGATCGAAACCGACAGCCCGGTTTTGGGCCCTTCGCCAAACGAGCGCAATGAACCGGCAAACATCTCGTTATCAATAAAAGCAATCGCAGAATTAAAAGAAGTATCGGAGGCGGAGGTCATCGCAGCCATTTCAGATAATACCGAAAGGCTTTATGGTAAGCTAAATTTAAATAGCAAATAATTTTTTACTAGCTCCAAACTTTGTCACCTATTTCAAAATTTGGGAGTGTAATTTCGAATCAGGAATTACGAAATTCGAAACAATTTTCAAAATCCTAAGTTCAAATGTTTAAAACGTTTAAAATTTTGATCATTTGACATTCGGATTTGTTTCGGATTTCGGATTTCGATTTTCGAATTTAACAAACAACGATTTTTTATAGATAACGATTTCATTTTTTCAATTGATTTAAATTCTATTAAGAAATGCTTGCAAAGCATGGTACATATGCGTTGATTTTGGTGTCTTCTTCTGATCGGTTGATTCAGATTGGAAAACTCGCACAGCTTTTGCTGCAGCCGGGTTATTATGTTTACGCGGGCAGCGCCTTTGGTCCCGGGGGCATCAAGGCCCGGATTGCGCATCATGCCAGAATTTCACAACGGCCGCATTGGCACATCGATTATTTACGTGCGGTCTTGCTTCTGGATGAGGTATGGTATAGTTATGATTCCGAAAAACACGAACATCGGTGGGCAGATACGTTTTGCCGTTTAAAGGGCGCAACCCTGCCGATTGCCGGCTTCGGCGCTTCGGACTGCAGCTGCAAATCTCATCTCCTGTTATTCTCAACTAAACCATCCGTCGAGCGGTTTCGTGACAAGTTGCGCTCTAAATTAAATAGCCATGGAAGAATATTCACACATAAATTACAATGACAACTGTAATTATTAAATTCCTTGGAAGCGGCGATGCCTTCGGTAGCGGGGGGCGATTGCAGACCTGCATTTTGATCGAGGCCGGCGGCGCTAAATTCTTTTTGGATTACGGTGCGTCGGCCTTAATTTCCATGAAACGATTTGGTCTCAGTACCGCGGATATTGATAAGATCCTCATCACCCATTTGCACGGCGATCATTTCGGCGGCATTCCATTTTTCATTCTCGATTCCCAGCTTATATCAAAACGCACTAAGCCTCTGCTAATTGCAGGCCCACCCGACGTAAAAGACCGTATTCACAGCGCCATGGAAATCATGTTTCCCGGATCCTCCCGGGTAAAACAAAAGTTTGAAATAGAATTCTTAGAATTAAAGAAAGGTGCCCGTACCGAAATCGATCAGATTTTTGTTACGGCCGAAGGGGTTGCGCATGCCAGCGGTTCCCCCTTATATGCACTGCGAATCGAGTGTGCCGGCAAATCGATCGTATACTCCGGTGATACAGAGTGGACCGATAATCTTATTAATGTCGCACGGGGAGCGGACCTGTTTATCGCCGAAGCTTACTTTTATGAGAAAAAGATAAAGTTCCATCTGAATTATCAAACCCTGATGGAAAAGAAAGCTGAACTGGATTGTAAACGAATCGTCCTGACCCATATGAGCGATGATATGCTCAGCCGTCTCGACAGCCTTGAACTCGAGTATGCAGAAGACGGCAAAGAAATCATCTTATGAATATTGAAAAGGGATGCATAAAATGAAAGCAAATGATTTAAGCCTGCAATTTTCGCCGGTGACGAAAAAAAGATGGTCCGATTTCGAAACTTTATTCGGCGAACGCGGTGCCTGCGGGGGTTGCTGGTGCATGCTCTGGCGGCTGACGCGCAAGGAATTCGAAAACCAGAAAGGCGCGGGCAACCGCAAGGCCATGAAAACCATTATTCACTCGGGTAAAATCCCGGGCATTCTGGCTTTTTCTCAGGGCCGGCCGGTAGCCTGGTGTTCTGTGGCCCCGCGGGAACATTTCCCGGCACTTGGACGCTCACGCATTCTAAAGCCTGTCGATGATTTGCAGGTCTGGTCGATCTCCTGTCTTTTCGTGGAAAAGAATTATCGCCGCAAAGGGTTAAGCATTCAGCTTTTAAAGGCGGCCGTTGATTATGTCAAAAACCAGGGCGGCGCGGTCGTCGAAGCCTATCCGGTTGAACCCAGAAAAGATAAAGTGCCGGATGTCTTTGCCTGGACAGGGCTGGCCTCGGCCTATACGAAGGTTGGATTTAAAGAATGCGAGCGCCGCTCAGAAACCCGACCGATCATGCGATTTTATATCGAGGATTAACGCTATTAGCTCTATAATTTATGTTTCTTTTGCGAATCAAACCGACAATTAAAAGATGACTCCAGGAGATTTGTAATTGAAGAGGTGGGGTCAGGAGGTGGGGTCAGATCTTTGAAATTGACAAAATGTCATTCGTCAAATTAAATGCGGCCTAAATGTTTATCCGGCATACTTTATCCGTCAAATACAAAGATCTGACCCCATTTTCGAAAGGTTTTTAAAAGGATAATAGTATACGGGTTCGGTACAGATATTTTTAATTGAAAATTCATGCTTCAATTGCAGCTGATGGCAAGCACAAAAAATTTCAGCAGTGCCATAATTGTGTCTTCCGAGCCTGAGGATAAAATTGGACCGGAATCGTTTTTGTTATGGATTGGAAGCGCTAATTGATGAAGGTCCATCTGGGAGCCACTGAAAACATGTTCGTATGACATTAACCCTGGTTTAATGTCTCAACAACGCGATCTCGATATTTACGACTCTCCGCGTTGGCTGATAATACCTCGATCTCTGAAGAGGATGCCGCCCCTATGCCAATTTCAACGGCTCTGGCAATTTGTTCCTGTTTAAAAATCTTTGTATTCATGATTTGATCGTTACTTCCCAGTGATTGCAATATCGCCAAGCCGACGGCATCAATCGCCACTCTATCGGGGGAGGCGAGAAATACATTGCCTTTCGCCCGCTTACCAGTCGCTGGGCCACCATCCACAAAAGCGTCAATTCCGTCCAGCACAACTAGGTCGGGTTTAAATGGCGCATTTATTTCCGCTATCAGTTTGCGCTGGTGGGGTGATTGGTGGAGTTCGCTCATATAATTATAGCCATGCCGGCTTGTCGGAACCACTCCGACATGAAGTTTGAGTGACATCGTAAAGACACCCCCATACTGGTGGGTCTTAAGACAGCAGGTGGAAATGAGACATTCGGACTCAAGGATGGGTCGTGCAACCCGAAATCCGTCCTGCCAGTGAGACTCCTGGGGCTTGACCTTCACCCAATCCTTTTTATCGAGCTGATCGAAATCGATAATCTCGACATCCAATTCTTTCAGAAGCGCAAGAATTCCCTTTTGCTCCATGACCGAGCGGGTCGGGGGATAGCTTCGCTCACCCAGACTAACCGTTTTAGCCCCCATCTTCCAGACCTCTTCTACCAGGGCAACCAGTGTATCATTGTGTGTTGATCCGGGGGTAAGGTCGGCAGTATTGAAATTGGGTTTGATGAGGACATCCTTGTTTTTTACCGGGTTTATACCCAACGTTTTTATGGATAATGAAACCCCTGATTTTCGATCTTCGGTGCTTACAAACGCTACTTGACTTTTACGATTCGCCATAACCAGGTCTCCATGCATGCCTAATAATAAAGCGCCACCGGCTGTCCCGGAATACTTTAAAAAATCTCTCCGACTGATTCCAGTTGCCAACTTAATTCTCCTGCCATTTAGAACCCATCTCAAAAACGTCTTTTGGCCCAATATCTTTGTGGGTGCCTCGCTTCAAATCCTCGATCCGCCTCAGGCGGACCTCCGGTTTTCGACCCACAAATCGTATTTGATCAGGCGGGAAGTCCCGCACCGCGGGAAAACTCGGCCCCACCGCGATCTTGAACCAAAATCCTATTTTTGAGATGGGTTCTAATTAAATAGCCACTTTCAATTTTTGATAATCTGACAGTCTATTTAACATTTTGCTAATGAATTGAAAACAAAAATGAATAGGATCCTTTCCAACCCAATATGGTCAGGCTGTTTTTTTCTTTTTATCAAAACCCGAACCGGTTTCAAAGATTCATGAATTTGGCCGCGATCGATTTCATAATCTCATTGGTCCCCGCAAATATGGACATCACCCTCACATCCCGCCAGGCCTGGGCAATCGGACATTTTTCCAGGATCCCGAAAGTCCCGCAGAAATCGAGTGCTCGATCGGCAATCCGTTTGACCATATCTGTGGTCCAATATTTGGCCATGGAGGTTTCAATCACCACATTTTCACCTTCCACATGATCCATAATTAATTTATCTATGAAGGTTCGACCCAGTTTTACCTCGGTGGTCATTTCTACCAGACCAAATTGGATTGCCTGGGATTTGGCAATCGGTTTTCCCGATACCCGGGTGCTGCGGCAATGCTCCATGGTCCATTCCAATATGCGCTCTGCAGCTGCAACCGCCCAGATGGCACAAATCAGGCGTTCCTGCTGCAGTTTTTCCATGAGCATCAAAAACCCGTCTCCCCTTTTGCCCAGGCGATTCGTTTTGGGTATGCGGCATTTGGAGAAGAACAGTTCCGCGGTGTCCTGACTCCACAACCCCATTTTTTCCAGATGACGGCCTTTCTCAAACCCGGGAGTTCCGGCTTCAACCAGATAAAGAGAAATGGCCTGGTACGGGTCCTCGACCGAGGGGTCTCTGGCGGCCAGCACTACCAGATCGGCAATAATGCCGTTGGATATAAACGTTTTGGAGCCGTTGAGGACCACCTCATCGCCTTCTTCGACCGCAGAAGTCGATATACCGGCAAGGTCACTGCCGGCATCCGGCTCCGTCATGGCCACTGCCGATATAATGTCACCGGAGACACAGCCTGGAAGATATTTATTTTTAATTTCATCCGAACCGAATGCAGTGATATACGGTACCACGATATCATTGTGCAGCGAGGCAATCAGACCATTTTGATAGGTTCGTGAGATCTCTTCGGTAACAATGACGGAATACAGAAAATCCCCTCCAATACCCCCATAATCAGGCGAAACTTCCGTACATAGAAAGCCGGCCTGACCCATTTTCTTCCAGGCCTCTTTGGGGACAATTCCGTCCTTTTCCCATTCATTCGCATGGGGCGTCACTTCTTTTGCCAGAAAACGACGCAGCCGTTTCCGGAAATCTTGATGGTCCTCGGTGTATTTTAGAATTTCCATCGGTCAAGCTCACCGTATAAACGGCACACGGCCAGGGGCTCAAGGTTTTTTCTCATTTTGAGTTTTTTCCTTGCGCCTTGTACCGTATACCTTGTACCGTTTTTTATTTATATTTCCCGACAATTGATATACTGCACACATTCATGGCCGGAAAACCGCCCAGATTATGGGTCAATCCATATCTGGGATTTTCAAGCTGACGATCGCCGGCCCGGCCGTGAAACTGCAGATAAAGCTCGTAAAGCATTCTGAGCCCGGAAGCCCCGATGGGATGACCAAAACACTTCAGCCCCCCGTCCACCTGACAGGGAATCGTTCCGTCCCGGTCGTAAAAGCCGTCCATGACATCTTTACCGGCCTGTCCTCTTTCAGAAATATGAAGGTCTTCCATGGTCACCAGCTCGGTAATCGAAAAACAATCATGGACCTCCATCATGTTGATTTCTTCACGTGGTTTCGTGATGCCGGCCTCTTTGTAAGTCTCAGTGCTGCATTTGCTGGTAGTGATAAAATGGTCACCGTCCCAGTCATTATAGCCCATCTCCTCTCCGCTGCTCAATGCCAGCTGAAGCGCTTTAACGGTCACAAAATCCTTTTTGCCCAATTTTGTTGCCATTTCAGGTGTGGTGACAATCGCACAGGCAGCGCCGTCGCTGACGCCGCAGCAGTCAAACAGGCCCAGCGGGTGGGCGATAATCGGGGCCGCCATAACCTGCTCTTCGGTAACCGCTTTTCGCAGGTGTGCTTTGGGATTTAAGGCACCATTGGCATGACTTTTGGCGGACACGTGCGCCATAGCGCGTTTAAGGTCCTGATCGGGCACCCTATATTTGGCGGCATAGGCGCTGGCCAGCTGGGCAAAAGCACCTGGAGCCGTCATGTTCGGAAACCACTGCCAGGTAAGGCTTCCGGAATCCGACCCCACGAAACTGGGCAAGCCGCCATAGCCCGTGTCCTTGAGTTTTTCCACTCCCAGGGCCAGGCAAATATCGTAAGCACCGGAAGCCACCGCATAACAGGCGCCTCGAAACGCTTCCGTTCCCGTCGCACAGTAATTTTCCACCCGGGTAACCGGAATCATGGGAAGGCGAAGGGTCAGGGACATGGGCAGGGCACTTCGGCCGACATTGATGCTGTCAAAGCAGGTACCCAGCCAGGCAGCACCGATATCGTTTTTTTCGATTCCGGCGTCTTCCAGGCACTCTTTAAAAGCCTCAATCATTAATTCTTCAGCGCCCACGTCCCAGCGCTCGCCAAAGCGGGAGCAGCCCATTCCAATGATGGCGACTTTGTCCTTAATCCCCGTAGCCATAATATTTTCCTCCAAGGTAGAGGTTGAATCGTAAATTGGTTTATTTGTTTATGGTTCAAAGGTTCAAGGACCATGAGATCAAAGCCACTGGTTTCTGGCAGCCGCAGAGGGCTGCCCTACCTCTGTGCTCTGTTTTCTTTCATCTGTCCTCTGACCTCTGATATCTGTCTTCTGTTATTTAACCGTTGAACCCTGAACGGCTGCTTTTCAACCTATTTTGAAAAGCTTCTCGAGCAGTTGCGACTTCATTATATCGCCTTCGATTTTCAGCTTGCCGGAGGTGTATGCCTGCATGGCAGGCAGGGTTCCTGCCATCATCGCCAGAAAATCAGCACCTGCCATCTTCAGGGTACACGCCGGGTTTTTGTGGGCCCCGAATTCAATCGTGCAGGTATTCTCCTTAATCATACAATGCCAGTCGCCGCCGCCTTCTCCCGAGATGTTGAACTGAAATATGACATCGACACCGCCGGCTGCCTCGGCTTTAAAGGTGTCGGGCATTTTATCAAATATCGCGGCAACGCTGCCCTGCCCATCTGCCGGTGACGTTGCTTCTGCGGCCGATGTGCTTGGCGGAGCGATGAGCGCAAAGATAGCGCTATTGGCTTCTTTAAACTCCCGGGCGCCGTCCATTGTGTTAATTTTTTCCCAATTCGCGTGAATCAGCTCTGGGGTCGGCGGATGGTCTTGATCTCCGAGTTGAAGCCCTGGACCGGTCAAGACCGAGGCACGATTAAAATAACCCATACCGCAATTGAAGATGGCGCCGCTTTCGTTGCAGGCCTCGCTGCAAAGATACATCACCAGGGGCGCGACAGATTCCGGCTTTGACTTTTCAAGAAGATCCGGCGGCATCACACCCTCCGTCAGCCGTGAAGCCGCAATCGGCGCAATCGTGTTCACTTTGATATTATAATTCTGGCCCTCGAGCTTTAAGGTGTTCATTAACCCCACCAGAGCCATCTTGGCGGCCGAATAGTTGGTTTGGCCGAAATTCCCGTATAAACCCGCCGCCGAGGTGGTCATAACGATACGGCCGTACGCGTTGTTCTTCATGACGGCCATGGCCGGGCGCGTCACATAATAGGCGCCGTTGAGGTGCACATCTAAAACCGCTTTCCAGTTTTCAGGCTCCATTTTTAAAAAACTCTTGTCCCTCAGGATACCGGCATTGTTGATCAAAATGTCCAACCGTCCGAAGGCATCCAGGGCCGTCTTAACGATATTCTCGCCGCCCTGGGGGGTCGCCACGCTATCGTAATTGGCCACCGCTTCACCGCCTGATTTTTTGATCTCCGCAACAACTTTATCGGCCGGACTTTGCGACCCTTTGCCCGACCCGTCCCGGGCACCGCCCAGATCGTTGACCACGACCCGGGCACCGCGCCCGGCCAGCTCCAGGGCGTATGCCCGGCCCAGGCCTGCTCCGGCTCCGGTGACAATGGCGACGCGATCATCAAAGCCAATCCGACTTGCTTCTTCGATCCCACCGGGAACCGGAACGGCTTTCCAGAAGTAGTTCACAAAGCCGCGCTCCGCGTCCACACCTTTGCGTTTAAACGCCATTTGCACCGGCAGCCCGACTTTTAGATCATCGAGTTCACAATCCGTAAAATCAGCTATCAGCCGCCCGCCGCCTTCAAACTGCACCATTCCGTATATTGCCGGAGGATCTACTGAGACCGAAAGCATATCGGCGGTAAAGGTTTTAACCCTGGCCGGCACATCGGCAAATTCATAGTCTTCCTGGCTATGGAAGGCGCCGCAGTCGGGATTCACACAGATATCCATCTTCGGGAACTGGGGCGTGCCGCATTCCCGGCAGCGACCGCCAACCAGGCCGAGAATCATTTTATTTTTACGCCATAAAACGGTGGTGGCGGTCTGGGTCGGTGCTTCGGCCCGGATACCCATCTCCGTCTGAATCAGGTCCCTGAATTTGAGCCACTTCAGATAGTTGTCTATGGTTTTTTTATCCGCCAGGGACCCGGCCACGCCGTTTCTTTCAACCAGCCGGGTGATGTTTTCGGTCACCTCGAAAAGCAGGGCATTGGCACCCTGGCCAAAACCGATCATCAGAATCCGATCGCCCGGCCGGGCCTTTTCCAGGGCTGAAATAAACATGACAAAGGGATGGGCCGTGCCGGTTTCACCGCAGACCTCGTGCATATTGTCCACCAGTTTATCGGAAGTTGCCCCCAACTGCGCGGCGATATTACGGTGGTCCCTTTTAAAAATACAGGGATAAACCAGTTTATCGACGTCATCCATGGTGATGCTCAGTTTTTCAAATAGGCCATTGACCACCTCGGGAATGATGCGGCCGTATCCGGCATCTCTGGCCCAGCGTTCTTCCCAGACATAGTCATACTTCTTATCGGAACCGCGGTAATGATCGACAAACTCATGGGTTACGGAATAAGATCCCTTGTATTCCGCAATAACATCCGTATCGCCTGCGATCAGAGAAGCCGCGCCATCACCGAACCACATTTCGTAAAAATATGCGGCCTTGGTTTCGCGACGATCGGTGGCGGTCACCAGGATACGGTGTCTTTCACCGCTTTTGACCGATTCCAGGGCGGTGATCATCGCGGTTGTCGAAGCTTTCTGGGAGGAGGTATAATCTGCCGTAATCAGGTCATCTTTGAGATTGAGTGCCGCCGAAACGATCCCGGCATTTTGTCGATCGGCAAACGGCTGGGTTGTGGAGGCCAGATAAACCGCGTCCAGTTTTTGTTTGTCCTGGCCGCGAAGGCAGTCGCGGGCGGCGGCCACCGCCATCGTAATGGCATCTTCATCCCAGTTACACATGGATCGTTCCCCCTGGGCCACCATCATCAGGGCCGGCGCAAACCAGCCCATGGCTTGAAAGATCGCCATGCGCTCCAATCTTAGCCTTGGAATGTAAGCACCATAGGAAGTGATACCGATCATATCCTTGCTCCTCTTAAGTAAATGCTTTTAGTGCGAAAAATTTACCTAGAAAATTGAAATCCCATTCCTGATATGATTGAAATCCGAAGCACGAATTTCGAAATTCGGATTTCCAATTTAACTTTGTTCAAGTAGGGTCGGTCTCTGTGCCGACCCCAACCGGCGGCCACGGAGGGCCGCCCTACTCTCCGGTTTTCATCTGTCCTCAGTTTTCGGTCTTCTGTTTTCTGTTATCTAACCTAACCCTGAACCCTGAACCCTGAACCTTAAACCCTAAATCTGAAATTTAAACAGTTTTTCAATGAGCTGGGATTTCATACGCCCGTTTTTCCCGGCGGTTTAGCAAACGCTTGTAAAACATCTCCAATCTGTTGCGTGGCATTCCAGTATTCTTTAACTCCTTTTAGATCGGTGGCCTTTTCCCACTGGCCCACGATCTGCTCAGGGGCAGGAATTTCCCGGCCATCGCCCACCACGGCACCGGTTCCGGTTACGATTGCGGCCCGATTGAAAGAACCCATTCCGGCATTGTAAATATTGCCGCTCACCGGACATTGTTCCGAGACCAGAAAAAGCGCCATGGGTGCGACCAGTTCCGGTTTTAATTTGTCGATTACATCCGGTGGTAAAATATCCTGGGTCAACCGCGAAGCCGCCAACGGTGCGATGGTATTCACCTTGATATTGTGTTTATCGCCTTCTAATTTTAAGGTGTTCATTAAACCCACCAGACCCATTTTGGCAGCCGAATAATTGGTCTGCCCGAAATTGCCGTAAAGACCCGCTGCTGATGTGGTCATCAGGATCCGCCCGTATCCTTTTTCTTTCATTACGCCGAAGGCCGGACGCGAGACGTTATAGGCCCCGTTTAAATGGACATCGATGACGCCCTGCCAGTTTTCCGGTTCCATTTTCAAAAAGGTTTTGTCCCTCAGGATCCCGGCATTGTTGATCAGGATGTCCACCGTACCAAATGCATCTAAAGCGGTCTTAATGATATTTTCCCCGCCTTTGACAGTGGCCACATTATCGTAGTTTGCCACCGCCTGACCGCCGGAGGCTTTGATCTCATCGGCCACTTTTTCGGCCGGTGCCTTTGATCCCTTTCCCGAACCGTCCCGGGCACCACCCAGATCATTGACGACCACTCTGGCGCCACGCTTTGCCAGTTCCAGAGCATATACCCGTCCGAGCCCGGCGCCGGCACCGGTGACAATCGCCACCCGGCCATCAAATCGAATTTCTTCTCTAACAATGTCACCGTATTCAAAAATGCCGTTATCCATCACCACTTCACCGGACTCGGCGTTAATGACGCGCCAGAACGCCTTGCCGTAATCGATTTTCCAGATCAACGTTTTAATCGGCATGCCGGGATACAAAGGTCTTTTAAAACGGCAATCAAGGCGCCGGACCTTTTGCGGTTCACCCGGAACCAGCGCTTCGATCAATGCCCGGCAGGCATACCCATGGGTACACAGGCCGTGCATGATCGGTTTTTCAAATCCGGCCATTTTGGCAAATTCGCTGTCCACGTGCAATTGGAAGATATCACCTGAAAGCCGGAAGATCAGAGGCTGATCCGATGATGGTGTGGCCTCCACGCTAAAATCCGGCTCGCCGTCAGGAATATGCGTTTGTTTTTTGGGCGTATCATCACCTCCGAATCCACCATCAAAACGTGCAAAAACAGTGGCGATGCTGGTAAACAATTTGGTGCCATTTGAGTGCCGGGTCTCAAACTTTGCGATGATCAGGGCGCCTTTTTCTTTGCCCTTGTCATAGTAATGGCAAATGCTGCCTTCAGTGGAAAGGGTGCCTTCAGAAGGAATGGGGTTGTGAAAGATGATTTGATGTTCGCCGTGTAAAATGCCGGCCAGATTGACATTGCTGACAGTTGCCAGTTCCGGAATTAAATCATAAATCGTTGTAATCGCAAAGCTGGGTATCACCTTAAGATTCTTTTCATAGCAGTAATCCAGATCCGCAAAACCGGCGCCCACCCCCAGCGCATAAAGCACGGTGTCCTTCCAGGTGTAGTCTTTGGTAAACGGTCCGATTTTTTTGCCGATAGCATCCAGGTTTAACGCCATACCCCCTCCGTCAACTGATGGTTAATCGTTAATGATTATTTGGGATTAGGTATTAGTTCTGTTGAGGATTAAACCATTTGACAATATCAAATCAAGAGAAACTTTATCGCGATAGGACGTGTTTTATAAGAACGTGCGGTGGGCAGATCTACTCATGGGGCTTTAAATTGTAAGGCATTTTATACTTCGACCCTTGCTTGACCAACTGGTGCAGATCTTCGTTGATCAGATACAGCGCCGGCACCAGCAGCAAGGTGATGAATGCGGCGAATAAAATCCCGAATCCCAGGGAGATGGCCATCGGGATCAGGAACCTGGCCTGTCGAGATGTTTCAAAAATTATCGGTGCCAGGCCACCGAAGGTCGTCAGGGTGGTCAAAACGATAGGCCGGAACCGTTGCATCCCGGCATCGTATATGGCTTTATGGCTGCTTTCCCCGTCCCGCCGCCTGCGGTTGGCAAAATCGATGAGCACGAGGGCACCGTTGATCACGACCCCGGATAGAGCGACAACGCCGAAAGTACTCATCACGCTCAGGCTGTAGCCCATGATCAGATGGCCGACGACCGCGCCGACAATGCCGAAAGGAATCGACATCATGATGATCATGGGCTGCACAAAACTGTTGAAGGGTATCGCCAGCAGGCCATAGATGACCACTAGCGCCATCAGCAGGCCGATGAACAGACCGCGCATGCTCTCACGTCGGTCGGCCTGCCGGCCTTCAAAGCTGTATGTCAGACCGGGATATTTTTGTTGCAGGGCCGGCAGCGTGTCGGCCGTCAGAGACTGCGTCACCTGATCGGTTTTGCTGCGGGGTTTGACATCCGCAGATACGGTGACCACGCGTCGGCCGTTGCGGCGATCGATGGTCGTATAGGCCCGGCCGCGCTTCAAAGAAACCGCGTCACGCAAAGGGACTTCCTTGCCCGCAGGCGTCGCCAGAATCATTTGCTCCAGATTGTACTCGAATTCGCGTTCTTCTCGGGGCAGTCGCACCTTCACTTTAATCTCGTTGCGCCCGCGCTGCTGACGCAACACTTCGGCACCGTAATAGGCATAACGCACCTGCCGGGCCACTTCCTGGGAGCGCAATCCCAGGCTGCGCCCTTCGGGTTTGATCTGAAAATCGATTTGCTGTTTGCCGGGTGCAAAGCCGTCATCGATATCCTTGACGTTGGGAAAAAATCCAAGCTCGCCGGCCAGTTCGGCGCTGGCCTGTTCCAGAACGTTTATGCGACGATGACTCAACTCGACGGCGATGGCGGCACCGCGGCCCGGGCCGCCGGCGTCCGATTCGAATTTGAGAAATTCCAATCCGGCCAGGGCGCCGACGCGCTCACGCCATAATTCGGTCAGCTTTGCGGTTGAAATGGGCCGGACATCCGGCGGCGTCAGATACACGCGCACCACGGTCTGATTGGCATTAATCACCGCATAGACGCCTTGCACCAGATCTGCGCCGCCGTTTTCGCTGGCCACCTGTTGGGCCGCCTCGACCATGATCTGCTGCACCCCCTCTGTTTTTTGAACGCCGGTACCGAAGGGAAGCTTGGCCGTGGCCATGGCGTAGTCGGATTCTATCTTGGGAAATAACTCAAATCCCATCCGGCCACTCTTTACATACCCGACCGTTATCAACAGCACGGCAATGCCGATCGACAGGGTCACATACCGGTACTGCAGGACCCGATCCAGAAACGGTCCGTATTTTGTCCGAATAAAGCGCTCTAATAAGCGACCCAAAACTGCCTGCCGCGCAATTAACCAACCGATAAGCCCGGAGGGGTCCGGCCGCCTGCGATGCCCGATATGGGCCGGAAGGATCAGTAGGCTTTCAATCAGCGAGACGGCAAAAACGCTGATCACCACCAGCGGAATCTGTCTAAACACCTTACCCATAAATCCGGGAACAAAAAGCATGGGCATAAAGGCCACCATGTTGGTCAGCACGCTGAATATGATGGGCATGGAGATTTCCCGGGCGCCGCGTACAGCCGCTTCAAACCATCCCAGCCCCCTTTGGCGATAATAATAGATATTTTCACCGGCCACGATGGCGTCATCCACCACGATTCCCAGCGTGATGATAAACGCGAAAATGGAGATGACGTTGATGCTGAGATCCATGCTCGGCAGGAAAAGAAAGGACCCGAGGATCGATATGGGAATCCCGAGGCTGACCCAGAACGCCAGGCGGGCTTCCAGAAAAACAGCCAGCAGAATGAACACCAGCCCCAGCCCCAGATATCCGTTGCGCAGCATGAGGTTCATGCGCTGCCGGTAAATTTTGGACCGGTCGTTGCGCGCCTCCAGCGATAACCCGGGCGGCAGAATCTGGTTGATGATTTCCACCTGTCGCCGAACCGCATCGGAAACCGAAATCGGCGTTTGATCGCCCACCCGATAGACCTGGATCATCACCGCCGGTTTGCCGTTATAGGTGGCAAAATTGTCCGTTTCTTCAAATCCGTCTTTAATGACGGCGATATCCTCAAGCAGCACCTCGGTGCCGTCGTTGGCTGTGATAATGGGAATCCGGCCGAATTCATGTCCGTAATCGCGCCGTTCCTTCATGCGCATCAGGATGTCGCCGCTCTCGGTTTTGATGGCACCCCCGGGTAATTCCACCGATGCCCGCTTGATCCTCTGGGCGGCCTCATTAAGCGTCAATTTGTAAGCCCGCAGATTTGACTGGGAGATTTCGATGCTGATTTCATAACTGCGAACGCCTTCCAACTCCACCTGGTTAATATCCGGATCCTGGATCAAGCGGTCACGAATATCCTCGGCCACCTCGCGCAGATTCCATTCGCTTTGATCACCGTGAAGCGCCAGGGAAACGACATAGCGTCTGTGCTGCGCGATCACCACCTGGGGCTCTTCGATTTCTTCCGGAAAAGAGGTAATCCGATCGACTTCATTCTGGATTTCCTGGGCCAGACGCTGGATGTTCTCTCCTTCGATAATTTCAACGCGGACGGTACCGATACCCTCGTTGGCGGAGGCCGTGATCTCGTGCACGCCTTCAAGTCCCTGCACAGCCTCTTCAATCGACAGGATCACGCCCCTTTCCACCTCCTCCGGACTGGCGCCGGGATAGGGCACGCTAATATTGACGATATCGAGATCAAAGTCAGGAAATACTTCCTTTTTAATCTGGCTGGCCAAAAGCAGCCCCCCAACCAAAAAAACCGCCATGAGAAGGTTGGCGGCCACAGAATGGCCGGCCATCCAGGCGATCGGACCTCGATAGATATCTTTGTCTGATTCCGTTTTCATTCGCGTCAATTACGGACTGAGTCGATCGATAACGATCGAATTTAGAGAAGTGAACGCAGAAACTTATTCGGCGACTTTCACCGGCATGCCATTGACCGGTGCAGCAAGATCGGAAACAATCAAGCGACTGTTCGGTTCGAGACCCTCCGCCAACACAACTGTTTGGGCATCACGCCACAGGGTTTTAACGCTGCGGATTTCGAGTCTGCCGTCATCTGAGGCGATCCAGATGTTGGAGTCGTCGCGCAGGGCGCTGCGCGGGATACGATACACGTTTTGCAGCTCCCGCCCCTCGATCTCAATTCGTACATACTCGCCGATTAATAGCGGTAGTTGATATTTTCCTTTTATCTTTAATCCCAATGGATCTTGAACTTCGACAAGTATGCGCGCCATACGGCCCTCGGTTTCCAGGTCGCCCAGCAATTTGATGACCGTGCCGGCAAGTTCATAGCCGTTTCTGTAAGAAATACGCACCCTGGCACCGGATCCAGCGGGATTGCCTGGAATTAAAATCCAGCTCAAACGATCTATCGGGATGGATGCCCGAATCCAATACGTATCGGTCCCCACCAGCTCTGCGAGATGCTCCTGGCTGGAGACCTGGGAACCGATATCCACTTGTTTGGCCCGCACGATGGCATTAAAGGGCGCGCGAATCCGCGTTCTTGCCAGATTTAGTTTCGCTTTCTGAAGATCTGCCCCATCAGCGGCCAGTTTGGCTTTAGCCGCTTCCAATTGGGGCTTTTTGGCCACTAATGCCGGTATTTTGTAGCCCTGAGGATTTGCCTTGTAAAGCAGGCGCCATTCCTCTTCGGAAGCAGCGGCTTCCTCCTGGACGACTTTCAGGACGCTTTCCGAATCCTTGATTTTGGCCTGAGCCAGCGTAACGGCCAATTGATAATCCTCGGGGTCGATGCGCAAAATTTCTGATCCTTTATCTAAAAAGCCCCCAACGGTGAACTCAGGATGAATGGCCACAATTTCTCCGGCTACGCGGGATTCAAGAATGATCTCCCGGGCCGGAATCACGGTGCCCATAGCCGCAACGACAACCTTGTGGGTATCGGGATGCACGCTGCTCACCTGAACCAGGGGGGTCATTTTTTCCGGCGGACGCTTGCGTGCTTTGGGTGCGTTTTTGCCGATATAGGCGGTGCCTACGACACCTGCCGCCAGCACCGCAATTGACAGCACGATACTTAGATAGATCCGCGACCTTTTACGCGGAATACCCCCGTCAGATGATTCGGCTTCTATGGTTTCGTTTGGTGGCACAGGCGTGTTCTCCCTTATATTTGTTGGAATTTACTTTGTGGTGTAATATAAGGTTCATCAGATTAAAAGTAAAGGCGGGCGTTACGATTGCGTGCCTGATGATATGAACTTGACAAATACCACAAAGTGGCATAAACCTCAACGGAAATTCCCGCTTAATTTCAAACTTGGCCTGTGAATTTAGTAGGCCATTTGCTCAAAAGGAGGAAAAATGAAAAAACTGTTGATGATTTTAATTTGTCTTGTTTTCAGCGCAGGCGCAATCGGTGGCGCGTACGCTCAGTTTGCCAAGCCCGAGTATGCCATCAAATACCGCAAAGCGGTCATGTTTCTGATCGCCCAGCATTTCGGGCGCATGGGCGCAATGGTAAAAGAACAGATTCCTTACAACCAGGAGGTTTTTGCACGCAATGCCATGCTGGTTGAGACGCTGTCACGTCTTCCCTGGGAGGCGGCCATGGTGCCCGGAACCGACACCGGGGATACCACCTTGAAATCTTCGGCTCTTGTGCAGCAGGCCGAATTCAAAGAAATCTCACAAACATTCGAAACCCAGGCCACCAAACTGGTCAGCGCAGCCCAAAGCGGCGATTTTAGCGCCATCAAAGCGCAGTTTGGAGAGGTCGGCAAGAGCTGCAAGGCCTGTCATAGTCAGTTTCGCACCAAATAGGCGCCCGGGCGGCCCATGGGTATCCGCACTGGCGGACAGGTCGTTTGTTAAGCCTAAGCGCTATCGCACGATCAGATAGACCGCCAGCGCCGCCAGCCCGGCAATCAGCGCTGCGATCCAGTTGCGGCCGGTTGCGGGCCGGGGTTCGGTCCCGCGCCACTCCTTAACACCGAAGATCATCGGCTTTACCAGATTTTCGCGTTTGTAGATCAAGTAAAAGAGCACCGCCAGAACGTGGATGGATACGAGTGCGATGATCACTTCCTGATTTAGCCTGTGAACCCGGGTGAGCCCGTCGCTGGTGGCCTTGCTGACCCAGTCAAAGAGGGGGCCCTCGGTGATTATGTCGTCGTTGGCGAATAATCCGGTTGCGGCCTGAACCAACAGGGCCAACAGCATGGCAATGATCGACCACCCGCCGAGCGGATTATGACCGCGGAAGGGCGTCGAATCGCTGCGCAAAAGCGTCGTTGCATAGCGAACGACTGCAGCGGGGCCCCGAACAAAGGTCACAAAGCGTGATTCCCGGCTGCCGACAAACCCCCAGACCAGCCTGAACAGGAGCAGGGCAACGATTGTAAAGCCGCTCCACTCATGGTACTGCATGGCATTGCCTCCGATTTTCCCGGTTACAAAAGAGATGACCACCAGGACCACCAGCAACCAGTGAAACAGCCGTGTTGGCAGATCCCAGACCAGGACGCTTCCGGGAGCGCTTTCCATGTTCCCCTTAGTGAGTTTGGTATTTTCCATAACGAGCGTATTAATTTCAGTCCCAATTGGGCCCAAAAACAGTTGGGCGTTATCTGTTATTCGTTATTAGTTAATAACCATTAACGCCTAATTGAGCGTTTAACGCTCAATTAGGGTTCACCCGCGGGTCTGAAAATATTTGACCGACCATTGACAGGACCTTGAGAAGCGTTATGTTCAAGATTCTTTTCCATTCAACAATACATCAAAAGGTGGCGCTATGAAAGTCTATCCTTTTTATATAATTTTTACTGTTATTTTTCTTTTTGGGGTTCCTGTCAATGCCCCGGCGGCGGAAATCGTAACCGAAGAAGTTGTCTACCACCGGAATGGCAAAAATGTTTCAGGGTATCTGGCCCGGCCTGCGGATAATCAAAAACACCCCGGCCTGATTTTAATCCACGAATGGTGGGGACTCAATGATAATATTCGAAAAAACGCCAGAAAATTTGCCGAACTGGGATATGTGGCTCTGGCGGTTGATCTTTATGAGGGTGAGTCGGCAACCACACCCGAAGAGGCCCGCAAACTGGCTACCGGCGTTAGAAACAATGTCGAAGGCGCATTCAAAAATCTAAAAGGCGCCGTTGCTTTTATGAAGGGCCACGCGAGTACACATCCGGATAGAGTGGCTTCCATCGGGTGGTGCTTTGGGGGCGGCTGGTCCTATCAAATTGCCAAAAATGGTCTGGGCGTTAAGTCTTCAATTATATATTATGGCCGCTTTAATCCCAAAGACGATCTCAGCAAGATGAGAGCGACAATTCTGGGGCACTTCGGCGCAAATGACCGGGGTATCAAAGTGGATAGCGTTGAAGAATTCCAGGCCAGGCTGAAAACCCTGAGCGGAGATCATGAAATCTATATTTATGAAAATGCAGGACACGCATTCGCCAACGAAGGTGGAAGCCAGTATAACAAGGAAGCCGCTGATATTGCCTGGAAAAGGACGGTGACATTCCTGGAAAAATACTTATAAATTGTGTTACTGATCTTTTTTTTCGGTCTTTTCAAGAATTCGATTGAGCGTCGCATTAATGGCCAGCAGGGCGTGCTTAATATCATTTAATTGATGCATGAGGGACGCTTTACTATCGGGGTTGCCGGCGGCGGTTGACGTGCGGGTTCCGATTTTGCGGGAAATGTCATCTAAGCGGATGCCCAGGGTGACAAAAAAATACAGCAGCAGTATAAAGGCAAAGTTTTCCTCGCGCCAGTACAGCACCCGCCAACCCACAAATAGAATGATGAAAAAGACGGCACTGGTTATAAAATAGGGATGGCCGCTGATCCATTTTTTTATTTTTTCCAGCATATTTTAAGCCTGAAATTGTATTTTTGGCTAAATCTTATTTAAAGGCGATCTCAGAAAGGTTTAGCGCCTTGTCCTGTTACCTGTAAAATATCGCGGCAAGATGCCGCTCCCACTATTTACAATGGGATGGGGGAATTGTCTATCTGCCTATGATTTTTTAAGCTCCTCGTCCCTCAGAACCCGGCGCAATATCTTACCCACATTGGAAACCGGTAAGCTTTCCCGGAACTCAACGTGCCTGGGTCGTTTGTAACCGGCCATCTTCTCTTTACTGAATTCGAAAATTTCTTTTTCGGTAGCCGTTTCACCCGGTTTAAGCTGAATAAATGCTTTCACGCTTTCCCCGCTTTTTTCATCCGGCGCGCCAATCACAGCCACCAGTTCCACCTTGGGATGCTGAAATAGAATATCCTCGACATCGCGCGGGTAAACATTAAATCCACCGACGATAATCAGGTCTTTTTTACGATCGGTAACCAGAATATACCCTTCTTCATCGATATGGCCAATGTCACCCGTCAGGAAATATCGCTTTCCCTCTATTTCGCGGAATACGTTCTCATCTTCCTCGGGCCGGCCCCAGTACCCTTTCATTACCTGGGGGCCACAGATCGCAATTTCACCATCTTCACCCTGGGGTAATTCTGTTGCTCCGGTTTCGATATCCAGAATCTTGACGACGGTGCCGGGTATCGGAAAACCAATCGAGCCAATCTTGCGCTGCTCACGGTTGGTCGGATTGACCGTGGCAATCGGTGCGGTTTCACTCAAACCATAACCTTCAAAAATGACGGAACCGGTCTTTTCTTCAAACTGTTTGCAGACTTGAGGCGGCAGCGGTGCACCACCGGAAAAGCACCCTATCAGGGATGTTAAATCAAATTGATCCAGCAGCGCATGATTGGTAAAGGCCACAAAAATCGTTGGTACGGCAGGCATGACAGTCGGCTTGTACTTCTGCACGGTCTTGAGGACCTCGGTGAAGGGCGGATTCCCAGCGCGGGGATCGGGAATGCATATCAGACGGCTGCCGGTGCCGCAAGCGGATAACATGGCACAGGTCAGACCGAAACTATGGTACCAGGGCAGAACACCGAGGTAAGTGTGAAACCCGCCCGTACGCGTTTTTTCCGGCTTGGCACCCGGTTCATGCACCAAACGAATCCACTCCAATGCGGCTTTAATATCATAGGTAAAATTGGTGTGTGGCAGGGCTGCGCCTTTGGGGACGCCGGTGGTGCCGCCCGTGTAAATGATCAGCGCCAAATCCTCTGCCGGGTTAATCTCAACATCCGGTGGTACAGGTTTGGCGGCTGCGACCACATCATCAAAAAAGAGATGCCCGGGCTGGTAATTTCCGGCTTTGGGAATCTTGCCTAAAAGCCCGCCGATAAAGGCCTTGATTGGCGGCAGATAGGATTTGACCCCGCAGATCACTACCGTTTCTACCTCTGATCCTTTAATCGCCTCAACCGTAGTTGGATAAAACTGGGGATGATCCATGCAAAAAACGGCCTTAGCTCCGGCGTCTTTCAACTGGTAATTGAGCTCATTGACTGTATAGAGTGGATTGCAGGTAACGCAAACAGCTCCGGCTTTTAAAATACCAAAAAATATGGCCGGATAGTGGGGCAAGTTGGGTAGAAAAATGGCCACCCGGTCTCCTTTTTGGACACCGCGCGAGGCCAAAAAATTGGCGATGCGATCAGCGCTATCTTTTACCTGGGCAAAGGTGCGGGTGGCATCGTTGAAAATCGTATAAACCTGGTTCGGAAATTCATCTGCCGCATCGTCAAGAATGGAGAATAAGGGCTTCTCATAACCGGAAACGTCGTTTGCAACACCTTCCGGCCAATTGGGCGTCGGCCATGTTGTGGCTGCCATTCGAACCTCCTTTGGTTAGGGGTTGCTGAAAAGACCTCCTTCAAATTAAATAATTTTTCTTCTGTTTATAGTGAATTGTACCTTTAGTGTCAAACAAGCACGAAGTCAAATTTTTTCGTGTTTTCGCATTTTGGCCTGCCCGGTTAAACCTTGAATTGTTTAACCGGGGTGCTTTCGTGATCGATCGGTTTTCGATTAAGGCTTATCCAGGCGACAAATTTAAAAATCCGGTTATCTGGAAAGAACAAGTTGTATTGGTTGTGGGATCCCGGCGGCGGGAGATCATTTAATTTCGCGGCTGGAAGCCGCTCCCACAGGGGTTTTTTTATGGTAACTTGGACTTTCCGGATAAGCGCCTTTAAAAATTTAAATCATAAAATCATAAATACTTAAAAAATTCAGTTTTTATGGCCTCATAAAGCTCTTCTCCGATCGCCAGGCCAAGATCGATAAATTGGGGGCCGAACTTTTTCCCTGCCGGCGTTCTAAATGTGGATTTGATAGTGGCGATCTTTTCCATTCCTTTTGGATAACCTTTCATAAATTCCGTTAGGGGCGGATTAAAGTAAGATACCATATCCCAGATGGTATCATTAAAATTATCCGGACCCCAGCGAAATTTATCTGCATCATAAAGGCAATTGGAAACCAGCTCCCCTTCGGGTGTATCCGCATCGATATTGTCTTTAAAAGCTTCATGGTTTTGGATGGCACCGCAAATGATCGCAATTTCTTCGGAAGAAAACGGATATTTTTTCAGCACCTTTTTTGCATAGGTAGCCGCATGGGTTGAGTGATCTTTTCTCTTACGCTTGATGTCATGCAACAAACCGGCGCTCTGCACCAAACATACCAAACGGGAAAGACGGTCGTTGTCATAACCACTTTGCTGAGCTTCGATGACCATTAAGGTACCCGCATCGTGGGATACCTTCACAGCATGCATCAGGCCGTGTCCGAAATCATCTTCCAGGGTTGCGGCAACGAAGGAAAGCAGTTTTTTGACGGCAAGGTCGCTGTCAAATAACTTTCTTGAGGCCTCATAGTCCGGACCATGATCATGATAGAAATCCGGGGTGGGATGACGCAAAATGATCTGGCGGGCGCGTTGACGAATTTGATGATAAATTGGCTGCATATGAGGGAGTGCTGGAGCCATCCTGATTGTAGATTTTAGAATTTGGATTGCGGATTTGGAATGGTGGAGACCTAATGTGCGTCTTATCAGTTTTTTATTAGATCTAAAATCCGAAATCCAATCATATCTCAGACAGGGAAAATGGCTTGCCGCAAACTCTCCACTTCCCATCTTCTTTGACAAGGATGAGGGTTTCATCAACTTTATGCGTTTCGATGAGAAAAAACAATTTCCCGATTATCGCAAAAACAGGATTGATGGAGCGTAGCCGCTCACCGGTAACTCTGACCTTGGCGTTATTTTCATCCGTCATCTTGATTTCGGTTTTGACGTGGGAAAGCTGGTTTTTCATATAACCCGGCGAAAAGCCCATTGTTCTCGCCTTTTCAGCGGAATGATACAGATATCCACCGACAATATCAGCCTCTTCATCCTCAGAGAATTCACTGCAGAGCCGCTCCGTCATTGAATTGCCGTCCAGCAAGAAATAGGCTCTTGTGAATTCAACCGCCGCTTCTGCGGGGCTATCCACCTTACCGACAGAGATCAGAACCACTTGCAGGATGACAGCAATCACGATTACTGACCCAAAAATTACAATATTTTTAGCGGTTAGCATTTATTTGGCCTCCTTCAAACCTTCAGCGAACATCATTCAGGATTTTTGTATTTAATTGTCAGAGCGAAAATGGACCAATGGACGAATTTTTATTGGAAATCATACCATTGATCAGTGTTAAGACTGAGAACAAATTTAAATAATCCCACTAACATAAAACCACTGCCGATGACAAGAATTTTTAAACCATTAACTTTGGCAATTCGGCTTCAAAGAAAAATGCCATAAAGCTGATGAGTCCATAGGCGATTAAGCTTCTGAACCTATCTGTTTGTGGCTTAGTGGCTTATTGGGTTCGGATTGCCTAAATCGATTGATTCGGCTATCGTTAAAGGCACCGGGAAGCGTTTCAAAAATAAACTAAAAGGATTGAGGGTGAATACAGATGGGATCCGAAAACGAAAATATCTTCCGCCACATCCGGAATGCCGTGATCTATTCATGGGCCGGGTTGAAAACCGCATGGGATAATGAGATGGCTTTTCGAACCGAAACCATTGTGATTGCACTCATGCTGCCTGTCGGCATCTGGATCGGCGAAACGGCGGTGCAATGGGCGTTGCTTATCGGCTCCAGCCTGCTGGTTCTAATTACCGAGTTGCTGAACTCAGCCGTAGAAAAAGTGGTGGACCGCATCGGTACGGAACATCACATTTTGTCCAAACAGGCAAAGGATTTGGGCTCGGCAGCCGCTGCCGTGAGCATGCTGGCAGCCGTGATTGTGTGGGGTCTGATCGCTTATGAGCGTTTCTTGCACTGAGAATTGAACGGTTATAAATCCGGCAGGCGATTCGGACGATAGGTTCCACTAAAAAAAGTGCCTAAAGTAGGAAGTGACTAAAGTGCCTAAAGTTAAGGAATTCTGCCCGTCGAGAGCCTCCCTTCGAGAACCTCAGGGTCTGACGACTGGGTTGAACGATCATTTAATTTAATAAGATGGAGCGCCGCGACACCTTAACTTTAGGCACTTTAGCTCACTTTAGTTCACTTTAGGCACTTTTTTTAACCAAAATAGCAATCGTCAACAACATTTAGCGAACGATACACTGCTTAACCCATGGCTCGGCAACCGCTTTGAGCTGCATCAGTTCATCATCGGTATATTCGTAATTGATTTCCTTAAAGAAATCCGGGTGCAGCATCCGGCTTTTGTGAAACCGCTGCAACGCATAAACGCGGGCGCCTTTTATCAGGCGGCTTATATTTTCAATGACCGTTGTGGTCACGATGGGTTTGACACAGGTGGTTCGAAATTCATAGGCAACCGCCGATTCCATAATAATCTCAATGCTTGCAAGGATCGCTGTCTCATTGCAGTTTGCTTTGATGTAAGTGGCGTACCATGTTGGATCGGTTTTCAGATCCATGGCAATGTAATCTACCAGCCCCTCATCAACAAGCCTCTTGATCACCCGGGGGCGGCTGCCGTTGGTATCCAGTTTAACCGGAAATCCCATATTTTTGATGTGCCGGCATAAATCAAAAAGATCCTCCTGAAGTGTGGGCTCACCGCCGGAAATAACCACGCCGTCTAAAAATCCTTTGCGGTTTTCGATGAACCGGTAGACATTGCCGGGATCAAATTCAGCCGAGCGCCCGGAGCAGCCTTTGACCAGATCAGGATTGTGACAATAGGGGCAGTCAAAATTACAGCCCGATAGAAAAATACCACAGCTTAGTTTCCCCGGATAATCAATCGTCGAATTCTTTAATAACCCGCCAATGTTCATTTATTTCGTAAACTCCTAATTAAGCTGGTTTCCGGTGTTAAGTTTGTCACTCGTCACCGGCCTCTGGCCTCTGGCTTCTGGTCTCCGGTTCGGCGAGCCGCCAGCAACAAGAAGCCAGAAGCTGTCAATATTTTTGCTGACACCTGAAACCTGAAACCCGCCTAGGCCACTTTAAAAAGCTTGCGATCACCATATTCGGCCTGCTTGCCATTATTCCATTGTTTCACGGGTCGCAGATAGCCCACAACCCGAGAATAAACTTCCGTTTCCTGATTGCAGGTCGAACAGATCGCCTGCTCCCCATTGATATATCCGTGCGACGGGCAGACACTGAAAGTGGGTGTCAATGTAAAATACGGAAGCTGATAATTTGTGGTGATCTTCCTTGTTAAATTCTTGACGACTTGTATGTCGCTGACATGTTCGCCGAGGAAAAAGTGCAGAACCGTCCCGCCGGTATATTTTACCTGGAGTTTGTCCTGCAGCTCCAGGGTTTGAAAAATGTCATCCGTGTAGTTCACCGGAAGGTGGCTGGAATTCGTATAATAAGGCGCCGCCCCGGCACTAAAATCGGCTTCATTGGCACAAGTGATTTGCGGGAACTTCTTTTTATCCAGCATGCAAAGACGGTACGAAGTGCCTTCAGCCGGAGTGGCTTCCAGATTGAAAATATCTCCGGTATCCTCCTGTATTTCCGAAATCAGATCGCGCAGAAAATCCATAACCTGCAGAGAAAATTTTTGACCCCGTCCGGATGCAATGTCTTCACCCAGAAAATTTAAACACGCTTCGTTCATACCGATGATACCGATGGTAGAAAAATGATTTTTCCAGTACAGTCCGGTTCCATTTTTGATATCGCGCAAATAAAACCGCGAGTAAGGGTACAGATTTTTGTCGGTGAACAGTTCCAGGACTTTGCGTTTTATCGAAAGGCTTTCGGCGGCCAATAGGACCTTTTCTTTAAGATTTTTAAAAAAGTCTTTTTCTGCAGAGCTGACATATCCGATGCGCGGCAGGTTGATGGTAACGACTCCGATGGATCCTGTCAGGGGATTGGCTCCAAAAAGGCCGCCGCCGCGTTTTAATAGTTCCCGATTATCAAGGCGTAGCCGACAGCACATGGAGCGCGCATCTTCAGGCGCCATATCAGAATTCACAAAATTTGAAAAATAGGGAATCCCGTATTTTGCGGTCATTTTCCAGACCATATCCAGATTTGGATTGGCCCAATCAAAATCAGCCGTAATATTGTAAGTCGGAATCGGAAATGTAAAGACTCTTCCTTTGGCGTCGCCTTCCATCATGACTTCGGCAAAGGCTTTATTTAGCAGATCCATCTCCGCTTGGAACTCGCCATAGGTTTCTTCCTGTTCGCTGCCGCCGATAATCACGGGCTGGTCTTTTAGAACTGCTGAAACGTTTAGATCCAGGGTGATATTGGTAAAAGGCGTCTGAAATCCAACCCGGGTCGGAATATTGATGTTAAAAATAAATTCCTGGAGTGCCTGCTTGACACCATCATAATCAAGCTGGTCATGACGAATAAACGGCGCCAGAAGCGTGTCAAAATTGGAAATCGCCTGGGCGCCGGCGGCTTCTCCCTGCAAGGTATAGAAAAAATTGACAATCTGCCCCAGCGCAGATCGCAGATGTTTCGCAGGAGCACTCTCGACCTTGCCTTCAACGCCCTTGAAACCCTGGCGCAACAAATCCTGAAGATCCCAACCGACGCAATAGACCGATAAGAGATTAAGATCGTGAATATGAAAATCACCGTCCTTGTGGGCCTGTCGGATTTCAGGTGGATAAATAGAGTTTAACCAGTATTCGGACGTCACCTCAGATGAAATGTAATTGTTCAGCCCTTGCAGCGAATAACACATATTGCTGTTTTCTTTAATTTTCCAATCGAGCTTTTGAATGTAATGGTTTACTAAATCCACATTGGCTTTTGTGGTAATCTGCCTGATTTGGGAATGCTGCTCGCGGTATAAAATATAGGCTTTAGCTGATTTAAAGAAGGGTGAATCCAGCAGTACGGCCTCTACGATGTCCTGGATCTCCTCCACTTCAGGTGCCGGATCCAACTGTAACTCGTGCGCTAAAGTTAACACCCGCAATGTTAGTTTCCTGGCCTCTTTTTCCTCGAATTCGTCGGTGGCCTTTCCTGCTTTGGCCATCGCCGCTGTGATTTTGGATGAATCAAATTTAACAACCCTTCCGTCTCTTTTTTTTATACTTTCAAACAATTAAGTCACCTCGCCTTGTTTTATTGAGTCACCATTTTCCTGTAACCGAAAGAAAAGGGCTTATCAAAGCCCCCAAGTGTAAAATAGTGTCAAATACTGTAAAATGCTGTAAAATGCTGTAAAATCAAAAACCACAAAAAAAACCACAATATGTGGTTTTCCATTCAATTGAATTAAATATTACCACAATATATTGATATTTGTCAAACAAAAAAATCAATATATAGTGTGTTTTTTAAAAAAAAATTGCCGGATAAATATTTTTTTACCATTAAAACAATAAGTTATAATTGTATTCATGAAATATTGCGGCCGGCATGTCATTCCGGGCTAATTTGTAGCACTGGAAAAGGTGCTGCGTATAGGGGTTTCAGGTGTCAGTCGCCGGGTTCAAAGGTTCAGGGTTCAGCGTTCAGAGGTTAGATAACAGAAGATAGATGACAGATGAAAACCGGAGCGTAGGGCAGCCCTCTGCGGCTGCCTCTTGATGGCTGGCACAGAGGCCCCGCCTAAGGGTCGGGATGCAAGCACCCGCCCTACTGCCTTTATGGCCCTGCCAGGTTAAGCCGGAAAACGACAGGTCAGAGCCCCTGGAGGACCACTCAGGCCGGAAAACGACAAGTCAAAAATAAGGCTCAAAGCAATCTTGTGGTGATTTGCATGATCTGCTGACTGGAAACCCTTCAACCCTGAACCCTAAACCTTTGAACCTTGAAACCTAAGAATTTGTGACATCCGACCTGTGTTTTCTGTCTTCTGTCTTCTAACTACGGTGTTACCCAGATGTAATCTGCAATACCCAGTTCAACCTCCTCTCCCACCGAAGCCAGGTAAATCGTTCGAAATGACGCGCCGGTGCGGCGAAAGGTCCGGTCCGGAATACCATATTTGTATTGAATATGTCCGTTTCCAGTCATGACAACGATCTTTTTGCTGCCAAGATCAGAGGCGATGGATTCCGCCATGATTTCGTCCCAGACGCACTGGGCCATATAAAAATCATCGAATTTGACGTTGCTTTGAAAATGATGTCGCTTAAATACTTGCTCCGCATAGTTTCGATGGGCTGTATTTGAAGTGTCGATCTCTTTGGGAAGATATTGCTTATCGTCATCGTTCAAATTGTCAATTCCGCCGTGACTAATCCGGGAAGTGATATAAGAGGGAATATTCAAGGCAATGATTTTGATTCTGTTTTGCTTTATAAATAATAAAATATTCCGGTACAATGCAAAATCAAACCGCCAGTTCGCATACCAGTGCACTTTTCGTAAAAAATTTTCTTCTTCCAGCACACCGGCAGACCATAAGTCCAGCACCGGCTGGTAGGAACGATCGAACATTTCCATTCCAACCTCCATGGAATGGTTGTTCTTAAAAACGGTTTCGATTATTTTTAACTGGATACCATGGTGAAAGTCGTTGGTGTGCCTTTCCCCGACAAAAACAATTTGGCTGCTGTTTAAATCCTTCATCAGTTCGTCGAAAGTGACTGTCTTTCCCGTTTTCGCTGAAATAATAGTGTCCGGTTCAACAGCAGTTGACGTATCTTTAATCAGCACCGTATCAGATTTCACCGCGCACCCCCATAATAAACTTAAAGAAACAAAGCCGATAAAAAAGCGCCTGAATAACGAAAATATCTGCCGATCCCCTTTGTTTTTTCGATACATGTCAATACCTTGATTTTTCACATTTAGACAGGTAAGATGAAGTAGCGGTATAAATCGAATATCCAATTTCAACCTAAGATTACATTACGATGCCTTCTGATAAAAACCCGGTATTCAGAAAAGCGGTCATTCCCTGGTACAATTCAATGACAGCTTATACCATTGTGATCGTATTTTTGCTACTGGTGTTTTTATTTGCGATGGTAGGGATCTCGGTGTCCAGAGAAGATCCTGCATACAACGGTTATGTCTGGGTGCCGATAATATTGCTTGTATTGAGTGCAGGAATCGTCATTACCACAATTGCCCGCCTGATAAAACGCTACACCCGTAAATCTACCAAATAGGTTTCCTACTCGCTATTTTCTAAAAGTGGGAAAACGAGCTCGATAAAGTGGTGAATAATTTGAGCGGTTGCCCCCCATATGATGACTTCCTCAAAAGGATATTCAAGTTCGCGAATGTCAGGTCTGCGCCCATGATAGCGTCTGGTTTGATGAATGCACATAAGCTTTTTCAGCGGTATTTCAAGAATTCTGGAAATTTCGGTGGAATCATACCGAACCGATCCTTTACCATTCCAGTGCCCAATGAAAGCCTCGATGTCTTTGGGTTTGGTGAGGGTTTGGAAGTGCCCGATGGAACCGATGAAATCAACCTGGTCCCGGCTGATGTTTAGTTCTTCTTGCAGCTCTCGGAAGGCGGCCGCAACCGGGCCGGCATCCTGGCTTTCAAGATGCCCCCCCGGCAGGGCCACCTGATTCCGCCAGGGGTAACCTTCGGTGTCGGATTTCTGAATGGCCAGAATATGTGGATCCGGCTTGTTATAAACCAGCAAAAACACGCACGCAGACGGATACGAATACCCGTCGGGGGGTTCCCTGGGGCTGGAATTATGAATCATCTCTTTTAAACGGGAATAGTCGATCATTCCAAATCCCCGGACCTGGCAAATTCAAGATTTACGGATTTCGAGTAATTACCGGTTTGACTCAATGCACTTCAATGCTGGCAGACAGGATGTGGTGGGTGGCTTCCGGAAAAATCGGTTTAGGCCGACGGATCGACAGGGCCATTATTTGAGAAATTTTTGATCATCATTTCGCCCAGTTCCCGGGAACGGTTGGTGGCAACCTCAACCGCATTAATCAGCGTGGTGCGCAATCCGCCTTTTTCAAGGGTTGCCAGACCGGCAATCGCCGTACCTCCCGGAGAGGTCACTCTATCTCTGAGTTGGCCCGGGTGTTCTTTGGTCTCCAGCAACATTTTAGCGGCACCTAAAACGGTTTGGGCGGACAGAAATAACGCTTCCTGACGAGACAATCCCACCTTCACACCGGCATCGGCCAGGGCCTCAACGACCAGAAAGATATACGCCGGGCCACTGCCGCTCAACCCGGTAATCGCATCCATTAAATAATTTTCCTTAATGAACACCGTCTTACCGATGGAATCGAAAATGGACATCGCCATCTCGATATCTTCTTCACTGGCGTTCTTTCCGGCCGCAACGGCCGTAGCCGCTTCTTTAACCGCCGCCGCTATATTGGGCATGACCCGGATAAGGCGCAGCTTCTTATTGAGACAGGATTCAAGTGCAGCCATCGGTACGCCGGCAGCGATGGAAATGACCAGTTTGGACATATCGAGTTTTTCGACGGTTTCTTTGATAACCGCCGCCATAATTTGGGGTTTAACGGCATAGATAACGATGTCCGATTTGATCACTGCTTCCAGATTGCTGGTGGTGGTTTTGACCCCGTATTCTTTCTCAATGGCTTTCAGGGTGGACTCGCGCACATCGGTGCAGATTATTTTTTTCGGGCTGGATGAACCCGAACCGATCAGACCGCTGACAAGGGCTCCGCCCATATTTCCCGTACCGATAATACAAATTTTTTTGTTATTTAACATGATGATATATGCTCCGATACTGTGATTGACACCTGAAACTCAGGTTCGGCAAAATTTGGTAATCGCCGGATTAAATGGATCTGTTGTGAAAATTGTCCGCTAAAATTTCTGCAATTTATGTTCTGTCTCGACGTAAGTCAAGGAAATAATAAAGCTCCCCGCAGTTCGCCTTGCCTTCGTTGCCGGGGCGTAGCCGAAGTCGACGGCGAATAAACCCGGGTTCAAAACCGTTTCCAAGCATCTTATATCCGAAAGCGGCGTTGCCGGCCGATCATACAGTGCGTTCAAATATTGACCTGGTTTAAGATAAATGTTAGAATGGTCTAACCATTATAACACAATCCGAAAGGTAGATCGCCCATGTTCCAGGCAGCCAAGCAAACCAAAGTTTTTCAGGATGTCGTCGAGCAAATTCAGGAAGCCATTCTCGATGGCCGGCTGAAGACCGGAGACACCCTTCCTTCTGAAAGACAGCTGAAGGAAATGTTCAATATCAGTCGCGGAACCCTGCGCGAAGCGCTGCGAGTTCTGGAACAAAAAGGCCTCATCGAAATTAAACTCGGTGTCGGCGGTGGATCGGTGGTTAAAGATGTGAATGCCGAACAGGTAAGCGAGAGTCTCGGATTGCTGATCCAATCTCAGAAGGTTTCATTGAATCATTTAGCAGAATTTCGCGAAGATGTCGAAGGCATCGTGGCCGCCCATGCCGCAAAAAGAATTACAAACGCAGACATCTCACAGCTCAAAAAACTCGTGGAGGCGGCCCGCAAATGTGTTGATGGCGGCACCTCAAAAAGGGATGCCTTCATCGAAATCGACAAACAGATTCATATGACCCTGGCACGCGTTGCTGAAAATCCGATTTATATATCCGTGCTGCACTCGGTTCATGATAACATCCATCGTTACTATGACCAGTTTCTTTCCATGGATGGACCGGAATTGTATGAAAACTATCAGGATCTTCACGACCTTGTAGATGCGGTGGAAAAAGGAAAGGCTGACCATGCCCGACGGCTGGCCCGCGACCATGTTCACCGGTTCAATCAGTACATGCAAAGAAGAGAACGGGAGGAAAAGAAAGTGCCTAAAGTGAGCTAAAGTGACTAAAATGCCTAAAGTTATGGTGTCGCTCGCGCAGCGCAGGCGCTTGCGCCGCGTGACGCTCCATCTTTTTAATAAAATTGACAGAATTCTGTAACTTTAGGCACTTTAGCTCACTTTAGGCACTTTAGGCACTTATAAATAAAGATCTGACCTCAAGATCACACAACCCAAAAAATCGAATTCGAAGGCACACCATATGCCATTAAAACGCATCACCCAGCATCCGATTCTGGAAATTCCCGAATCTAAAGAAGTCGCGTTTACCTGGAATGGGAAAAAATTGGCCGGATACGAAGGCGAAATGATATCCGCGGCCCTGTTTGCCAACGGCATCCATATTTTCGGGCACCATCCCAAAGATAACAGCCCCCAGGGCATGTTTTGCGCCAATGGTCAATGTTCCCAATGCCTGGTCATCGCCGATGGTTTGCCGGTCAAATCGTGTATGACCCCCCTGATTGAAGCCATGCAGATTGAAAGTGTTGAGGGCCTGCCCACGCTTCGGGAGGATGATGCTGAACCGCAAATCCAATCTGTGACGATCAAAGACGTGGACGTGCTGATCATCGGCGCCGGACCGGCAGGTCTGGCGGCGGCGGTCGAATTGGGCAAGCTCGGTGTTGATACGCTGATCATCGATGATAAAGACCGTCCCGGAGGAAAACTGGTCCTGCAAACCCATAAATTTTTCGGCTCGGTTGAAGATTCCTACGCCGGGACCCGGGGATTTGAAATCGCCGCAATTATGCAAGCGAAGATAGACAAACTGCAGTCCGTTGACATCTGGCTCAATACCACCGCGATCGCTGTTTTTTCAGACAAAATTGTGGGTGTAATTCAAGGCCTAAAAAGCGCTAAAGGCGTTAGCCCTAAACGCTATAAACAAATAAAGCCCCGAAAGCTGCTGGTGGCCACCGGCGCCAGGGAAAAAATGCTGTCCTTTCCGGGAAACACCCTGCCGGGAGTTTATGGTGCCGGTGCGTTCCAGACACTGGTAAATCGCGACCTGGTAAAATCCTCTGAAAAAGTGCTCATCGTCGGCGGTGGTAATGTGGGCCTGATTGCCGGTTATCACGCCATCCAGGCCGGCATCGAGGTGGTGGCGCTCATCGAAGCCCTGCCGCAGGTGGGCGGTTACAAGGTTCACGCCGATAAACTCAAGCGACTGGGGGTGCCGATTTTAACCGGTCACACCGTGGTTGCTGCCAGCGGAAATGACAAAGTGGAATCGGTCAGTGTTGCCCGGCTGGACCCGGATTGGAACATTGTTCCCAAAACACAGAAAACCTTCAAAGTCGATACCGTCCTGATTGCAGTCGGCCTGGCCGAAGTCAACGAATTTTATATAAAAGCGCAGAAATGGGGGATCGATGTCTTTAGTGCCGGCGACGCTCAGGAAATCGCCGAAGCGTCTGCGGCGATGTTTACCGGAAAGATCGAAGGTTTGAAAATCGCCCAATCCCTGGGATTGCAGATCAATGAAATTCCCCGCGAGTGGCATCAGAAAGCCATTATTTTGAAGTCCAAACCCGGCCCGATTGTCAGTCGCAAACAGCCGGTCCGTGAGGAAGGGGTGTTTCCGATTTTTCATTGCTACCAGGAAGTGCCCTGCAATCCCTGCACGTCGGCATGTCCGGTCGGAGCCATTCGAACCGAGCGGGATCATATCACCGGTTTGCCCTATATAACGGATTTAAATGCCTGTACCGGCTGCGGGAGCTGTGTGGCCGTTTGTCCGGGTCTGTCGATGATTCTGGTCGATTACCGTGATGACGCCGAGCATCCATTGGTCACCCTGCCCTATGAAATCTGGCGCGAGGGAGTTGACGTCGGCCGGAAAGTCCCGATTACCGATGTGGACGGGGCCATCCTGGGATATTATCCGGTGGAAAAAATATCGACCCGACGAAAATACCCGGGAACGTTGTTGATACAGGTTAAAGTGGACAAAAAAGTTGCCAAAGCGGCCATGGGTATCTGGGTGCAGGAAAAACAAATCGCGCCCTCCAAAATTTATGAGAAGGAACTGCCCCCTGATGAAGCCATTATCTGTCGCTGTGAACGCATAACCGCCGGTGAAATCAAAGCAGCCATCCGCGATGGTGTCCGGGATATCAATCAGCTCAAGGCCTTAACCCGGGTCGGCATGGGAGCTTGCGGCTCAAAGACCTGCGGACCGATGATCTGGCGAATATTTAAAGAAGAAGGCATTGATCCGGGCACGGTAACGGATCGCGTCGATCGGCCCCTGTTTGTCGAAGTTCCGATCGGCGTACTGGCCGGGGCACACGGAGAAAATCACGTTGAAAACAAGTGATGTTATCATAGTCGGGGCCGGATCGGTGGGCGTGCCGACGGCCATGGCCTTAGGTGAACTCGGCATCAAAACCCGGGTGATCGACATGCATCCGTCACCGGGCCAGGGGGAAAATAAACACGCTATTGGCGGCGTTCGCGCGACCCATTCGGATCCGGGAAAAATTCTGATCTGCGGTCGTTCCCTGGAAATTTTCGCAACCTGGCAAGCGCTTAACGGCGATAACATCGAATGGCTCAAAGGCGGCTATGCCTTTCCGGTTTACCGCAAAGATGATGAGAAGATGCTAAAAAGGCTGCTGCCCGTTCAAAAAAAATACGCACTGAACATCGATTACCGGGACCCGGGAGAAATGCAGCAGCTTATACCCGGACTAAACCCCCGGGGGTTGCGGGGGGGTACTTTTTCAGCGGATGACGGTTCGATCTCTCCACTACTGGCCGTAAATGCTTTTTATCGCCGGGCGCTTGATCTGGGTGTGAAATTTCACTTTAAGGAACGCGTCCGCAGAATTCAGGTTGGGGACGGCAGGGTCATCGGTGTGGAGACCGATAAGGCCCAATACGCGGCTGCGGAGGTCGTTGATGCGGCCGGACCTTTTTCGACAGAGCTGGGCCGGACCGTCGGGGTCGACATCCCGGTCATTCCGGACTCCCACGAAGGCGCCATCACCGAACCGGTCAGGCCGTTTTTTAAATGCATGGTGGTAGACATCCGCCCCGGTCCGGGGTCCAAAAATTTTTATTTTTATCAAAACCTGCACGGTCAGGTGATTTTTTGCATCACCCCCGACCCACCCATAGTTGGAACCGCAAAGGGTGCAACTTCTGTATTTCTTCCCCAGGTGTGTGCCCGCATCGTCCACCTCCTTCCCCGATTGAAAAACCTAAGCGTGCGCCGAACCTGGCGCGGTCTTTATCCGATGACCCCGGACGGCTCTCCGATTGTGGGTCGCAACCGCCAGGTTAATGGGCTGCTGCACGCTACGGGCATGTGCGGCCAGGGGTTGATGCTGGGGCCGGGTACCGGGGAGCTGGTCGCTCGGATGATTGCCGATCAAACCAGCGCTGATGATCAATTGGTTTTGGAGGAATTTTCGCCCTATAGAAAATTTGAGCGTCAGGAAGTGCTCAAGTGAGGCGCGCCCCTGTCGCTTAAATGGTTAAATGGTCGATTAGTTGAATAGTCAAAAAGGATAATATCCGATAACTAATTGACTATTCAACGATTTAACCATTTAACATAAAATGAAGCTTGATTGAAAATCGACTTAATTGTATATATAAGGTTTTAAATCTTTTAAAGAAGCAAGCAGCCAGTGACCAGTAACCAATTAAGGAGTAAAAAGATGCCGAATTATGATTTAAAGGAAGTTAAAGCCCTAAACTACCAAAGACCGGATATTGTTAACGGTTATGCCGATCAGACCCTATATTTAAATCTTTCCGATCAGAAGATTGCAATTAAACCGGTGGCTGAAAAAACCAAAAAAACATTTACCGGCGGAAAAGGATATAATCTCTGGCTGCTCTGGAATGCGGTTCAGCCCTCCACCAGGTGGAATGATCCTGAAAATGCGCTGTGCATCGCTGCCGGTCCCTTAGGCGGCACTCCCATTTATCCGGGTTCGGGTAAAAGTATTGTTGCCACGCTGTCACCGACAACCGCATCGGTAATAGATTCAAACGTGGGCGGCTATTTCGGCCCGTATCTTAAATTTTCAGGTTTCGATGCCCTGGAAATCCAGGGCAAAAGCGCAAAAGAAATCGTTGTTTTTATCGACGGCGTCAATCAAAAAATTCAGATCTATGAAACCAAAGGGCTGCCACAAAACGCCTATGAGCTGTCTGCAGTTTTAACCGCACACTTTGCCCAGGGGAAACCCCGCAATATCTCGGTTGTTTCGGCGGGCCCCGGGGCCAAAAACACCTTAATCGGCTGTCTGAATTTTACCTGGTATGATCCCAAACGCAAACGCGCCCGCTACAAACAGGCCGGCCGGGGAGGCGTCGGGACCGTTTTTGCCGACAAAGGCTTAAAAGCAATCGTGGCTTGCTGGAATAACGTCACGGCCGAAACCAATAATCCGGCGGATAAAGCCCGCTTGAAAAATGTCGCCAAATTGCATTCGCGCGAAATTGTTGAACTGGATCCCAAGCAAAACGAAATGTCCAAAATCGGCACCACCCATCTGGTCACCATCATGAATGACCATGACCTGCTTCCCACCCATAATTTTCGTTATGGCCGGCACTCCCAGGCCCCCAATTTAGGCCAGGAAGTTTATCGGCGCCTGTTTGATCCGGGTTTTGACGGCTGCTGGATGGGCTGTACCGTGGCCTGCTCACACGGAATCAAAGATTTTATTCCGCTGACCGGACCGTTTAAAGGCAAAAAGGTATTTGTGGACGGGCCGGAATATGAAACCATCGCGGGCTGCGGTTCGAATTTGGGTATATTTGATCCCCATACGGTCGTTGAAATGAATTTTTATTGTGATGCGTACGGCCTGGATACGATATCCGTGGGTACCGGCATTGCTTTTGTCATGGAGTGCTTTGAAATGGGCCTGATCAACGCAACCCATACCGGCGGTCTGGCACTTCAATTTGGCAACCGCCTCACGGCCCTGGAACTGGTGCATCAAATGGCGAATGCAGAGGGTTTCGGCCAGATCGTCGGCCAGGGGGTCCGTAAAATGAAAGCAATTTTTGCGAAAGATTTCGGAGCAGATCCGAAGATCATGCAGGACATTGGAATGGAAGCCAAAGGATTGGAGTTTTCAGAATATATGACCAAAGAATCATTAGCCCAGCAGGGCGGCTACGGACTGGCGCTAAAAGGCCCCCAGCATGATGAGGCCTGGCTGATCTTCATGGATATGGTTCACAATTTTATTCCGACTTTTGATCAGAAAGCCGAGGCGCTGCATTGGTTCCCTATGTTTCGAACATGGTTCGGGCTTTGCGGCCTGTGCAAACTGCCCTGGAATGACATCATACCGGAAGACAATAAAGATACCGCTGAACCGGCCAAGGTGATAAAACACGCCAAATGGTATGCGGATTATTTCAGCGCCATTACCGGCAATGAAGTGGGCCCCGACGATCTGATTAAAATGAGTGAAACCGTCTATAACTTTCAGCGGATATTTAATCTGCGAATGGGATTTGGCCGCCGCCAGCATGACGCTATCCCTTACCGGGCTGTGGGGCCCGTCACAGAGGATGAATACGAATCCCGGGCGGAGCGTTACGATAATCAGCTTGTCAAAACCTACAAGGTGGCTATTGACGGAAAAAGTACCGCCGAAAAAATCGCCACCCTGCGCGAACACCGCGAAGCGCAGTACGAAAAGTTAAAAGATGCCGTCTATAAACGCAGAGGATGGACATCGGACGGTGTTCCGACCTCGAAAACCGCCAGGCGGCTCGGGATTGACTTTACGGAAGTGATAGAATTACTCAAAGCAAACGGAGCCAATTCGTGATTCAGGTGGC